>NZ_AUWQ01000067.1 GCF_000455205.1 Mycobacterium sp. UM_CSW | reverse complement strand
CACCCCCAGAACTCAAGCCTCAAAATCCGTCCATAACCCCCACATTCGGCGCGGCAATCGGCCGAGCGCCGGCCTGCAACGTCGCGCCGGGTCTTTACCCGACCCGATCGAGCGGATAGCGTGGTTGGCCTGACATTAAATCAACCAGTTTATTTAGCCGTCATGCGAGTTAGGAAAGACCATGCCTCAGGCCGTTGCGAAAAACGAGAACGAACAGCTCGTGCTCGACTTCCTGCATGCGGCGTACGGCGAGCGCATGGACGTGGATGCGATGACCGCGTTGATGGCGGACGACTTCGTTTGGCAGCTTCATGTTCCTCTCTCACCGGTGGTCGTGGGGCGCGACGCCGCCCGCGCGGAGCTGGAAAAACACAGCAGCCTCTCGACCGGGATGATCGAGGGGAGCGAGATTCGCACCGTCGTGTCGAACGCGGACACGGTGGTGGTCGAACGGGTCGACGTGAATGCGATGAACGGTGTCGCGGTCACGTTCAACGTCACCGCCCTCTTCGAGGTCCGCGACGGCGCGATCACCCACTGGCGCGAGTATTGGGACACCAGCCACGTCGCTCAGCAACTCGGCATCGACCCGGCGCACATGTTCGCCCCGCTCGCCGGCTGAACGATCGACTGCAATGGACTAGGACGCGTGTACGTCCGGGGTGCGCACGTGCTCGGGGCGGAAGCCGCGTCCGACGATGATCGGCGGGATGAACTGCAAGGGCCCACGACCGATGAAGCTGGGAATCTTGATCGGGGAGAGGTCGCCGGTCAAATTGGGTTCGACGGCCCGGTTCTGGATGAAGACCTGGCCGGCCTGGATGATTCGCGTGGGTAGCTCGCGGCGGCGCTGAACCTTCGCGAGATCCGCATCGGTCAACCGGTTTTCGCGAAGTGGGGCGCACAGAATATTCGCCGCGGCGACCGCATCGGCGACCGCGAGGTTGATGCCGACCCCACCAGCGGGAGACATGGCGTGCGCGGCGTCGCCGATGCAGAGCAGGCCGGTGCGCCACCAGGTCTCGAGCCGGTCCACCCGGACGTCGAGGTGGCTGGTGTCCTCCCACGAGTGCAGGTCGTTGACGTGTTCGCGCAGCTGCGGTCGCGCTTTGACCAGTCGCTCTTTGAACGCCTCCAGCGAACCGTCGCGCGGGTCGGTTCCCTTGGGCATGAGATGGGCGACCTGCCAGTAGTCCCCCCGGTAGATCATGGCCATCAGCAGGCCCCTACGGGCGATTCCGAAGAGCTCTTGGGGGTCGCCGGGACGCCATTTCAGCCGGAACCACAAGACGTCCATCGGCGAGTGCGCGGCGGCGAGGCTCAGGCCCGCGGCCTCCCGCACGGCGGACTTGCGTCCGTCCGCGCCGACCACCAGTTCGGCGTGGACCTCAAGTTCCGGCGTGCGCACCCCGACGACCCGGTCGCCGTCGAAGATGAGCTCCTTGACCTCGGCGTTGCGGATCAACGTGAATTCCGGGTACGCGCGTGCCTTTTCGGCCAGGAAGTCGAGGAAATCCCACTGCGGCATCAGCGCGATGTACGGCTGGTTGAATCCCAGCCGTTTGAGCGCGCTGAAGTTACCGAAGGTGCGAAGCGTCCCGTCGGCGTCGAAGGCAACACGGGTGATCTTGGTGTGGGGCAAGCGCAAGAACTCGTCGACGAACCCCAGCTCGTCCATGATCCGAAGGGTGGTGGGGTGCACGGTGTCGCCGCGGAAGTCGCGCAAGAAGTCGTTGTGTTTCTCCAAGACGACAACCTGGACGCCGGCACGTGCGAGCAGAAGAGCGTGAACGAGTCCGGCGGGACCGCCGCCGGCTACACAGACCTGGGTTCGCAGAGCGGCCATGCGCTGACCCTACCCGGGGGCGCAGGGCGTATTGCTAAAGCTGACGAGCAGTTTCGCAGCGCGGCGAGTCCCTAAGCCTCACTCGGCGATCGAAAATCCTGCCCTTGCCACCAGCCGACGGCGGCACTGATCCGTTCCGGGGGAGCACCGGCGTCGGCGCAGATTTCCGCGACAACCTCTGCAGAATCGGCGGCAAACACGCCGAACGCGTAGTCGTCCGCGGGAACGGCCACCGCCATGAGCAATCGGATCAGTCCACCGCGGGCCGACATTGCCGCGGCGTGGTCGTTGAGGCGTTGAGCGGTTTCGCCGATCCAGTGCGCGGGCGCGCGGGGGCCATACCACTCGACAAGAAATGAGTGTGTTCCCGCGTCGATGCTCGCCACCCCGGCCACGCTATAGCTGATGGCGGCCGCTTACATCAGGGGTTTACCTACTCATATCCGATTCTGATCTCCAGACTTGGAGGGCTTGGTACAGCTCCGCACGCGAGCGGATGTTGAGCTTGCGGTAGGCGCGACTGAGGTTGACCTCCACAGTCTTGGTGCTGACGAACAGCGCGGCGGCAATGTCGCGGTTGATCATGCCTGAGGCGGCCAGCTCGGCAACACGCTCTTCGGTCGCGGTCAACCCCTGCTCGCGCCGCCTGCCCGAGCCACCGCGCGCCAATTCCGCTTCGGCGCGCCCGGCCCACACCGTGGTACCGAGCTGCTGGAACGTCCGGAGGGCCTCGCGCAGGGTCGGAGTCGCGTCGCGGCGCCGCTGGCGACGTTGCAGCTGACCGAGCAACAGCTGGGTGCGGGCGCGCTCGAACGGCATCGCCAGGCGTTCGTGCTCGGCCATGGCGAGCTCCGCCGTGGCGGTGGCTGCCTTCACATCGCCGAGCCTGGCCTGCAGCATGGCCCGACTGCGCGCGCCGGTGGCCAGCATCCATGGGCGATCAAGCCGGCGACCGTTGCGCTCGAGCGCATCGATCAGCGGCTCGGCGTCGTCGAAGCGGCCCACACCGATCATCGCCTCAACGGCGTCGGGGACGAACGTGGCTTGGACGATTTCGGTGGCATTTGTACCCGGATCCAGCCGGGAAAGCAGCGGCCGAACCGCATCGATGGCCGCCTGGTAGTTGCCCAGAGACACTTCGAGAAATCCCAGCGCGGTAAAAGCCCATTCCCGCAGTCGGAACGAGTTGGCACGTTCAAACCCCGCGAGCCCCGCGGCGGCATCGCTTCGAGCCAGTTGCTCATTCCCGCAGTAGGCCGCAACCACGGCCCGGCTCGTCACTGCCGCAGCCAGAGGAACGTCGCCACCGAGTTGGCCTGCACGTTCGACCGACTCCTCGGCGATCGTCGCCGCCTCGTCGAGGCGACCTCGCCAAATGCTGTTGAGTACGGCGTTGAAGTCGATAAAGCTCAGCGCTGCCTCATCGCCGCGTTCGACGCATGTGCGACGCAGTCGCAGCAGTCCATTTCGCGCCTCGGCGTGCCGGCCGCTCCAGTCCAGTAGCAGCGCACGTTGCGCGCTGGGCCGAAACGGAATCGGGATGCTGACGTCGCCGCCCTCTAATTCCACTGCCCGCCGCAGACTTTCGTCGTCAATGCCGGCGCCGGTGAGGAAGCGCATCATGATCCGCATCCCTAATGCTTGCCCGAGCAGTGGTGTATCGGCCAGTCGTGTCGCCGCAGCGACCGCTTGCTCTGCGCGCTCGACAGCCGCCTGCAACTGGTCGCCATTGAACAACGCATAGGACAGCATGACCAAGATGGTTGATTGGAGCGCGTCGTGATCGGCCGCGTCAACCAATGCGCGTTCCAGCAGCGCGGCCGCCTCGGCGAAATCGTCGTTGACCAGCCTGACCAACCCAAGCATGTTCAATGCGTTTGCGCGCAACGGCCCGGGGCCACATTGCTCGATCGTGTTCTCCAGCATGAGAC
This sequence comes from Mycobacterium sp. UM_CSW, assembly GCF_000455205.1. Taxonomy (GTDB): domain Bacteria; phylum Actinomycetota; class Actinomycetes; order Mycobacteriales; family Mycobacteriaceae; genus Mycobacterium. The sequence continues at coordinate 20,679 of NZ_AUWQ01000067.1, read as the reverse complement.
GGGCCCGTGTCGGATCGCTGGCTTCGAGATAACATAGGGCACAAAGGATTTGGCGTTCCACTGCATCAGCACCCAGGCCGAATGCGAGTTCTAGCAGTTCCGCGGCAGCCGCCGGTGCCCCTCTGTTGCGCGCGATCTCGGCGGCCGCGTCGAGGGCGGCCACCGTCGCTGGCTGTCCAGACGTGTCGGCCAGGGCGAGGTGGCGGGCGCGCAACTCGGGCTCGGCGACGAGTTCGGCCAGGCGCGCGTGCATTTCGCGCCGCCGCTGCGGCGGCGCCGCGCTGTAAACCCCGTGCGCCAAAATCGGGTGGGTGAATCGCAGCTGGTGCCCATCGATTGCCACCACGGCTTCGTTCTCTGCTTCACCGAGCGACCGCACTACCTCTTCCGGCGTCGAGTCGGTGGCGCGAGCCACCACCGGGACCGACGGATCGGGAAGGCTGGCCATCGCAAGCAGCACATCTGGGGCACCAACCCGTCGAATCCTCGACCCGACTAGATCAGTGAGACTGCTTGGCAGACCCAATTCGAAGGCGCGGCCGTGGGCACCGAGTTCCCGGACCAGTTCCAACGCGAAAAAGGGATTCCCGCCGGAGATCTCATGAATACGCAACAACGTAGGGCGAGCCAGTGACCGCCCCAGCCGAGCAACCACGACGCGATGCAATTCTCCAATGGCCAACGGCTGCAGCCGGATTCGGCGCACCGCGTCCGGGCTTGGCAGCTGCAGGGCCGCCGCGACCCGCTCGGCACGGGTCGTGCACAGCAGGGCGGCGCCGGCCGGAAGCCGCCGCGCGGCATACGACACCACATTCGCGCTGGAGGTATCCATCCACTGCAGGTCGTCGACCGCGATCACCACCGGACTTTCGGTAGCGAGCCGGCCGATAACGGTCACAAATGCCGCCGCAACCGCCCGGGGATCGATGTTGTGGGCGTCCATGCGGCGCCGCAGCAGAGCGCCACCCAAGGCTTGCTGTTGCGGTGGCGGCAAGTCCGCCCAAATCGAGTCGTCGACATCGCCGAGCAGGTCGGCCAATACGGTGTAGGCCAGCACAGATTCGGCCGAAGCCGCGCGACAGCTCAACGTCCGGAAGCCACGCGCCGCGGCGAGGTCTACCGCGTCAAACCACAGCGTGGTCTTGCCGATACCCGGGTCACCCTCAATAACCAGAGCAACGGCCCCACGCGGCACACATTCGAGAAATTCTGTAACGACTCGTTCTTCAGCTCGCCGTCCGACGACCTGCTCCGCCATATCGAATCCCCACGCCCGGCCGCGCCCGTCGTCGCATGCACAAGTGTCTTAGACAGGCTAAGGCAGCGCGCGCCGTTTGGCGCAGGATCTAGTGTTCTCGCGGCAGTGGGGACTCTGTCGTCAGGACATCGCCGCCGGCGCGGGGGAGCGGTGGTGTCGAGCTTGGTTTCCGCCGCATCTCTTGGCTTCGTACATAGCGGTGTCGGCATCGGCGACCAGCTGGCGCAGCGCTTGTTCCACGTCGTCGCAGCCCACGTCGCGCAACGGCAGGGTGGCGGTCCCCACGCTGGCCGTCACCGAGGCGGGAATCGCCGCGACCGCATTGCAGAACTTGTGACCCCATCCCTGCGGGCGTTGTGTCGCGACGACGTCCGCGATCAAAAACTCTTCTCCGCCGACGCGGCCGACGACCGCGCTCTCTTGGCACGCGGCGGTTATCGCGCGGGCCGCCGCGACGAGCGCCTCGTCGCCCGCGGCGTGTCCTCTGCTGTCGTTGACCGCTTTGAAGTGGTCGAGGTCGACCATCGCCACGGCCAGGAACATGTGGTCGTGGCCGGCAAGCATGCGGCCGATGATGGCGCGATCGCAGGCGCGCCGATTCAGCAGACCGGTGAGCGGGTCCCGGTCGGCGCGCAACAGATCTACGCCCAGCGCCCGGACGACGATATGGATAGCGAAGGGCACGACCACGTTGAGTTCGAGCACCAGAAAGTAGCCAGTGAGGGCCAGCGTCGTCTCGCCAGCCGTGACCAGGCGAGCCACCTCGACACCGCCCGCCGCGCCGGCCAGCAAGAAATTCACGACCATATATCGGGCGGTGTGGAAAAACGCGAGGTATCCGCCCGACACGGCCAAGGCCGAGCATGCCATCAGCGCGACCATCGGCTGGGTCTGCGTCACGCAGCCGATCACGATGCTCGCGCTGCCCATCATCGCGAAAAAGATCGATTGCCGGCGCGTGGGCCAGCGTGTCAGCCAAAGCGCCGCCATGACTAGCCCGATCAATCCGGCCAGCACCGACACCGCCAGCGAAAGGCCCGGCAAATACGGGGGCACTCCCCACAGGACGTTTGCCGGCCACAAGGCCAACGATGCCGAAACCCCCGCCATGATGCGGCGGGTGGGGGTGCTCAGGCCGTGAGCCTGCAGGTAACCGGTCAGCCAGTCGAAGTGGTCAGGCCGTCTCCACGACGCCGCCAACCAACTCATTGCGAGCCTTCCCAACTTGCGCATTCACCGACCGACGTCGCTGAAGCCTGGCTTGGATTTCTACCAAAGTAAACCGGATGGCGCGAATTGGGGAGACCAATTCGGGAGTGCCGTTCTCGCGCAAATGCGCGCCCAAAACACCTGGTCTAACCGAAAACCGCGGAATTCGATCCTGTCGACTTCATTCGCTGCCCGTACCGGAAAATGGGTTTCTTCAACGCCGCTTTGACGTACCCGAGGGCTGCACGACGATTGTCAATTCGCGACGGATTTTTCCAGGGTCGCCAGCGACGCGGCGAGGTAGTCCTCGCCGAAGATCGGCATCTCGCCGACGCGCTCGCGGAAGTCCTGCGGCGTACCGCTCCAGTCGTAGGTGAGGGTGACATCGGTGCCGTCCCCGTTCGGTGCGAGGTCGTAGCGCCAGAACCAGCCGCCGGGATTGTGGTTACCCGCCTCGTCGAGCTGGCCCGGAATCCATCCGATCGCGCGGTCCTTGTCGAACACGTTCACCAGGTTGTAGACGACGTAGTGACCGCCGGCCTGGGTGAGGAACATGTTCATCGCGAACATCTGTCCCGTGCCGGTGATCGGTCCGGTGTCCACCGCGTCGCGGACCCAGTCGGTGGGTTCGGTGTTGCAGTGGCGGGCGGGGTCGGCAAGGACGGTGAAAATCTGGTCCGGCCTCGCGGCGATGGTGCGGGTGACGACGTAGCGTTCGGTGGTCGTGGTCATGCGTTGTCCTCGGGTCCATAGGCCGCGGCGATATCGGGGGAGTCGAGCCAACCCGAGTATGTCGGCCGGGAGGGCCAGCCTGCGGGCGAATCGAGCCATTCCTCCTGCCGGCCCCACGGCAAGACGTCGATCAGCCCGAACGAGTGGCTGAGTTGCTCGGTGCCCCGCCCGTTCGTGTGCCAGGTGCGGTACACGGTGTCGCCGTCGCGCAGGAACACGTTGACGCCGAAGCCCCCGCCGGGCGGGGCGTCCATGTCGGCGCCGAACGAGCTCTTCGCCGACGAATACCACTCCATCCGGTTACCGACCTTGCGCTTGTAGGCGAGTGCCTCCTCGATCGGTCCGTTGGTGACGATGACGAAGCGGGCGTCGTAATTGTCGAGGAACTCCAACCGGGTGAACTGCGACGTGAAGCCCGTGCACCCGCCGCACTGCCACTCCGCGCCGTCGGACCACATGTGGTGATAGACGATGAGCTGCGACCGGCCGTCGAACACGTCCACCAGGCGGACGGGCCCGTCGGCCCCGATCAGGGTGTAGTCAGGCAATTCGACCATCGGCAGCCGGCGCCGCTGGGCGGCGATCGCGTCGAGCTCCCGGGTGGCGGCCTTCTCACGCTTGCGCAGGGCGTCGAGCGCCGCGCGCCAGGTCTGCTGGTCGACGATTGGTGGTAGTGCCGTGTTGTTGGAGGGCATCGGACCAGACCTCTTTCGTTCGCGCTGTCGATTACTCCGTTCTCCTAGGTATGACTGGTGGCGCGCCCGGAATTCATCGCTGCCGATCGCGGGATTTACCCACGGAAGTCCGGCAGACGCCGGAGTGCTACGCGCTCACCGCGGTGATCGTCGCTATCGCGTCGATCACCGCATCCGGCTGATCAAGGGCGACAAACGTTTTCGCGTCGGGCACCTCGATCAGCTTCGCGTTGCTGAACAACTCGGCCAGGCGCCGGCCCAGGCCGGGGGTGAAGCAGCGGTCCCGCTGGCCCCACACCAGCGTGACGGGCTTGGTGAATCGGGGCAGGCGGGTGGCGACATCGGTCAGATCGAAGCGCGCCACGCTACGCGCCAACGCAGCCATGTCGCGGCGGATTCGTGAGTCCTTCAGGCAGGGCTGCAGCCAGGCGGCGGTGAGGTCCGGATCGGCCTTGCTGACGAGCAGGCCGAACCCTAACAGCGACTGTCGCACCGCGCGGAACCTCAGGGGTTGGGCCAGCGCCTTGATCGAGGCGGGGCCCCGTAGTGCCGCGAACGCGACGTCGAAGGGGAATGGCGGGCACTTGTCGAAGGCGTCGCAGTTGGTGAGCACCAGACGGCCAATTCGGTCCGGGTGAGCGTCGACGACCAGTTGGCATATTCCACCTCCGGTGTCGCTGCCGACCAGCGTCACATCGGAGAGGTCGAGGGCGACGAGCGCGTCGTTGACCATCTCGGCAACCCCGGGCAGCGACAGCGCGGTGGCGTCCTTGACCGGGATGGTGTGCGAGCCCAGCGGCCACGTCGGCACGATGCAGCGGAAACCTCGACGCGCCAGGCCGTCGGCGACATCGCGCCACAGTTGCCCGTCGACCAGGATGCCGTGGACGAACAGCACCGGCGGGTGCGGTGAATCCTGCGGTCCGAGTTCCTGGTATTCGATGTTGGCCTGGCGAAGTGCGAGCTGCGGCATGTCGGTTGTTCCTCCCTGAGCGTTCCGTCCCGACCCTTGTCCGTCATCGCACCTCAGGGCCGCTGCCAGGACCACCCGATGAACTGCCAACTACTGCCAATGTCCTCCTCAGGGCTCCAGGTTGAGTAGCCCGGCGCCCGTTGGCACATCCAAAGGAGCCGACACGTGGTCGTGGGCGATGAACCAGCGGCCATCGAGCTTCCGGAAGCACGTCGTCGCGCGGACCCAGAAGCCGGTGGTCGTCGGTCCGCTCTTCAACGCGCCGCTGAGCCGATTCAGGCTGTAAGCAAATGCCACGTCGTCGCCCACGGTGATGGTGAGGTCGCGAATCTCGTAACTGAGCGGGTGCTCGTATGCCGCGAAGACGCGTTCCCAGTTTCGCCGTTTTGCCTCCGTCCCCACGTGTTGTAGGGGCGGTTCGATGTCGAACGACACGACGTCCGGCGCATAGATCGACATCACGACTTCGAGATCCGCGGCGCGAATCGCGGCCGCCAGCTGGTCAGTTCGCTGTCGAATGTCGACCTCGTCATCCGAGTGTTCAGTAGCAAAGGTCACGGGATTCACGGTAGCCGCGCCGGAGCGGTGCCGGCTGCGGCCTTGACCTCGATAGCTCGGCTCGGTTCGATTGATGCATATGTCGACTGGGGGAGGCTCGAAATGAAGACGTGGATTACCCGTGCGGTGTCCGCCGCGGGCGTGGCGTTGGGGTCGATGGCGGCCGTGACCTTCGCGATGCCGGCGGTGAGTCGGGCCGACTGCGCGAACGGCGAGTGGTGGGACGCGAAGGCCAACGTCTGTCGACCGCTCGGGGCGCCGATCCCGCTGCAATGCGACGCAGGACAGTGGTGGGATCCGACGGCCGACACGTGCCGGCCGCTGGGCGTCGGGCCGCAACCCCTAGCGTGCGATGCCGGCCAGTGGTGGGATCCGACGGCTAACGTGTGCCGGCCGCTCGGTGTCGGTCCGCAGCCGCTGGCATGCGACAACGGTTGGTGGTGGGATCCGACCGCCAACGCGTGCCGGCCGCCGCTGGTGCCGCCGCCCGGCTGATCCCGCCCTTCGGGTTGGCTGCTGCCCACGCTCCTTCGGCACCCGTCAATATGGTGGCGATGGTGGCGCGCCCGCACCGGCGAGTCGTGACACGGCGGCTTCGCCGTCCGGCCGCCGGGGCGACGCTCGTGTCTTACATTTTGTATTACACTCGATTCTGTGGCTGACACGATCACCTTCCGCCCGGACGAGGATGCGTCCCGCGCGCTTGCCGTCTTGACCAGGGATGGCACACCAGTTTCTGCGGCTGTGCGGGCAGCGCTCATCGAGGCCGCGCGTCGGAAGGCCGCCGCGGCCGTGCGCGCCGAAGCCGAAGAGCTCGCCGCAGACGAGGCAGACCGCGCCGAGGCATTGCAGGTGCTGCGCGACATGGAGACCCTGCGTGCGTGGTGAGGTTTTCCGGCTTCATGCTCCTCGGCGGGGACGCGGACACGAGCAGGCCGGCTCGCGATACGCCGTCGTAGTTCAATCCGACCAACTGCCGTTGTCGACATTGCTAGTAGCCCCCACCTCCACATCCGCTCGGGCCGCAAGCTTTCGGCCCGAAGTCGAGATCGAGGGCCAAGTCACACGGGTGCTCGCCGAACAAACCGCGGCGGTCGATCCCGGTCGCCTCGGCAACAGCGTGGGTTATCTCAGCCTCGAAGAGTCGCGACGCGTTGACGCCGCTCTGCGAATCGTGCTCGGTCGATCTGTAGCGGCCCTGCCAGGGATTGACGAGATCGATTGGGCCGACGACGTCAGCGGTCGCCCACGTGGGGATCGATGAGAGCGTTGAACTCGGCCACGCTGTACACGCCATCGAGATAGTTGAACGACCCGCTGTCAAGCACCTCACGCGCGGCACGGACGACGGCGGTCAGCGCGGCGCGGCAAAACGAGGTGCCGATAGTCACCCTGCGCACCCCGAATTCCTTGAGGTCGGCGACGGTGAAACGGGCCGGCCCGATCCCGGCAACATAGTTGAGCGGCTTCGAAACGCTGCTGCACACGAGGCGAAGGGCCGCTTCGTCGGGAATGCCGGGCGCGTAAAGCACGTCGGCGCCGGCGGCTTCGAAGGCCTGAAGCCGTGACAGCGTGTCTTCGAGGTCGGGTCGGCCGCGGATGAAGTTCTCGCAGCGAGCCGTCAGGGTAAAGGGATACGGCAGCGACCGCGCGGCCTCCACGGCGGCCTGGATTCGTTCGATCGCCAGTTCGCGGTTGAAGATCGGGTCCTCAGGCCGGTACGTTGCGTCTTCGATTGAAGCTCCCGCCAGGCCGACCTCGCCCGCGAGACGCACCGTCTCTGCCACGGTCTCGGGCGACGCTCCGAAGCCGTTCTCCAAATCCGCGGTCACGGGCAACGAGGTCGCGTCGACGACGGTGCGCACATGCTCGAGGGTCTCGCTCCTGCCAACGGCGCCATCGCCATCGCGCCGACCCAATGAAAACGCCAGTCCCGCACTGGTAGTCGCCAGTCCCTGAAATCCGAGGTTGGCGAACAACCGTGCGGTGCCAACGTCCCAGGGGTTGGGCAGCACCAGCATCTCGTCGCCGTCGTGTAGCCGGCGGAACCGTTCGCCACGCTGGGCCAGACCTGCGCTGTCCATCCCGACCCCAATCTGTCGCTGCTCAAGAAATAGCAGCAGCCACCGACAACCGCGTGAACGTTCTCCGTGAGGCAACATACGAGTCCGCGCCGGTAGCCTTACGCAGCATGAACGACTCCGTCGTCGTCAAGGTCAAGCCCGGCAGCCGCAAGGGGCCCCTCGTCGAGGTCGGGCCCGACGGCGAGCTGACGATCCACGTCCGGGAGGCAGCGGTGGATGGCAAGGCCAACGAAGCGGTCATCCGCCTGCTGGCGGCGCACCTTCAATTGCCAAGAAGCCGAGTCGAATTGGTAGCGGGAACGACGTCACGGGTCAAGCGTTTTCGTGTCAGACGTTGAGCATTAGGTAAAGCCCCGAAAACTACAGTGGGCTGGTGCGGATTACCGCACCAGCCCACTGTCAGGTTTGTGAGTTCCCCTAGACGGCTGTGACTCCAACTGCCTGAGGACCTTTCGCTCCTTGCCCAACCTCGAACTGAACCCGCTGGTTCTCATCGAGGGTGCGGTAGCCGCTGCCCTGGATCTCCGAGTAGTGGACGAAGAGGTCCTTGTCACCTTCGTCGGGGGTGATGAAGCCGAAGCCCTTGTCCCCGTTGAACCATTTCACAGTTCCCTGTGCCATTTACTTACTTCTCTCATTCAAATGTGGATGTACCAAAAACATCCAAGCGACCAGGTTAGCACGCGCTGGTGCAGTTGTTGAAAATGATTCCGGCGCTGGAAAATCGGCGCTCAGCTCGAGGCGCTGAGGATCTTGATCGCGAAGACGAGTGTGTCGCCCGGCCGGATTCCCGCGCTGGGCTGACCGTTCGGGTACCCATCCGCGGAGGTCATTGCCACCGCGACGGTGGATCCCACCCTTTGTCCTGAGATGGCCTTTTGGAAGCCCGGCACGACGCCGCCAAGTGGAAAGTCGACGGGCGCGCCCCGTTCGTAGCTGCTGTCGAACACGGATCCGTCACGTCCGTTGACGCCCATGTAGCAGACGGAAACTTTGGCCGTGCCCGGAACCACCGGTCCATCGCCGGCGCGCAGCGTCTGCACCTGGGTCTGGCTCACGCTGAACGGCGTCGTCACGTTCACCCACGGAGCCGTCGTATCGGTGGATCCAGTGACCGCGACGCTGCCGGTGGTCCCGGTCAGCGTCCACTCGGGCGTGCCACCGTTCGGCGGTGCTGCGGTCGGGCACGAGCCGGCCGCGGTTGCCATGCCGGGTGCGGCGAACGGGAGGACGAGCGCTGCGACGCAAGCCGCGAGCGTGACAGAGGAGGACTTCACGGCCGTCACGCTACAGTCGCTTATCGCGTTCCCGACCGGTGGCCCACCGTTGGTTTCTTCAATCAGGATGCTTGAGGAGCAAGGCACTCCTCGGGTTGAGATTCGCACAACGGCGTGACTCCGCGGAATCGATACCGGTGTGCGGCCACCCAGCGGTAAACCGCCTCCTGCACCGAACGGATTCCCGGCACGCGGTAGATGCGTAGCGGCAATTGCGTTCCCAGCGCCGTCGATAGCGCCGCGTTCATCGCCTCCGCGCCGGCGAACACCGCGCCCGACGAATCCAGCCACCAGCTCGTTTCCGACAAGCGCTCCGATGCAACTCCCAGCCGCTCGGACACTCCTGGCTTCTGCATGGGCTCGGTTCGCAGCCGCCCGGTCCTGTCGAGCCGGAGGAGGCCGTTGCGCGCACGCGTGCACACCCCGCAGTTCCCATCGAAAATCAGAACGCCATCCATACTTTTGAGTGTGCCCCTCTGGCGTCGGGAGCGCGATGTACCGACCGTCACTGGCGACTCTTATCGACGCATAGTATGCTCACAGTAAATAGTGAACGCTCCCGTCTACAATATGCAGAACGAAGGCGCCATGTACACCGCACCATCGCCTTTTGACGACCCGACCGCGCCGATCGATGTTCAGACCCTGCGGGCGTGGTGGGAGCGCCAACGCCAGGAAAGCCAGCTCGTCAAGCGGCGGAGGCCGGCGCGGGTCACTTTTATTCGTCAGAGATAGCCGCGGTGGGGGACTCGGCCAGTTCGCCTGCCACCGCATCGAATGCACGCAACGTGTCCAGCATGTGCGGCTCGTGCGAGTGCGGCTGGGTGGATAGCTTGGCGGCAACTATCTCCGAAGCGCGGTTGACATAGATCATTTGACCGCACATGCCCAGGCACAGCGCGACGTTGCTGTCGGGGTAGGGCAGCCAGACTTGGTTGCGGTACATGCCACCGGGCAGCTCGGTGTCATCGGGGCTGGCGGCGAAAGCATCGCGCGAGTCGGGACCGCCGTCGAGGGTGTCGGCGATCCACGCCGCCGGCACCACTTGCTGGCCGGTCAACGAGGCGCCGTCGTGCAGGAGTAGCGACCCGAACCGGATCATGTCGGTGAGGCAGGCGTTCACGCCGCCGTCGAAGAATCCAGTTCCCGCCGCGTCGACGGCGATGGTGGCGTCGTATTGGGCGCCGATGCGGCTCCACAGCAGTTCGGACATCAGCTCCGGCATCCGCTGGGCGCCGGCGACTTCGCAGATCCAGCCGAGGACGTCGGTTTCGCACGAGCGGTACTGGAATGGCCCACCGTGAGCCGACTTCTGCCGCAAGGTGAGCAGGAACTCCTGCAGCGTGGCGGGTGCGTCCGGCCGAGTCCTGGGCGCCCAACCCATCGCCTGGTCGAGCAGGTGTATCTCCGCGGCCGGGTCGTCGTAGTTTTCGGAGAAGGCGATGCCCGACCTCATGTCCAGCAGGTCGCGCACCGTCGCGCCGGCGTAGCCGCAATTCGCCAGGGCCGGAATCAATCTCGTGACCGGCGAATCAAGATCGATCGCGCCGGCGCCATGCAGCGCGCCGACGACGGTTGCCACCAGCGACTTGCTCACCGAAAACAGCAGGTGCCTGGTCTCGGCCCGCATGCCGTCCCGATACTCCTCGGCGATCAGCGACCCGCGGTAGGCGACGGCCCAGCCGTCGGTGGCCGTGGCGGCCATCACCGCGCCGACGGTGGTGGACGTCCCGTTGGTGTTGGTCACCGCGATCTCGGCCAGGGGAGCGGGGGACGCCGCGATCGTGGCGACCGGTCCGGTCCCGCGCGAGATTCGCGCGGTCGGCACGAAGTCTTCGACGTGTTGGAACGACCAATGCGAGTAGGGGGGCTCCAGCCAGTTGTCGAGTGAGATGCCCGCCGGGCGGCTCACGCGCGTGCGACGAGCCGTGAGACGATCGGCGCGGCCGGAGTCAGGGGCGTCGAGACGAACTTCGCCTTCATGCCTTTGACCCAACGCTGGCAGCGCTCGCTGAGCTGATAGTCGTCCGTCTGCAGGTGTGAGCGAGTGACCAGCACGCCCAGCTGAGCGCCCTCGGAACGTAAGTCACCGGGCGCCGCGACCCGCATGTAGAAGGCCTCGGAGCCGTCGAGCAGCGTGGCCCAGTCGTTGGCGGTCCGCGAAAAGGAGACCCGGCCCTCGTCATCGATGCGCCAGACCCCGGTGCGCGGCGTCGCGGTGAAAATCTCGATATCCGGCGAGGTTTCGGTGAGTATCACCTGGCCCCAGACCTCGTCCTCGCCATAGCCGCGCTCCCAGCGCGAGTTGATCTCGTCGATGTCGAGCTCGTACTCCACGTCCATGTACTCGAGCAGGTGAAAGAGGAACAGCGGCATGTCGGCGTAGGCCTCGGTGGTCAGGTTCGTCATCGGGCTCGCACCGCTCAGGCGGGGGTTCACTTCGCCGAGGTAGAGCTCGTCGGAGTCGAGGTCATGCAAAAGGTCCACCTCGAAGTAGCCGAGGTAGCCCTCGCGGCGCATGACGTCGCCCAGCTTTGTCACCATTTCTCGGGCGGCGTGCGTCTGGGCGGGCGGCAGCACCTCGTGCCAGATGTCATTGCCACACCAGCTGCCCCGGCTCGGCGTCAGCTCCGAGTAACCGACGAGGCTCGTCATCGCGGGGCCGACCACGGTGCCGTGACGGGTGACGGCACCCTCCAGGCACACCTCGACGTTGCGAATCCGCTTCATGACCTTGAGGTCCTGCCCGACCAGGTCACCGGCGTGCTCGTCCCAGTCGCGCTGACCGTGCACAAAGAACGTCCCGCTGCCGGCGTTGCCATAAGCGATCGAGATGACGAGGTCGTCTCCCAAGCCGGCGTCTTGTGCGAGCGCCACCAATTCGTCGTACGAGCCGGCCCGACCGATTGTGTTGGGCACGCTCGGTACGCCCGCCTCGTCGGCCAGGCGCGTCATGACGATCTTGGAGCCCAGGCGATTGCGCAGCTCGATCGGCGGATGCATGACCTCGAGACCCGCCGACCGCGCGAGGGCCTGGATCTCCTCGTTCATCATCACAAAGCAGCACTTGCCTCCGGGACCTTTACCCGCGATGAACTCGAGCGTCTCGGGATCGGACAGCAAATGGCTGCACACCTCGTCCATGGAGTCGAAATCACGACGGTCGCGCCGGCGCGGGACGAACACGCGCGAGTGCGTGCCCTCGAACGAGTCAAAGTAGGTCAGGTAGAAGAAGTTTCGTATCCAGCGGTCCACGCCCAACAGGTTGAAGGGGGTGGGGGAGATGAAGAAGAGCGGCGTCTTGTTGGTGTGGAAAAACGCACGTATGTCCGAGAGGCCGTTCAGCTTGCGGCGCGGCTGCGGCTCAGTTGCCATGTTCACGCCACCCATTCTGACGTGTGCGCCGGGGACTGGCGCAAGGACAGAGGCGCTGCGGTCAGCGCGAGCGTGCTGAGATGCCAATCCTCCATTGCACAAGTGTGCGTCAGACCCACGATCGCGTGAAAGTGTGGAGCGCCTGAGCGCGGCCAAAAGCAGGATCTACAGGTAAAGACGCATAGTCGATCCGGCGGATTCTCCCCACCGTGTGGGAGCCCAAAACTCTGCTAGTAGACGGTATCCGTTGTGATATCCGGGCCGTTGTCACAGTGCACATTGACATTCCATGTCGTGTTCAACTTGACACCCGGGAACCACAGCTGCGCCGTTCCGTTGGGTTCCAGAATGAAGTTGCGAGGTCCGGGTGGAATGCCGGGGCCGACTATGGGAAACGCGTTGTAGGTGCAGTGGCCGAAAGTCTGGCCGTCGGACGCGACAAACACCGTTGTGCCCAAGTAGTCGGCGTTGTTCCAGATAGAGCCGCCCGCATGCGCAGTTCCCGCACTCACAAACAGCATTGCCGGTACCGCCAAGGTGGCGATAGCCGCACCCAGTGCGGCGGTGATGGGTTCTTTGTGGTTCTTGATGGTGGTCATGATGGCCTCTTGGTTCTGGTTGGTGCTTTGCAGTGGCTGCATCCGAATGCTCCTGCCGACGACCAAGGCGCCGACAGAGTAGTCACCTACTCGACTTGGCGTCGGTCGAGCCGGATCCCGCGCCGTCTGCAAAATCATCGACTTCGAGGCGGCGTCGAGTCGGCGCCACGTCCAAAGCCGAGTAGCCAACTACTCAAGACGCTCGGCGCGAAAAGCGGAATGCTGCGGTCATACGCCACCGGCAGGGCATGGGCCGGCTGAGACTCGTAGGGATGGGTTCGGCCGCCCGGTACATCGGTGCCGAGAGGAGTTGAGCCACGATGAGCCGGCCATTTCGTGTTCGTTCTCGTTGCGGCGCAGCGGTGATGCTGGCGTTAGGACTTGGGGTCGTGCTCACGGCGCTTGGTCGGGTGGTGCCGGCTCTCGCCGACCCGCCAACCGCGACGACGACGGCCACCACGACAACCATGCGGGCACCGGTGACGACCACCAACTCGGTGGTGACAACCACGACCAACTCGGTGGTGACAACCACGACCAACTCGGTGGCGACAACCACGACTGCTAGCTCGGCGCCGACCACCACCACGTCAGCCTTGACGCCATCGACCACTTCCACGACGACGGTCCGCTCGTCGCCGAGCCTGGCGGCCAGCGACACAAGCACGGCAGTACGTCCGAAACCACTCGTCACGACCACACTTTCGGCCGCGGTGTCCTCGACACCGTCGCCTGTGATCCAGACCGCAGTGCCTCAGACCTTGACCGCGAATCTGACAGGCGTGCAATTAGCGCGGGCCGCCAGTCAGACCTGGCAGGATCCAGCATCCCCAACCGAAGGCGACGCTCGCCTCTTGAACCTGGCCCGCAATCGGTCGAATAACGATGTGCTGCACTTGGATCCGGGCTTGATTACCTACGACAACTTCTCCAGGCCGATCATCATCAATCCGTTCGGAGCGGCCCTTCACATCTTTTGGCAGCTCGCCGGGGGCGCCATCCGGGAAATAGTGATTCCGGCGTTGGGCCAAATTATTACCGAGATCTCCCAAGCCGGGCCCAATCCCGTCATCGCGATCCTGCCCGGCGAAACGGGAGAACCCGACAAAGTCACCGCGGCCGTTATCAACGGCGGTGGCCGCGATCCCGGGCCCGACCAGCTGCCCCCGCCCCCTCCGCCAGCGCCGACGGAGGTCCCGAACACCTGCGTCGCCGTGCGCTACACCAATGCGCAGTACCAGCCCTTCATCGTCAGCAAGATCGTCGATCTGGGCAACGACCAACAGTACGGCGAGCACAAGGTCCTGCTGGACGGCGTGACGCCGGCATGGGGGGAGTGGACCCAAAGCCCCGACTGCGGGCCACAATTCGAGGTGCACAAGACCCAGTCACTGCCTGGCGTGGATGAACCCAAACAGGTGCCCTTAGCGGGCGGCTACCCGATGCACCCAACCAGTCCTTCGAGCTCGTCAGAGTCTGGTTTCCTCGTCGTGCTTGCCGCGTTGATCATCGCGGCGTTGATCCTGGGCGCCGTTCTCGCAGCCATCACGCGGACCATGAAGAAGCCGTCGCCCAATCCGGACGAATTGCCCGAAGACGACTCTGGCGGGCAAACACAACACCCCCACATCGACACTCGCGTGCGGGCCGACGCACGTCCCGGCGACCCGCCGGTTATCACGACGCGCGACGCACCCGTCCGTGGTGGAGTCATGCACGCCATACGACTCGAGGCCCATTCCGACCCTGGCACCGCGACCATGAGAGAGGTGGATCATGACGTCAGCCGCATTGGATGAGATGCAATCCGTACGGGACCTCCTGTTCGGCGGAGCACCCGACAAACCGACTGACATTCTCGCCGCGTCGCTGCGCGAGCGCCACACAGTCAACCGCTTCGTGAAAGGACTGCCTCGGCTAGCGGCGGTAGTCGAGCGCGAGGTCGCCGCAGAGGTGAGCGGCTTGCTGTCGCAGGACCTGCTGGATCTGCTGAGCGCCGGGTGGAGCCGGTACAAAGCACTCACGGACGCGGCGCGCCGCACCCGCGCCGAGCCGCAGAAGCAGGAGGTCGTGACGATGGCGACACACCAGATCGCGTCGAGCCACCATCCGACAGTCGAATTGTTCATCGACGGCAAGTCAGTCGGCACAATCGAAGTGGACCTGGACGTCACCTTCGACATAGCCGAGGTGCTCGCCGTGGTTCGCGAAGGCCGGCTGACCGAGATCCGGTCCGGGAACTGCAAAGTCAGCGGAGCACTCAAGGTGGAGGGAGTCGTCGTGGCCGAGCGCGAGCACAAGTTCGACCTGCCCGGCGCGGTCCGGCTGGGCCATGGCGTCGCTCTGGTTGTACCCGCGACGACCGCTGCACCCCGAGAGCAGAGTGCCGTCAGCAAGGGCCAATCGCCTGCCACGCCGGCGGCATAGGACCCACTCGACTCGGCATTACGGCGATTTAGCGTCCAGCGCGCCATACGGTGCAGTCTTGATCAAACGGATCTGGAAGAGTGCCCGGTCTGCTGTCGTGAAAGTGTCCAGCAGCCGTCGACGACAAACGCTCGAATAAACATCGCTTGGCGAGGAGTCCCAATAGCGGTGTCCAGTACAGATCGCGGGCCATACCTTGTAATATCGGTCGCTGTTGTTTGCTGCTCTGCGTTTGATTAGCGGCGGCATTCTCGGGACGGTCGAGGAGGCGTCTCTACAGATGGCTTCGCTGGCCGAGTCCAGAAGTTTCGCGGTGTTTCGCGGTCTAGTCGGTGAATGGTGGAACTCGCCGGTCGACTACGCCGCGCAGGTGCAGTACTTCGCCAAACGGTCGATGGCAGAGGCCATCCGGGTAATGATCGGGGTGGGTAACGGGCTGACGGTCGTGACTGCCCTGGCGATTCTTCTGCCCTGGGCCGGCCCGGATCGTCTCGCATCTCGGGTCGTCGTGGCATCGTTCGCGGTCCTGGTGATGTTCTGGGTGATCCGGTGGTGTTTTCGACCATGGCCGACGTTGCCGGTGTCGCGCGCGTTCGTCATCTCCTGCGACATCGGCATCGCCGCGCTGGCGTTGTACGAACCGACGTGGCTCGCGGGCCTGTACGGGTTCAACGCGTTTACGCAACTCTCGGTCTATCTGCTGTTCTTCGACGGACCGAGATTCCTTGCGCTGCATACCCTGTGGATATTCGCGTCAACGGCGGTGTTTGCCGTGCGGGCGGCTGCGGACGCGCACTTTGACGGTTTGGTCTTCGCCGCCAGCATCCTCGCCGTGACGACACCAGTCCTTGCCGCACCGGTGGGAATCCAGTTCGGGATCCGGACGCTACGCAATGACGCCAACGAGTCGGTCACCGATCCGCTGACCGGTCTACTCAACAGGCGGGGACTGCACCTTCACTTCGCCGAGTTGTTGATCGACCATCATCCCTCGGGCAGGCACCTGGCCGTGATGGTCGCCGACCTCGACCGCTTTAAAAACATCAACGACACCTTCGGCCATCCGATCGGCGATGACGTCTTGATCCGAACTGCCCGGCAGATCGAATCCGCTGTGCGCGGCAGCGCATTAGTGGCCCGCGTCGGGGGAGAAGAATTCGTCGTCATCGAGGTCAGCGATCCCGGCCACATAGAACAAACTGCTGAACGAGTCAGGTGTGCGGTCGCCGAACCGGCCGATCACGCTCAAGTCACCGCCAGCATCGGCGTCACTCATGTCGAACTCGGCTTCTTCACCGCACCAGAGGCCGACCCGATGGCCCTTCTCGACGCCGTCCTTAGTCGAGCCGACCAAGCGATGCTCGATGCGAAACGTAAGGGCGGCAACATCACCGTCTCCACAACGCCTGTCGATCAAGGCAATTGAGTCATCGGGCCGTAAGCGGCACGGTCGCGCGTCGGCGTTGACCCCTAGCGGTCGTCAAGAGACGCGACCCACAGCGAGTAGAATCACGATCGTTACCATAACGTACCCCATCCTATGGGCCTACGAACCGCGGGATTGTCTGTGAACAGAAGGAGTAGTTGATGCAAGGTAGCCGAGCGGAACTAGGGGTCAACGGTATTCGCGTAGAAACCTATGGCGAGCCATCATCTAGACCACCGCTTCTATTCGTGCATGGTGGCTGCCAAGGAAGTTGGGCGTGGCACAAGATCGCGCCTGAGTTGGCGAGTGACGGTTGGTACTCAGTATGTCTTAATTGGTTCGGGCACAACGGTTCGGCGACCTTGCACCCAGGCCTGGCGCTGAAACGCTCGATCCTCGACGTGACAGCCGAGATCGCTGAAGTCGCCGATTTTCTGGGCAAAGTTCCAGTCGTGATCGGGCACAGCATGGGTGGCCTAGCTAGTCTCACCTTCGCTACTATCCGGCCTGTAGCTGCCTTGGTGTTGCTTGTTCCCGTTGTTCCGGCTGGATTTGCCGCTGACCCGATCAGTCTCGAGGTCGACCCGAACGCGATGTGGATCCCGCCCGCGCAGATGATGGACCACGCATGGTGGGGAGAGGCCAGTGCTGAGGAGGCCCAGCACTATAGCTCGCTAGTCTGCCCAGAATCACCGCAAGCAGTTATGGAAGCGACGCGCTGGCTGTGCGAAGTGGAAACACGCCAACTGCGCGTGCCTGCGCTGGTATTCGCAGCGGAGAACGACGTGCTTGTGCCTCCGCAAGCGGTAAATGCGCTAGCCAAAGCCATTGAAGCCGATTTCGTCGAATTGCGAAATACCGGCCACGGGGTACCACTGAATCCTGTTTGGGCCCAAGTAACTACGCAAATTAACGAATGGCTTGAGATGAACTGCACATAGGAAATACATATCGACACGAACTTCATTGGTACGGTGAATCATTGTCCGCCATGACCGCTCGCAAGCTCGCACGAGACGATCGGGTACCCCAAGCAACGCGGCCAACGTGCCGAATCCGTAGTAGACCGCACCGCTCAAATGCCCCAAGTGGCTGCCGCGGTTTCGAGCGGACTTCGGTCTCCCGCTGTCTCCAGGCTGACCCAGTCCAGGTGCCGCCGAGCGTGGTTGGCACGCAACAAACCTGTGCTGTGACCGTTAGGGATCGTTACCGCGATCGTGATTTTCACACTCGTATCTTGGATATACGAGAGAAGGCTGATGCCTTCGACCCACACCACGCCTGTCGGCGTCCGCAAGCCTGGGGGGCTGATATGACCACCGCAATCGCCGCGCACGACCCGGTCGAGGAATGCGCGGCCCAGGGACATGACGATCTCCGTTCGGCGGTCGCAAGACTCAACTCGAATGCCTACGGCGATCTCGTCGAATTCAAGCCGCGCTGGCGACTCACCGAAGAAGAGATCGTCCGCGCGGCGATCACGGTGATCTTGGTGGCGCTCGTGGTGGTGATCTGCGTCGCGTGCGGCGCGATCGTGACCATGGGTTAGCACCCGGCCCGACGCAACCTGATCAGGACGCGATGAAAGCGAGCAGATCTGGGTTGAGGACGTCCGCGTGCGTTGTCAGCATCCCGTGGGGGTAGCCGGCGTAGGTCTTCAACGCGCCGTCCTGGAGTAAGTCGACCGCTCGGGGCACCGAGCTGGTGAACGGAACGATCTGATCGTCGTCGCCGTGCATCACCAGGACGGGAACGGTGATGGTGCGCAGATCCTCGGTGTAGTCCTGCAGCCAGGAAAGCACGGTCTCATAGTGCGCCTGGGCGCTGCCGGACATGCCCTGTCGCCACCAGTTCGCGATCACCGCCTCGGACGGCTCCACCCCCGATCGGTTGAATCCGTAGAACGGACCCTCCGGCACCGCGCGGTAGAACTCCGATCGATTTCCCAAGACACCCGCTCGCACCGCGTCGAACCACTCTTGGGGTTGCCCGCCCGGATTGTCCTCTGTCCGAACCATATTCGGCGTCGGGGAAGAGACCAGTATCGCCTTGGCGACCCGCTCCCGGTGGCGCGCCACATAGCGGGCCACCTCAGCGCCGCCGGTGGAGTGCCCAATGTGCACGGCCTCGGGCAGGTCGAGCTGCTCGGTCAACGCGGCCAGGTCGGCCACCCAGTGCTCGATGTCATTGCCCGTCCCGACCTGATCTGATCGGCCATGCCCGCGCCGGTCGTGAGCGATCACCCGATAACCGTGGTGCAGGAAGAACATCATCTGCGCGTCCCAGTCGTCGGCCGTCAGCGGCCAGCCATGACTGAAAACGATCGGCTGCCCAGAGCCCCAGTCCTTGTAGAAGATCTCGACACCGTCCGACGTGGTGATGGTAGGCACAGTCGTCCCCTCGCAGTGACCTGTCGCGGGCGCTCGCCGCGATCGAATGACAGTCAACCGCAAGTCACAAGTTTTTTCCTGCGGGCCTTGCGGCGGTTACGTGCACGTCCGGTCACCCTCGTTTCGCCTCGTAGCGCAGCAGGACCGTGCCGCCCGGGAAAGTGCGGTTCTCCAACAGTCGCAGCGAGATCCATGACGGCAGTGCCGGGAAGAACGGGGTGCCGCCGCCCACGGCGGTGGGCGCGACCACGATCCGGTATTCGTCGACCAGTCCGGCCCGCACGATCGGTGCGGCCAACGTCGCGCCGGCCACTTCCAGCCTGCCGTCGATCTCGGCTTTCAGCTTCGTTACCACCTCGACCGGGTCACCACGTTCCAGGCGAGAGTTCCAGTCGACGGACTCCAAGGTGCGCGAGAACACGACCTTGGGCATGTCCCGCCAGATGTGAGCGAAGTCGACGATCAGGGGCGTGGCGTCCGGGGACTTGTCGGCGGTCGGCCAGTACGCCGACATCAGCTCGTAGAGCCGCCGGCCGTAGAACGACAAGGCGGTCTCCCGCTCGAAGTCGTTCCAGTACTGGTGAAGTTCTTCGCTCGGATCGCTCCAGTCGATGTTGCCTTGTGCATCGGCGATGTACCCGTCCACCGACACGTTGAAGCCATAGATGAGTTTGCCCATACAAATCAGACTGCCCTGGAGGGCAAAACTGATCGCCAGTCAACCCGTCCATTGCGACACTCGACGGACGTAAGGCTTGGGCGGCACCGAAACCAGGGAAAGTCGTGATCACATTCCTCGGCGTCGGCGGCCATGCCCGATGCCGGATGCCTTCAAGGCGCCAACGGCAGAAGCCTGTTTCGTCAGGACATTTCGATGATTGGGCCGGTCAGCGAGCGCCCCGGAACCTCCACGGAGGCGGACACCTCGGAGCGGACGTGCGGCAGGGTGAGACTGATGACCACGGTCGCGGCAATGAAGGCGAGCGCCAGCCACCAGCCGAGGTCGAAGTCGCGCACCGAGGCGGTGGGCCCCAGGGCGGTCACCAGGATAGCCACTCCCAGCGCCGAGGCCACCTGGCGACCGGAGTTCACCAGCGCCGAACCCGTGGCGGCGCGTGCCGGCGGCAGGGCGGTCGCGCCGGCGGCCATGAGAGTGCTCAGCGTCAGTCCGACCCCGATTCCGCTGAGCAGCATGCTGGGTAGCAGATCGGTCACGTAATGTGGCGCGGCTCTGGCGAAGACGATTCGCCAAACTAGGGAGCCGGCGAACAGCGCGCTTCCGATCGCGGCCACCGGCCCGGGACCGATGCGGTGGACGAGCCGGGCGGACCCGAAGGTGACGAGCGGCACCAGGGCCGGGCTGGGCGCCATCGCGAGACCGGTGCGCAACACGCTGTAGTGCCAAATATTTTGACACCAAAGCGAGTTCGACAGAAGCATGATGGCGAAGGCGGCGCCGAAGCAGAAGAACGCAAGGTTGGCGATGGCGAAATTTCGGATCTTCAGCAGCGGCAGTTCGAGCAGCGGGTACGGGTGCCGCGCCGTCCGCCACAGGAACCCCGCCGTACCCAGTATGGCGAGCGCCACCAAAGCGACCGTGCCTGCCGAGACCCATCCCCAGATGGGCGCCTGCACCAGCGCACCGGTCAGGGCGGCTACCGCGACGATCAACAGGG
>NZ_AUWQ01000066.1 GCF_000455205.1 Mycobacterium sp. UM_CSW | reverse complement strand
GCCGAGCCCGCCGCCGAGCCGGCTGCCGAGCCCGCCGCCGAAGCCCCCGCCGAGCCGGCCGCTGAAGCCGCGCCTGCCGACGCACCGACCGAAGGCTGACCGCGGTGAGCACCGTCGTCGTTGACGCTGTCGAGCACCTGGTCCGCGGGATCGTCGACAATCCCGACGACGTCCGGGTGGACATGGTCACCAGTCGGCGTGGGCGCACCGTGGAGGTGCACGTTCACCCCGACGACCTGGGCAAGGTGATCGGTCGCGGCGGACGCACCGCGACCGCGTTGCGCACGCTGGTCGCCGGTATCGGCGGCCGCGGCATCCGCGTCGACGTGGTGGACACCGACCAGTAGCGGAGCGCTCCCTTGGAGTTAACGGTCGGGCGCGTGGTCAAGGCGCACGGCATCGGCGGCGAGGTGGTGGTGGAAGTCCGCACGGACGATCCCGCGGCACGGTTCGCTCCGGGTAATACGTTGCGCGCCAAGAACTCCCGTAGCGGCGAGGAGCGCAGCGTCGTCGTCGACCAGGCCCGCGAGCACGGTGGACGGCTGCTGGTGCGATTGGCCGGCGTGCACGACCGCGACGCTGCCGACGCGCTGCGGGGCAGCCTGTTCGTCGTGGACTCCGACGAGCTGCCGCCGATCGACGAGCCGGACACCTACTACGACCACCAGCTCGAAGGCCTTGTCGTCCGGACCATTTCGGGGCTGGAGGTCGGCGTCGTCGCCGAGGTGTTGCACACCGCGGCGGGTGAGCTGCTGGCGGTGCGCCGGGATTCCGGCGAGCTCCTGGTGCCGTTCGTCAGCGCAATCGTCACGTCGGTCTCGTTGGACGACAGGCTGATTGAGATCGATCCGCCCGAGGGCCTGCTGGAACTGTAGGGAGCAGGTGCGCCCCAATGCGAATAGATGTCATCACGATCTTCCCGGCCTATCTGGATCCGCTGCGACAGTCGTTGCCAGGCAAGGCGATTGCGTCCGGGCTGGTCGACCTGCACGTGCACGACCTGCGCCGGTGGACCTACGACGTCCACCACTCGGTGGACGACGCGCCGTACGGCGGCGGCCCCGGGATGGTGATGAAGGCCCCGGTCTGGGGCGAGGCGCTGGACGAGACTTGTTCGGGTGAAACGCTTTTGGTGGTTCCGACCCCGGCGGGCGCATTGTTCACGCAGGCGACCGCCCAGCGCTGGAGCACCGAGAAGCACCTGGTGTTCGCGTGCGGACGTTACGAGGGCATCGACCAGCGGGTCATCGACGACGCCGCGCGGCGGATGCGGGTCGAGGAGGTCTCGATCGGGGACTACGTGCTGCCGGGCGGGGAATCGGCGGCCGTGGTGATGATCGAAGCGGTGCTCAGGCTGCTCACCGGGGTGCTGGGCAATCCCGCGTCGCTGCAGGATGATTCGCACTCGCCCGCCCTGGACCGGCTGCTCGAAGGGCCCAGCTATACCAGGCCGCCGAGCTGGCGCGGGCTGGACGTCCCCGAGGTCCTGCTGTCCGGCGATCATGCGCGGATCGCGGCGTGGCGCCGCGAGGTTTCCCTGCGGCGCACCCGCGAGCGCCGCCCGGACCTATTGGGCTAGTGGCTTGGCGAGCAGACGCAGAATCGCACTCGCGGAGCCGGATTCGTGCGATTCTGCGTCTGCTCGCGCCGTGAACGGGCCGCCGCTAGATGCGGCCGTTGGGAAATATCGTCTTGACGGCCTGGGTGATCGTCTGCCGCGCCGTGGCGTCGTCGGACGGCTGCAGCGACTGGACCACCATCACGTAGCGGTGGTCGGCGCCGATCACCCCGGTCGATAGGTGCACCCAGTCGGCGCCGATGCAGCACATCCAGCCCTGCTTGACCGCCACCGGCTCGGCGAACAGGCCGTCGGGGATGCCGAACCGCTGCGGGTAGCCGTCGGCGCCGGTCGGGGTGGACCGGGCCAGATCGTTGACGATGACGCTGGCCCGCGACTTCGGCAGCCCGCCCGTGCCGTCGAGCAGCGCGTCGTAGTAGTGAATCAGGTCGGTCAGCGAGCTCATCGTGTTCCACCAACGCCCGTCGCTCGGCGGGGTGGTGGACGACAGGCCGTATCGGCTCGCGACCTGGGTGATGATGTTGTCGCCGCCGCCCTGGCCCCAGAACTTCTCGGCGGCGCCGTCGTCGGACGACTGCAACATGACGTCCAGCGCCTGGCGGTCCCCGGGGGACAGGGCGGCCCTGCCCTGGGACTCCGCCAGCAACAGGTCGTCGGCGATGAAGAGCTTGGCCACCGACGCGGTGCCGATGATCTGGCTGTTGCCGTTGGACACCAGCTCATGCGTCTTGCGATCCAGGACGGCGACCGACAGCGTGGCCCCGGCGCCGGCGGCCTCGTCGATGGCCTGCTGGATCCGCGCGGGCAGGCCGCCGAACACCGTGCCGGACAGCGCCTGCGGCGGCCCGTGCATCGGCACGGTGTCCAGCAGCAGCTGAACCGTCTCGGGCTGCACCTGGGACTGCCGAACCGGCTCGCTGTGCGCGGGTCCGGCGGACGGCTTTCCCAGGCTTTGCGGCTCAACCAACGCCTCGTCGCACCCGGCCAGCACCAGCGTCACCGCCGCCACGGCGGCGAGCACGGCGAGCGGGCGGGTACGCATGTGTCGGTCTCCTTGGCGTCCTGGGACGTTAAACCTGCACGTGGCCGGGCCATTTCGGCCCGAGTCATGTGTACCATTCACCAGCGCCTTTGGCGCGTTTTGAACCGCATGGTTTACCTGTGATTTTCAATGCACGCGGGCCGTCTGGCACAATTGTTCAGTTGTCTCGAACCCACTAGCGCGCCGGGCGCTTCCCGGCGGCTGCGAGATGCGCACTAAAAGCCCGAAAACCATCGGCTTGATGACCGCCCCACGCCCGCGTGTGGGCAGCCGTCGCAGGCCGCGACCGCAAGGAAGAGTGTTCGTAGGATGAACCGGCTGGACTTCGTCGACCAGACGTCGCTGCGCGACGACATCCCGGCCTTTAGCCCGGGCGACACCATCAACGTGCACGTCAAGGTCATCGAGGGCGCCAAGGAGCGTATCCAGGTGTTCAAGGGCGTGGTGATCCGCCGACAGGGCGGAGGCATCCGCGAGACGTTCACCGTGCGCAAGGAGAGCTACGGCGTAGGCGTCGAGCGGACCTTCCCGGTGCATTCGCCGAACATCGACCACATCGAGGTGGTGACCCGTGGCGACGTCCGCCGCGCCAAGCTGTACTACCTGCGCGAACTCCGCGGCAAGAAGGCCAAGATCAAGGAAAAGCGCTGACCGGGCCCGGTTCGGAGCAGGTCTGCGGCCACGAACCGTGCTGGCTACGCTGATCTCGTGACCGATACCCCGGACTCACCCGAGCGCCAGTCCGACGCTGGTCAGCCAGAGCCGAAGGTCTCCACCGCCGACCCCGACACGCCCTCCGAAGCCTCGGAACCCGAAGCGGCCGAGTCGGGGCGCAAGAAGAAGTCCACGCTGCGCGAGCTCGCGCTGCTCGCGGTGATCGCCGTGGTCCTCTACTACGTCATGCTGACGTTCATCGCCCGCCCCTACCTGATTCCGTCGGAATCCATGGAGCCCACGCTGCACGGGTGCACGGGCTGCGTCGGCGACCGGATCATGGTCGACAAGCTGAGTTACCGGTTCGGCCAGCCGCGGCCCGGCGACGTGATCGTCTTCAAGGGGCCGCCGTCGTGGAACGCCGGCTACAAGTCGATCCGCTCGAACAACACCGCGCTGCGCTGGGCGCAGAACGCGCTGTCGTTCATCGGCTTCGTGCCGCCCGACGAGAATGACCTGGTCAAGCGGGTGATCGCGGTGGGCGGGCAGACCGTGCAGTGCCGGGCCGAGACGGGGTTGACCGTCGACGGCAAGCCGCTCAAGGAGCCGTATCTGGATCCGACCACGATGATGGCCGACCCGTCGAAGTACCCGTGCCTGGGCAGCGAGTTCGGGCCCGTCGCCGTCCCGCCGGGGCGGCTGTGGGTGATGGGGGACAACCGGACTCACTCGGCGGATTCCCGCGCCCACTGCACCAGCGTCCCGATCGAAGCCCTCAAGGGCATCCTGTGCACCGGTGACCCGAATTCGGGAACCGTGCCGGTAGCCAACGTCATCGGCAAGGCCCAATTCATCGTGTGGCCGCCGTCGCGGTGGGGTGGCGTCGGGTCGGTGAACCCCCAGCAGAGTCAGTAGCCATGGCCACCACGTGGCCGCCGCGGACCGTCATCCGCAAGTCGTCCGGATTGCGCACGCTGGAGTCCGCGTTGTATCGCAGCGGCCTCGGCCCAGTCGCCGGGGTGGACGAGGTGGGCCGCGGCGCCTGCGCCGGCCCGCTGGTGGTGGCGGCCTGCGTGCTCGGCCCGAGCCGGCTGGAAAGCCTTGCGGCCCTGGATGATTCGAAGAAGCTCACCGAGAAGGCCCGGGAGAAGCTGTTCCCCTTGATCCGGCGGTATGCGCTGGCGTATCACGTGGTCTTCATCCCGTCGGAGGAGGTCGACCGGCGCGGCGTCCACGTGGCCAACATCGAGGGCATGCGCCGCGCGGTGGCCGGCCTGCCGGTGCGCCCGGGCTACGTGCTGAGCGACGGATTTCGTGTGCCCGGCCTGCCGATGCCGTCGCTGCCGGTGGTCGGCGGGGACGCCGTGGCGGCGTGCATCGCCGCGGCCAGCGTGCTGGCCAAAGTCAGCCGCGACCGGCTGATGGTCGCGATGGACGCCGACCACCCCGGCTATGGCTTCGCCGACCACAAGGGCTACAGCACGCCGGCGCATTCGACGGCGCTCACCGAGCTCGGCCCCTGCGCCCAGCACCGCTATTCGTTCATCAACGTCCGGCGGGTGGCTTCGGGGCCCGGCGGATCCGGTGGGCGCGTGGTGGCGGAGTGCAAACCGGACCCTCCGGGCGAGCCTGGCGAATACCGGTGAGGAAAGATGGGACCAGGTTCCCACGTCAGGGAGAAGGACGTTTGAGCAGATGAGTGCAGAAGATCTCGAAAAGTACGAAACCGAGATGGAGCTCTCGCTGTACCGCGAATACAAGGACATCGTCGGCCAGTTCAGCTACGTCGTGGAAACCGAGCGGCGTTTCTACCTGGCCAACAGCGTGGAGATGACGCCGCGCAACGCCGACGGCGAGGTCTACTTCGAGCTGCGATTGTCCGACGCGTGGGTGTGGGACATGTACCGACCGGCCCGCTTCGTCAAGCAGGTCCGCGTGGTCACCTTCAAGGACGTCAACATCGAAGAGGTCGAGAAGCCCGAGTTGCGGCTGCCGGAGTAGCCCCGGCTAACTCGTTTCGCCGCTGACCGGCAATTGGCCGCGGTTTTCGATGACGGCGTGCGCCACCTCGGCCAGCTTGATATTCAGCGCCTGAGAATGCCGGCGCAGCAGGTCGAACGCCTGGTCTTCGGTCATGTCGTGCAGCAGCATCAACATGCCGACCGCCTTGCCGGTCTCGCGGTTGCTCATCAGCCCCCGGCGTAGGCTCGCGGCGTCTTCGCCCTTGGCGACCGCGTTGATGGCCACGCTGGCGAACGACGCCAGCACCGCCGCCCGGCCCGCGGATTCGGCGTCGAACACGTTGGGAGTGTCGCTGAACAGGTTGAGCGCGGCCCCCTTGCGCTTGTCGACCAGGAGCCGAAAGCCCATGGCCCCGCGCACCGGTGTCTCCTCGACGAGGACGGCGGCCAGCTTGGGCCACAGCGACGGCGTGGTCAGGTCGGGCTCGATCTGGGGAGTCTCCTCCTCGATCGCGTCGATGCACGGGCCGTCGCCAGAACGCCGTTCCATCTCGTCGATGTGCTGCGCGATCTGGTCGCTGGCGCCGACCGTGATGTAGCGGTCGCCGTCGCGCACCAGCAGGCTGGCGTGGTCACAGCCGCGCACGGTCAGGGTCGCGGCGATGCAGATGGCCGCGTACATCTGCTTGGCGTCCGAGCCTTGGTAGATGATCTCGGCCAGGGCGGCGAAGACGGTCGCCGGGTCGGCCTTCTCCCCGCCCGGTGTCGAATTCGAGTCGTCTGCCACGCTTTGCCCCGTTCCCGCTCGTGATCTTTTCGTCGAGAGTATCGGCATGCGACTTTTGCGAGCGCGGTTTGGTCGACGGTTCCGAAGGGAAGCTCACCCGGGTGGGACTGACAGTGGCAGTGACCGGGCCAACCGGGGAGATCGGCGTCTCGGCCGTGACGGCGCTCGAGCGCGAGCCCGCGGTGGAGAAGATCATCGGGATGGCGCGCCGCCCGTTCGACCCGGTGTCGTGCGGCTGGCAGAAAACCATCTACCAGCAGGGCGACATCACCGACCGGGAGGCCGTCGATGCCCTGGTGGCCGAGGCGGACGTGGTGGTCCACCTGGCGTTCATCATCATGGGCTCGCGCGACGAGAGCCAACGCGTCAACCTGGAAGGCACCCGCAACGTGTTCGAGGCGACGGTTGCCGCCCAGCGACCGCGGCGCCTGGTCTACACCTCGTCGGTGGCGGCCTACGGCTACCACTCGGACAACCCCGTCCCGCTGACCGAGGACGTGCCGACGCGCGGGACCGCCGAGCATTACTACTCCGCGCAGAAGGCCGAGTGCGAGGCGCTGCTCGCCGACATCACCAAGGGCTCGTCGCTGGAGGTGTTCGTGCTGCGCCCCTGCATCGTCGCGGGGCCCCGCGCGACGGCTTTGGCCGACGCGATGCCCTGGAACCAGCTGCCCGCGCCGGTGCGCGCCGTCAGCAAGGTGGCGCCGATCCTGAAGCCGGTCGTGCCGGATCCGGGGATTCCGCTGCAACTGGTGCACCACGACGACGTCGCGGAGGCGATCGCGCTGGCCGCGACGGCCCCGGCGCCGCCGGGGGCGTACAACATCGCGGGTGACGGCGTGGTGACGGTGTCGGAGGTGGCCAAGGCGCTCGGTGGCCGGCCTGTGCGGGTTCCCGGGATTGCCGCCTCGGCGGCGTCGGCGGCGATTTCCAAGGTGCCGTTCGTCCCGTCGATGCTGGAATGGCTGCACTCCGCGCGGACGTCGGTGGTGATGGACACCGACAAGGCCCGAACCCTGCTCGGGTGGCGGCCGGTCCACTCGTCGGCGGAAACGCTGGCGGCGCTGGCCGAGGCGGTGTGAGGGGCGCCAGGGTAGTTTTGAGCGCGTGGGCCAGGTAACGGCGCGCCGACGCGCGCGGCATCTCACCGCCGACCGCGCCGTCACCCGACCCGAGACCCTGGCCGTCGAGGAGCCGCTGGAGATTCGCGTCAACGGCGCGCCGGTCACAGTGACGATGCGCACGCCCGGCTCGGATTTCGAACTGGCGCAAGGCTTTCTGCTCACCGAGGGGGTCATCGGCGGCCGCGAGGACGTCCGGACCATCCGCTACTGCGACGGGCGCACCGAACCGAACACCTACAACGTCCTGGACGTGACGCTGGCTCCGGGGGTGGCGCCGCCGGACCTCGATGTCACCCGCAACTTCTACACCACCTCGTCGTGCGGGGTGTGCGGCAAGGCGTCGCTGGACGCGGTGCGGTTGATCGGCCGGTTCTCGCCCGGCACGGATCCCGCGACCGTCACCGCGGCGACGCTCAAGGCGATGCCGGGCCAATTGCGCTCCGCGCAAAAGGTTTTCGACAGCACCGGTGGGCTGCACGCGGCGGCGTTGTTCCCGGCCGACGGCACACCGCTGGTGGTGCGCGAGGACATCGGCCGGCACAACGCGGTCGACAAGGTCGTGGGCTGGGCGCTGGAACACGGGCGGGTTCCGCTGCAGGGCTGCGTGCTGCTGGTCAGCGGCCGGGCTTCGTTCGAGTTGACGCAAAAGGCCGTGCTGGCGGGCATTCCCGTGCTGGCCGCGGTGTCGGCGCCGTCGTCGCTGGCGGTGTCGCTGGCCGAGGAGTCCGGCATCACGCTGGTGGCGTTCCTGCGGGAGGACTCGATGAACGTCTACACGCGGGCGGACCGGATCGGGTAGGGCCATGTCGCGGTTCAAGACGGAAATGGCGACCTGCCCCGCCTGCCGGCGCGAGGCCGAAGCCACGGTCGAGTACACCTACGACAGTGACGGCAAGGTCACCGGCAGGCGGGTGCGCGAGGTGCACTGCCGGTCCGCCGACTGCCCGGGCAACGACGTGCCCCCGCACTGGGGGTAGCGGCGGTACGCCGCTGTGGATGGACGCCTGACTGGGGATAGCCCGCCGCTGCACTGAGCTCCAAGGCCGCCACCGGGCCCGTGCGTGTCAGCGCCGCCGGGAACGGTGGCTCCCATGACGACCGAACAGACAATGACCCGCGTGCAGCTGGGCGCGATGGGCGAGGCGCTCGCCGTGGACTATCTGACCCGGATGGGCCTGCGGATCCTGGGCCGCAACTGGCGCTGCCGCTACGGCGAGCTGGACGTGATCGCCGCCGACGACGCCACCCGCACCGCGGTGTTCGTCGAGGTGAAGACCCGCAGCGGGGACGGCTACGGCGGGCTCGCCTACGCGGTGACCCCGCGGAAGGTCTGGCGGCTGCGCCGGCTGGCCGGGCTCTGGCTAACCGCCCAGGACGAGCGCTGGGCGGCGCTGCGCATCGACATGATCGGCGTGCGGGTCGGGCGCCAGCGCACCCCGGAGATCACCCACCTGCAGGGAATCGGCTGATGGCGCTGGGACGGGCGTTCTCGGTCGCGGTGCGCGGATTGGACGGCGCCACAGTGGAAATCGAGGCCTTCATCACCTCCGGCCTGCCGGGCGTGTACCTGGTGGGCCTGCCCGACGCCGCCCTGCAGGAGTCGCGCGACCGGGTCCGCGCGGCGGTCACCAACTGCGGCGACGACTGGCCACAGGCCCGGCTCACCCTCGCACTGTCGCCGGCGACGCTGCCCAAGATGGGATCGGTCTACGACCTCGCGCTGGCGGCCGCGGTGCTTTCCGCGCAGCGTAAGCACCCGTGGGAGCGGCTGGAGAAGACGGTGCTGCTGGGTGAGCTGTCGCTGGACGGCCGGGTGCGGCCGGTGCGCGGGGTGCTGCCCGCCGTGCTGGCCGCCAAACGCGACGGCTGGCCGGGCGTCGTCGTCCCGGTGGACAATCTGGCCGAGGCAAGCCTGATCGACGGGATCGACGTCTGGGGTGTGCGCACGCTGCGGCAACTGAAAGGCTGGCTCGGCGGCTCTGGCGGCCTGGACGGCAGGATCAGCGCGGGCGCCACGGACCCGGAGCCGACGGCGGATCTGGCCGACGTCGTCGGACAGGCGCAGGCGCGGTTCGCGGTGGAGGTCGCGGCCGCGGGGGCGCACCACCTCATGTTGACCGGTCCGCCGGGAGTGGGCAAAACGATGCTGGCGCAACGCCTTCCGGGCCTGCTTCCGTCGCTTTCCGACGGCGAGGCGCTGGAGGTCACCGCGATTCACTCCGTGGCCGGGCTGCTGTCGACGGATACGCCGTTGATCACCCGGCCGCCATTCGTGGCGCCGCACCACAGCTCCAGCGTCGCGGCGCTCGTCGGTGGGGGATCGGGGATGGCCCGCCCCGGCGCCGTCAGCCGCGCGCATCGCGGCGTTTTATTCCTCGACGAATGCGCCGAGATCAGCGTCAGCGCGCTCGAAGCGCTGCGAACGCCGTTGGAGGACGGCGAGATTCGCCTCGCCCGCCGCGACGGGGTGGCCTGCTACCCCGCCCGCTTCCAGCTGGTGCTGGCCGCCAACCCGTGTCCGTGCGCCCCGGCCGATCC
Organism: Mycobacterium sp. UM_CSW; assembly: GCF_000455205.1. Lineage (GTDB taxonomy): Bacteria > Actinomycetota > Actinomycetes > Mycobacteriales > Mycobacteriaceae > Mycobacterium. The sequence goes on along the minus strand of NZ_AUWQ01000066.1, from coordinate 86,580 downwards.
GCAGGACTGCGTCTGCGCCGCCGCGGCCAAACGCCGCTACCTGGGCAAGCTGTCCGGGCCGCTGATGGACCGCGTCGACCTGCGGGTGCAGATGAATCCCGTGCGCGCCGGGGCGATCTCGGTCACCGATGGCGAATCGACCGCACAGGTTCGCCGGCGCGTTGCGGCGGCGCGTGACGCGGCCGCCGAGCGTTGGCGGCCACACGGATTCCGCACCAACGCCGAAGTCAGCGGGACCCTGTTGCGCCGAAAGTTCCGTCCCAGCAACGCCGCGATGGAACCGCTGCGCAAGGCGCTGGACCGTGGGCTGCTCAGCATCCGCGGCCTGGACCGCACACTGCGGGTCGCCTGGAGCCTGGCCGACCTGGCCGGCCGGCCCATGCCGGGCGTCGAGGAAGTCGCCACCGCACTCAGTTTCCGGCAACCGGGGGTGCGGCGATGACCGATCACGTGTCGCGGGCGTGGGCCTACCTGTCCCGGGTGGCCGAACCACCCTGCGCGCCGCTCGCCGAGCTGGTGCGACGCGTGGGCCCGGTGGAGGCCGCGGACCGGGTCCGGCGCGGGTCGGTCGACGCCGACCTGGCCCGCCACACCGAGGCCCGGCGCGAAATGGACCGGGCCGCAGCCGATCTCGAGCTCATCGCGGCGCGCGGCGGCCGGCTGATCACACCCGACTGCGATGAGTGGCCGGTGCTCGCCTTCGCCGCCTTCGGCAACGCCGAGGTCAGGGCCCGCGGCGGCCCGCCGATGGTGTTGTGGGCGATCGGGCCGGCCCGCCTCGACGAGGTGGCCGAACGCGCGGCGGCCGTGGTCGGAACAAGGGCGTCGACGGTGTACGGCGAGCAGGTGACCGCGGACTTGGCCGCCGGGTTGGTCGAACGCGACGTCGCCGTGGTCTCCGGCGGCGCCTACGGCATCGACGGCGCGGCGCACCGCGCGGCGCTGAACTGCGACGGGATCACCGTCGCCGCGCTCGCGGGCGGGCTCGACATCCCCTATCCCGCAGGCAATTCCGGGCTGCTGCATCGCGTCGGTTCGAGCGGGCTGTTGTTCACCGAATACCCGCCGGGTGTCCGCCCGGCCCGGCACCGTTTCCTAACCCGCAACCGGCTGGTCGCCGCCGTCGCCGGGGCGGTGGTGGTGGTCGAAGCGGGCCTGCGCAGCGGCGCGGCCAACACCGCGGCCTGGGCGCGGGCGCTGGGCCGGGTGGTGGGCGCGGTGCCCGGGCCGGTGACCTCGTCGGCGTCGGCGGGTTGTCACGTGCTGCTGCGCAACGGCGCGCAGCTCGTCACCCGCGCAGACGACGTCGTCGAGCTCGTCGGCCACATCGGTGAGCTGGCGCCCGAAGAGCCGCACCCCACCACGGCGCTCGACGGTCTGAGCGACGCCGAGCGGCAGGTGTACGAGGCGTTGCCCGGTCGCGGCGCCGCCACGGTCGACGAGATCGCCGTCGCGTCGGCGCTGGCGCCCGAGCAGGTGCTCGGGCCGCTGGCGATGCTCGAGATGGCCGGCTTGGCGCGCCGCGACGACGGGCGCTGGCGAATCGTCCGCGCCGGTCGACGATGAGTCGGGTCAGGCCGAAATCGGCTCGCCGATCAGCCATTCCAGCGCATGGGCGGTGGACCGCGCCCCTTGGGCGGCCTTGGAGCGGTTCGGCTCGCCGAGCACGGCCAGCACCCGTTCCCCGGCGCGGACGATGTCGGCGAACGCCCTCGGGGTCAGCCAGCTGGGTTGCAGCGCGTACAGCAGGTCCTCGGTGGGGGTGTTGCCGCTCGCCCCCGGGGCGAAAGGGCACCCGCCGAGACCACCGAGCGCCCCGTCGACCATCGTGGCGCCGGCCTGGATGGCGGCGAGGCTGTTGGCGACCCCCATGCCCCAGGTGTCGTGCCCGTGGAAGACGATCTCGTGGTCGGGCGCGACGGCGCGGACCCGGCCGACCAAGCGGCGCACCTGATTCGGCGTGGCGTGGCCCAGCGTGTCGCACAGCACGACGCTCGAGATGGCCGCCGCCCGGTCGTCGGTGATCAGGTCGAGGACGCGCCGTGGGTCGATGGCGCCGCTGTAGGGGCAGGTGAAGGCGGTTGCCAAGGTCAATTCCAACTGACCGCCCGCGATCGTGACGTGGTCGATCACATCCGGTAGGGCGGCCATGCTGTCGGCGGTGGTGCGCCCGACGTTGGCCATGTTGTGCTGATCGCTGACCGATAGGCAGTACTGGAAGTTGCGGGCCCCGGCCTCGATCGCTCGAAGGATGCCCCGCGGCGTAGCCGCCCAGACCCAGCAGCGTTGCAGCTCTTCGGGATTCAGCGCCGCGATGACGTCCAGCGTGTTGGCCATCGGCGGCACCAAGTCGGGTCGCGCCATCGCACCAATTTCCACCGCGTCCACGCCCACGTTCAACAGCAGGCGCGCCAACTCGACCTTGCGGGCGGTCTCGAGCGGCTTGCCGGTGAGCTGCAAGCCGTCGCGCAGGGTCACGTCGCGCAGGTGTACCGAGGTCGTCATCCGATGAGCTCCTTGACCTCTCGATCCGCGGAGAGGGCGCCGAGTATCTCCTCGGTGTGGGCGCCGAGCTCGGGTCCCAGGCTCGCGATCGCGCGCGCGGCGTCGCCGATGCGCGGAACGATGCCGGGGAACGCCACATCCGGCAGGATCTCGGTGCCGGTCGAGACCGGGAGGCGCTGGATCATGCCGCGCGCCAGGAACTGCTCGTCGGACTTGATCTCCGCGGCGGTGTTAATGGGGCCCGCGGGAACCGACGCGGCCGCGAGCGCGGCGAGCACCTCGCCGGCGGGCAGCGTCGCGGTCCACGCGCCGATCGCCTCGTCGAGCTCGTCGCGGGCCTGCCAGCGTTGGGTGTTGTTGGCCAGTCGCGGATCGTAGGCCAGGTCCGGTCGGCCGATCACGCCCATGAACCGGCGGTAGATCGCGTCCCCGTTGCCGGCGATCACGACCCAGCGGCCGTCGCCGCACCGGTAGGCGTTCGACGGGGCGATGCCCTCCATGCGGCCCCCGGTCCGGGTTCGGGTGACTTGGTAGGCGTCGTACTCCGGGAGCAACGACTCCATCACCGAGAAGATCGACTCGGTGAGCGCGACGTCCACGGTGCGGTCGGGCAGCGACGTGGATCGCCCTGCCGCGCGGTCCTTCTGGCGCTGATGCAGGGCCAGGAGTGCGCCGACCGCGGCGTAGATACCGGCGATCGAATCGCCGATGGACACGCCCACCCGAGCCGGCGGACGATCCGGCTCGCCGGTCAGCCCGCGTAGGCCGGCCATCGCCTCGGCGACGGCGGCGAAGCCCGGTTCGTGGGCCCGCGGTCCGGTCTGTCCGTAGGCCGAGACCCGCACGATGATCAGGTCCGGGTTCGCCGCGCTCAGCTCGGCTGGGCCGATGCCCCACCGTTCCAGCGTGCCCGGGCGGAAGTTCTCCATCACGATGTCGCAGGAGCGGGCCAGTTCGCGCACCGCCGCCTGCCCCGGCTCGGTCTTTAGGTCCAGCACGACGGACTTCTTGTTGCGGTTGATCGTGTGAAAAAGCATCGATGTGGTGCCCGAGTAGAGGCGCCACGTGCGCAATTCGTCACCGGTTCCGGGCTTTTCGACCTTGATGACCTCGGCGCCGAAATCGGCCAACAGCCGCGAACCCGTCGGGGCGGCGATGTAATTGCCCAGCTCAAGGACGCGCACGCCGTCGAGCGGTCCGCCGTTGAACCTGTCCATCGAATCTCCTCTCGTACCCACATCGTGCATCAGAACCCACAATATGGCAAAGAGGTCTTCACAGGTGTGACGAGAGCCGCTACAGTCACGACATGTCGTGAAACTCACATTGCAAGTTACGGATTACGAAGTAGGCCGAAGCGCGACTACGGGAGCAGGAATGACAACATCACCAACCATGCCGGCCAGCACGACCTCCGCGGGCCAGCAACTGGATCAAATGCCGGTGGGGACCGTGCACCGCAAGGCGATCGTCGTCGTCGGACTCGGCCTGTTCTTCGAGATGTACGAGATCTTCCTGGCCAGCACCATGAGCACCGCGCTTCGCCACGACTTCGGTCTCCGCGGCACCGAACTCAACCTGGTACTGGCGTCGGCCTTCGTCGGAATGTTTTTCGGCGCAGCGTTTTTCGGGCGATTGGCGGACCGGATCGGCCGGCGCAAGGCGTTCCTGCTGGGCCTGACCTGGTTCTCGGTGTTCTCACTCCTGGGCGCGTTCGCGCCCTCTCCGGCCCTGCTGGTGGGCGCCCGTTTCCTGGCCGGCGTGGGGGTGGGCGCCGAATACCCCGTGGCCGACTCCTACCTCGCCGACGTGCTGCCCAAGGAACGCCGGGGCCGACTGGCGTCCTACGCCTACACCTGCTCGTTCCTCGCCGTACCGTTCGCCGGCTTCCTCGCGATGTGGTTGACCCAACATTCGCCGCTCGGCATCGCGGGCTGGCGCTGGCTTCTGGCCATCGGTGGCCTGGGCGCCGTGATCGTCTTCGTCCTGAACCGTTGGCTACCCGAGTCGCCGCGCTGGCTCGCTGACGTCGGCCGGATCGACGAGGCGCAGCGGGAGCTGGACAAGTTCGCGGCCGGGTCGAAAGTGCCCGCGCAGCCGATCAATACCGGGCTCGCGGTGGCCGAGCCTGACCGAACCCGGCCCGCGCTGGGCCGCCTGCGGCGTGCGCCCTACAACCGCCGATTGGCAATGCTGATCGTGTTCCACTTATTTCAGACGTTCGGTTACTACGGCTTCGGCACGCTTGCGGCGCTGGTCCTGGTCAGTCGCGGCTACGACGTCACCTCGTCGATGTTCTTCAGCGCGCTGTCGTTCCTCGGGTACCCGATCGGGTCCGCGCTTTCGATCCCGTTGATGGCGCGATTCGAACGCAAGTTCCTGCTCGTCGGCGCGACGGTGGCGATCGCCGCGTTCGGCCTGATGTTCGCGACGCAATCGTCGGTGCCGTTGATCGTGGTGTTCGGGTTTCTCACCACCGCGACGGGCAACGTCTTCTCGAACGTGTATCACGTCTACCAGGCCGAGATATTTCCAACGGCCGTGCGCGCCACGGCAGTTGGGTGGACCTATTCCTTGTCGCGGCTTTCCAGCGGCGCCTCGCCGTTCATCCTGATCCCCGTCCTCGACACCTATGGCGCGGCAGCGATGTTCACCGTGGTGGCGATGGCGCTCGTCGTCGTCGTAGTCGCGGTCCTCACGCTGGGGCCGCGCACGTCGCGGCGCAGCCTCGAGGAGATCAACCCGGCCTGATAGCGGACACGGTCAAAACGGCTGAGGAGTAAAGGTGTTCGATTTCGGGGCGCTTCCGCCGGAGATCAATTCGGGCCGGATGTATGCGGGGCCGGGTTCGGGGCCGATGATGGCCGCGGCGGCGGCCTGGCACGGCCTGGCGGCCGAGTTGAGCGCGAGCGCGTCCGGCTACGCGTCGGTGACTGCCGAGTTGACCACCTCGCAGTGGCTCGGCGCGGCATCGCAGTTGATGGTGGCCGGTGTCGCTCCGTTCGTCGCTTGGTTGAGCGCCGCCGCCGCATTGGCCGACGAGGCGGGCACGCAGGCCAGCGCCACCGCGGCCGCTTATGAGGCCGCTTTCGCGATGACGGTTCCCCCGACCGTGATCGCCGCAAACCGCGCGTTGCTGGCGTTGCTTGTCGCGACGAACTTCTTCGGCCAGAACACTCCGGCGATCGCGGCAACCGAGGTCCAATATGCCGAAATGTGGGCCCAAGACGCCGTCGCGATGTACACCTATGCAGATTCCGCGGCGACGGCTTCGCAATTGGCCCCGTTCACCGAGCCGACCCAGACCACCGATCAAGCCGGACTGGCTCAACAGCAAGCCGCGGTCGCTCAGGCCGTGGCCGCGGCGACGGGGACAGGCGGACCGTCGGCGACGCAGGCAGCGATCAACAACCTGGTCAATACCGCGGCCGCCCAGATAAAAGGACTGCTGTTCAGTCCCCTGGACGTGATCTATTGGCCGATGATCTATGTGGGTTCCCTGATCTTCTCGCATATGGGCGCGCTCTGGCCTGAGCATGCCGCCGGCGCGGCGGCCGCGGGCCTATCCGCGCCGCCCGCCCTCACGGCGCCCGCCAACCTCGGCAGTGGGCTGTTCTCGGCAAACTTGGCTTCGTCAACCAAGATCGGTTCGCTTTCGGTTCCACCGAGCTGGGCCGAGTCGGCACCGAATGCAGCACAGGAGCCCCTCGTCCGGGGGATCGGCAACGAGGGTGCCGGCGGGCCGCCGGACGGACCGGAGGCACTGCTTCGCCAACTACCGCCGGCTCGCGGCCGACGTGACCGCGGCGGCTGGCCGCCCCGCGAATACGGATTTCGCCCGCGCTTTACTACTCGTCCACCATCGGCCGGATAACGCCATGGTGCGGCAGACCGTCGAGATTGATTGAACTGGAAGGTTATTGGGGAAGGAGATCGTATGTCCTTTGTTACTGCGCAACCAGAGGCGTTGGCGGCGGCGGCTGGTGCATTGCGGGCCATCGGCTCTGCGCTTGCGGCTCAGAACGTGGCGGCGGCGGCGCCGACGACGGGGGTGATGCCCGCGGCCACGGACCAAGTGTCGATACTCACCGCGGCGCAGTTTGCGGCCCATGCACAGCTGTATCAGCAGGTGAGTGCACAAGCCATGGCTATTCACGAGATGTTCGTCAACGCATTGGATTTCAGCTCGGGATCGTATGCGGCCACTGAGGCGGCCAATGCGATCGCGGCGGGTTAAGGGGTCGTGATGCTCGACTTTGGGGCGTTACCACCGGAGATCAACTCGGGGCTGTTGTATGCGGGTCCGGGCTCAACATCGATGATGGGGGCGGCTTCTGGGTGGAATGCCCTTGCCGCTGAGCTGAATTCGGCTGCCATAGCCTACGACAGGGTGGTGAACACGTTGTCCGGCGAGGAGTGGTTAGGGCCTGCCTCGGCATCGATGGCGCAGGCCGTCACCCCTTATGTGGAATGGATGAGAACCACTGCCGCTGCGGCCGAGCATGCGGCCAGTCAAGCCATGTCCGCTGTGACGGCGTTCGAAACGGCGCTTGCCACGATCGTGCCGCCGCCCGTGATCGCGGCCAACCGTGTCAGTCTGGCCCAGCTGCTGTCCACCAACGTGCTGGGCCAAAACACCGCGGCGATAGCGGCTTTGGAGGCCCAGTACGGGGAAATGTGGGCAACCGACTCGGCCACGATGTACAACTATGCGGGCCGATCGGCGAGCGTCTCGGCGGTCAAACCGTTTGCCTCGGCACCCCACACGACCAACCCCGCCGGTATGGCCCAGCAGGCCGCCTCTGTCACCGCGGCGACTGGTACGTCGGCGGGCACGGCGCAAAACACGTTGCGCAATGCCATGAGCACGATCACCTCGACGCTGGGAAAGCTGTCCACCGGTATGCAGGCCGCCGAATCGGCGGCCCCTCCCGCGGATCCGGTAAAAGCCGCGCTCTCCTCGGGTTTGGTGGGATACCTGGGTGACATCTTCACCTTCTACGCGCCGTTTTCCACCACGTTCTACAACACCGAGGGCCTGCCCTTCTTCTCCGCCGGCATCGCCAACACCTTTATGACGATCGCGAAAACCGCGGGCTCGTTTGGCGGTGCTGCGAGCGCGGCCGCCCCGGCGGCGGCACCACCGGCGGTCATCGTCCCGCCACTCGGGTTGGGGTTGGCCCATGGCGGTGCTTCGGTTACCGGAGCGTTGGGCAACGCGGCCTCCGTCGGTCGGTTGTCGGTCCCGCCGGTCTGGGGCACGCTGGCGGAGCCACACCACGGGACGATCATGCCGGTCAGCAATATCAGGGAAGCCCCGGACGCACGGGCGGGGAACGTCTTCGGCGGCATGCCGCTGGCCGGGGCCGGGACAGGTGACGGAGGCGCCGGCAGGGGACCCCGATACGGCATGCGCCTTACCGTCATGCCCCGCCCACCGGCCGCCGGGTAGCGGCCTCGCGCCGCCTCAGTAGGGGAGACGGCCGCCGAGCGTCCGCGTCACCTGATCGGCTGCCCCGACCACGTTTTCGGCCCACAGCTCCGCGCGCTCATGGGGCAGACGGAAACTGGGGCCACTGATCATCAGGGCGCCGGCCACCCGGCCGCGCGAGTCGAACACCGGCGCCGCCACACCCGTCGCACCCTCGTCGCGTTCCCCGGAGGTTACGGCGAAGCCCATGCGCCTGGTCTCTTCCACCTTGGCGCGCAACAACTCTGGATCGGTGATCGTCTCATCGGTAAACGGGGAAAGGCCCGAAGCGAGCACCTCCTCCAGCGCCTCGTCGTCCCAGGCCATCAACACGCGACCGGCCGATCCGACGTACAGGGGCACGACCTTGCCGACGTGCATCTCGCGTCGGATCGCATGGCGCGTCTCCGCAATGGCGACACACACCCGGAACGGGCCCTCCCGGCGGAAGAAGCAGGCCGTCTCCCCGCTGGCGTCGCGCAGCGATTCCAGCGCCGGCGACACCGCGTCCAGAATGTCCATGCCGCTGGCGACGGGAGCCGCCCAGTAGGCGACCCGGGCCCCGATCCGATAGCGGTCGCCCACCCGGTCGAGGAACTCCTCGGATACCAGGTTGGCCACGAGCCGCTGCACTGTCGACGTCGGATAGCCGGTCCGCGCACGGATCTCGCCCAGGGTCAGCTCCGGCTCGGACAACGTGAACGCGTCCATGATGCCGCGGATCTTCACCAAGACCAGCAGCGGCTTGATGCCCGGCGACAACGGCCGCGACGACGGCGCCAACGGCGGGATTGGCAAGCCCTCGGCCTCAGTCATTCCCTCATTGTCCCGGTATCGGATTCGCGGCACGGCCTAACCGGCAAACTGCGCACTTGGGGTCCGTATAGTCGACGGGGGGTCGGGTCCGAAACAGGAGGATAAGTGGCAGGTCGACCTCTGCAAAGCTTCGAAGTAACCCGCACCGAGCAGCTCACCCGGCACATGGTTCGGGTCGTGCTGGGCAGCAGTCACTTCGACACCTTCGCCCCGAGCAAATTCACCGATTCGTATGTCAAGTTGGCCTTTGTCCCCGACGACGTCGATATGGCGGCGCTGCCGCAGCCGTTGACCCTGGACAGCTTCGCCGACCTGCCCCCGGAGAAGAAGCCGTCGGTGCGGACGATGACGGTGCGCGACGTCGACGTCGCCGCCGGCGAACTCACGGTCGACATCGTCGTGCACGGCGAGCATGGGATCGCGGGCGCCTGGGCCGCCTCGGCCCAACCCGGTCAGCCGATCTATCTGATGGGCCCGGGGGGCGCCTACACCCCCGACCCCGCCGCCGATTGGCACCTGCTGGCCGGCGACGAGTCGGCCCTTCCTGCCATCGCCACGGCGCTGGAAGCGTTGCCCCCCAACGCCGTTGGCAAGGCGTTCATCGAGGTCGCCGGCCAGGAAGACGAGATCCCGCTGAGGGCACCGGAAAACGTCGAGGTGAGCTGGGTCTACCGCGGCGGGCGCGCCGATCTGGTGCCCGAGGATCGCGCGGGTGATTTCGCGCCGCTGATCGAGGCGGTCACCACCGCGCAGTGGCTGCCCGGGCAGGTGCACGTGTTCATCCACGGCGAGGCGCAAACCGTCATGCACAACCTGCGGCCCTACATCCGCAAGGAGCGCGGCGTGGACGCGAAGTGGGCGTCGTCGATCTCGGGTTACTGGCGGCGCGGCCGCACCGAGGAGACGTTCCGGCAGTGGAAGAAGGAACTGGCCCAGGCCGAGGCCGGGTCCTAGCGCCATGGCTCATTTCGGGGACTACCAGAACGAGATCTACCTGCAGGGCCTGGCCGGGGTGGTGCCGCCGTTCCCGATGGTGTTCTCCGAGTTGGAGGCGAAGGCCGCCGCCGCGCTGCCGCCGTCGGTCTGGTCCTACGTCGCCGGCGGGGCCGGTGACGAGCGCACGCAGCGGGCCAACTGCACCGCCTTTGAAGGCTGGGGCCTCATCCCGCGCATGTTCGTCGGCGCCGCCCAGCGCGACCTGTCCGTCGAGCTGTTCGGCCTGACCCTGCCGTCGCCGGTCTTCATGGCGCCCATCGGGGTCATCGGCATCTGCGCGCAGGACGGCCACGGCGACCTGGCCACCGCGCGCGCGGCCGCGGCCACCGGCGTGCCGATGGTGGCGTCGACGTTGACGGTCGACCCGATGGAAGACGTCGCCGCCGCATTCGGCGACACGCCCGGCTTCTTCCAGCTCTACACACCGACCGACCGGGAGGTGGCGGCCAGCCTGGTGCACCGCGCCGAGGCGGCCGGTTTCAAGGGCATCGTCGTCACCCTCGACACCTGGGTCACGGGGTGGCGCCCGCGCGACCTGAGCACGTCGAACTTTCCCCAGCTGCGCGGGCACTGCCTGGCCAACTACACCAGCGACCCGGTGTTCCGCGCGGGCCTGCCGCGGCCGCCGGAGGAGGACCCGCAGGGCGCGGTGCTGCGCTGGATACAGCTGTTCGGAAACGCGCTGACGTGGGACGACCTGCCCTGGCTGCGCTCGCTGACCGACCTGCCGCTGCTGGTGAAGGGGATCTGCCATCCCGACGACGCCCGGCGCGCCCGGGACGGCGGCGTCGACGGCATCTACTGCTCCAACCACGGTGGCCGACAGGCCAACGGCGGCCTGCCCGCGATCGACTGCCTGCCCGGGGTGGTCGAGGCGGCCGGCGGGCTGCCCGTGCTGTTCGACTCGGGCATCCGCAGCGGCGCCGACGTCATCAAGGCCCTCGCGCTGGGGGCCACCGCGGTCGGCATCGGCCGCCCGTACGCCTACGGCCTGGCTTTGGGCGGCGTCAACGGCATCGTGCACGTGCTGCGCACCATGCTCGCCGAGGCCGACCTGATCATGGCCGTCGACGGCTATCCCACGCTGAAAGATCTCACCCCGGAAACGCTCCGGCGCGCCACCTGAGCCCAGCCCCCGGCGCCTGCGACGGTAAGGGCGTGGAGGCGATCCTCGACGAGTTCGACGAGTACCTGAAGCTGCAATGCAACCGCTCGGTGCACACCCGCCGGGCGTACCTGGGCGACCTGCGCTCGCTGTTCGCGTTCCTCGACGGGCCTCAAAACGGGGAGGGCGTCGACAGTCTGAGCCTGCCCGTCCTGCGGGCCTGGCTGGCCTCGGCCGCCGGTGCCGGCGCTGCCCGCACCACGCTGGCCCGCCGCACCTCGGCGGTCAAGGCGTTCACCGCCTGGGCGGTCCGCCGCGGCCTGCTCACCGCGGACCCCGCGGTCCGGCTGCAGGTGCCCAAGGCGCACCGCACCCTGCCGTCGGTGCTGCGCCAGGACCAGGCCCTGCGGGCCATGACGGCCGCGAAATCCGGTGCCCAGCAAGGGGATCCGCTGGCCCTGCGGGACCGCCTGATCGTCGAGTTGCTGTACGCCACCGGCATTCGGGTGAGCGAGCTGTGCGGCCTGGACGTCGACGACGTGGACACCCGGCATCGGCTGGTGCGGGTGCTCGGCAAGGGCAACAAGCAGCGCAGCGCGCCGTTCGGCGCGCCGGCCGCCGAGGCGCTGGACGCGTGGCTGGCCGACGGGCGACCCGCGCTGGTGACCGCCGAGTCGGGGCCGGCGCTGCTGCTGGGCGCGCGCGGCCGGCGGCTCGACGTACGGCAGGCGCGCACCGTCGTGCACCAGACCGTCGCCGCGGTCGACGGCGCGCCCGACATGGGACCCCACGGCCTGCGCCACAGCGCGGCCACCCACCTGCTCGAGGGCGGGGCCGACCTGCGCGTCGTCCAGGAATTGCTCGGCCACTCCAGCCTGGCGACGACCCAGCTCTACACCCATGTCGCGGTCTCGCGATTGCGGGCGGTGCACGACCAGGCCCATCCGCGGGCGTGAGGCTCGTCACATGCGTCCCACCAGTCTCTAGAGCTGGCGGCACCCGACGTGTCCGCCTCACAGCGACACCCTCGCTCCTCGGGCGGTTCAACCCGAGTCGCTGTGAGGCGGACACAAAGTGTGCCGCCTTCCGGCGGAGACTGAAGTTGCCAGTGAGATAATTGTTACCTAGGCGATTTTGAGTGTGAATCGACGGCGTCGCGTGTGAACCTCGGGCGACGACACGCCGAGGCGGGCCGCCCTGATCGCACACGCAAAGCCGTGGGTGCACACGCAAAACCCCCGTCTCAGCCCTCGAGCGGCTTCAGCCGGATCGGTGTGGACTGCAGCAGCCCGAGCGGGTCGACATAGTCGGCGCCCGATGCCGGACCCCACATCGCGCCCCAGTGCAGGCACGCCGCTGCCGGGCAGCCGGCGTGCCCGGCCACCAGCGAGCCGATCACGGTCTCGGCCGTCACCGCTTGGCCCACCCGCACGGCCGCCCGGACCGGCTCGTAGCTGGTGCGCAGGCCGCCGGGATGGGCCAGCGACACCACCGGCCGGCCGGCCAGCACCCCGGCGAACACCACGGTCGCCGCGCCGGCGGCGTACACCGGCTGGCCGGGTGAGCCGGGCAGGTCGATACCGCGGTGACCGGGATTCCAGTTGGGTGACGGCGCGTCGAATCCGCGGGCCACCGCCGGGGGCGGCCGCAGCGGCCAGTCCAGCCGCACATCGTCGGCGACTGCGGGCACCGCGCTGACCAGCCCGAGCATCAGCACCAGCGCCACCCACCGCACCGCATCAGTTGAGCGCCCCGCCGCCGATCCGGCCAGCCAGCGCTGTGGACAAAAGCACCTGGCTGAACCGTGTAAACTCCTTTCCGCGGTCCGTGTAAACGGGCTGACTTCGCGTGTCTGCGCGACAACCGGATGTCGAGCGGTCCCGAGTAAGGGTTCGACATCTCAGCAGGCGCCAGGGCCCGGCCTCACCCGATGCCGGGCGACAACCGACAACTAAGGAATGGCGGCAATGGCTGTCGTAACAATGAAGCAGCTGCTTGACAGCGGCACCCACTTCGGGCATCAGACCCGTCGCTGGAATCCCAAGATGAAGCGGTTCATCTTCACCGACCGCAACGGCATCTACATCATCGACCTGCAGCAGACGCTGACCTTCATCGACAAGGCGTACGAGTTCGTCAAGGAGACCGTCGCCCACGGTGGGTCGGTGCTGTTCGTCGGCACCAAGAAGCAGGCGCAGGAATCGGTCGCGGCCGAGGCGACCCGCGTCGGCATGCCCTACGTCAACCAGCGCTGGCTGGGCGGCATGCTCACCAACTTCTCCACGGTGCACAAGCGGCTGCAGCGCCTCAAGGAGCTGGAGGCGATGGAGCAGACCGGCGGCTTCGAGGGCCGCACCAAGAAGGAGATCCTGGGCCTGACCCGGGAGAAGAACAAGCTGGAGCGCAGCCTCGGCGGCATCCGCGACATGAACAAGGTGCCGTCCGCGATCTGGGTCGTCGACACCAACAAGGAGCACATCGCCGTCGGCGAGGCCCGCAAGCTGGGGATCCCGGTCATCGCGATCCTGGACACCAACTGCGACCCCGATGAGGTGGACTACCCGATCCCGGGCAACGACGACGCGATCCGCTCGGCCGCGCTGCTGACCAAGGTGATCGCCTCCGCGGTCGCCGAGGGCCTGCAGGCCCGCGCCGGGCTGGGCCGCGGCGACGGCAAGCCCGAGGCGGAGTCGGCCGAGCCGCTGGCGGAATGGGAGCAGGAGCTGCTGGCCTCGGCGACCACGACGGCGACCACCACAGCCACCACCGACGCCGCTGGAGGCGCACCCGAAACAACCCCTGAAACCTCATAGGAAGGTTGATATGGCGAACTTCACCGCCGCCGACGTCAAGCGGCTTCGCGAGCTCACCGGCGCCGGCATGTTGGACTGCAAGAACGCGCTGGCCGAGACCGACGGCGACTTCGACAAGGCCGTCGAGGCGCTGCGGATCAAGGGCGCCAAGGACGTCGGCAAGCGCGCCGAGCGGGCCACGGCCGAAGGCCTGGTCGCGGCCAAGGGCGGGGCGCTCATCGAACTCAACTCCGAGACCGACTTCGTCGCCAAGAACGCCGAGTTCCAGAAGCTCGCGGACGAGATCGTCGCGGCGGCGGCCGAGTCCAAGGCCACCGACGTCGACGCCCTGAAAGCGGCCAGCACCGGGGCGACGACGGTCGAGCAGGCCATCGCCGACCTGTCGGCCAAGATCGGCGAGAAGCTCGAGCTGCGCCGCGTGGCGTTCTTCGACGGCACCGTCGAGACCTACCTGCACAAGCGCGCGGCGGACCTGCCGCCGGCGGTCGGCGTGCTGGTTGAATACAGCGGCGCCGACGGCCAGGAGGCCGCGCACGCCGTCGCGCTGCAGATCGCCGCGCTCAAGGCGCGCTACCTGTCCCGCGACGACGTGCCCGAGGACGTCGTGGCCAGCGAGCGCCGCATCGCCGAGGAGACCGCCAAGGCCGAGGGCAAGCCGGAGCAGGCGCTGCCCAAGATCGTCGAGGGCCGGCTCAACGGCTTCTTCAAGGACGCGGTGCTGCTCGAGCAGCCGTCGGTGTCCGACAACAAGAAGACCGTCAAGGCCCTGCTCGACGAGGCCGGCGTGACGGTGACGCGGTTCGTTCGCTTCGAGGTGGGCCAGGCTTAACCGCAAAGCTCGAGCGGCTAGCGTCGTGTCATGCGACGCGTGCACGCTTTCGGCGACGATGCCCTCGGTGATCTCGACGCGGTCGGCCTGGCCGACGCCCTAAGGGCCGGCTCGGTCGGCAGAGCCGAGGTCATCGAGGCCGCCATCGCCCGCACCGAGGCCGTCGACCCGGCGCTCAACGGCCTGGCGTACGCGGCGTTCGACCAGGCGCGCGCCGCTGCGTCGGCCGACCCGCCGGACGGCTTCTCGCGGTTTTTCGAAGGCGTCCCGACGTTCATCAAGGACAACATCGACATCGCGGGCCAGCCGACGATGCACGGCACCGACGCGTGGACGCCGTGGAACGCCACCTCCGACGGCGAATTCACCCGGGTGTTCCTGGACACCGGGCTGTTGCCCGTCGGCAAGACGCAGTTGTCGGAGTTCGGCTTCAGCGCGTCCGCCGAACACCCGCGGCTCGGCCCGGTCCGCAACCCGTGGGACACCGACTACAGCGCGGGCGCCTCGTCGTCGGGATCCGGCGCGTTCGTCGCCGCAGGAGTGGTGCCGATCGCGCACGCCAACGACGGCGGCGGCTCGATCCGCATACCGGCGGCCTGCAACGGGCTGGTCGGGCTGAAGCCGTCGCGCGGCCGGTTGCCGCTGGACGCGCACCTGCGCCGGATGCCCGTGGGCGTCGTCGCCAACGGCGTGGTGACGCGGTCGGTGCGCGACACGGCGGCGTTCTACCGCGAGGCCGAGCGCGCCTGGCGCAACCACAAGCTGGCACCGGTCGGCGACGTGACCGGGCCCGGCCGGCAGCGGCTGCGAATCGCCGTGCTGACCCGATCGGTGCAACGCGAGAGCAGCCCGCAGGTGCGGGAGCTGACGCTCAAGTCGGCCGCGCTCCTCGAGGAGCTGGGCCACCGCGTGGAACACATCGACGAGCCGCCGGTCGCGGCCAGCTTCGTCGACGACTTCGTGCTGTATTGGGGGTTCCTGGCGCTGGCGCAGGTCCGGGGCGGCCCACGGATGTTCGGCAAGACGTTCGACCGCACACGGCTGGACAGCCTGACCCTGGGCCTGGAGCGGCACTGCACCCGCAACCTGCACCGGCTGCCGCTGGCGATCATGCGCCTGCGCCGGGCCCGGCGGCGTACCGCGCGGTTCTTCGGCACCCACGACGCGGTGCTCACGCCCACCCTCGCCGACGAGACGCCCCGCATCGGGCATCTGGCACCCACCGACTACCACCAGGTCATCGAGCGGCTGATCGACTGGGTCTCGTTCACCCCGCTGCAAAACGTCACCGGCGAGCCGGCGATCTCGCTGCCGCTGGCGCAATCCGCCGACGGCATGCCGGTGGGCATGATGCTCTCGGCCGACCTCGGGCAGGAATCGCTGCTGCTGGAGCTGGCCTACGAGCTCGAAGAAGCCCGGCCGTGGGCCCGAATCCAGGCTTGAAG
Source organism: Mycobacterium sp. UM_CSW (assembly GCF_000455205.1). Taxonomy (GTDB): domain Bacteria; phylum Actinomycetota; class Actinomycetes; order Mycobacteriales; family Mycobacteriaceae; genus Mycobacterium. The sequence continues at coordinate 70,601 of NZ_AUWQ01000066.1, read as the reverse complement.
TTAGTCGGATCCGAGCTTTTCGAGCGTGCGCTTGAACTCGCGCCGCTGCGCCTCGGTCAGCTTGCTCAGCACCCGGGCGTCGGCGGTCCGCACCGCGGCTTCCGCGCGCTTCAGCAGCGCCCGGCCCTGAACCGTCAGGGTGGCCGGTAACGCGCGCCCCGAGGAAACCGAAGCCGGCCGTTCCACCGCGCCAACGTCCTGCAGCCCGCGCAGCACGGTGTTCATCGCCTGGGGTGTGACGTTGGTGTGCCGGGACAATTCCGCGCTGGACATGCCCGGATTCATCGAAAGGATGCGCATGCAAACGAATTCGGGCAGCGTCAGGCCCAGCGGACCGAGCACCGCGGAAACCTCCGGCCGCAACACCGCTCCCACCCGGTACAGCAGGTAACCGAGCGGAGCGTCTTCAACCTGACCACCCATGTCAGCGATCTTGACATATCCCGGGCACGCCGCCGCGCACGTTGGCCGGTGCGGCCCCGTCGTGATTTCCCCGGCCGCAAAGGGGTAACCCACGCCCATGGGCGAAGCAACCGAAGTTACCGAACGCATGGCCGAACGCGCGCGACGCGAGGCCGACGCGTACCGCGGGGACAACCCCCGACCGCTCGAGGGCTACTCGGTGGTCCTGGGCATCTACGGCCTGTTGGTCGCGCTCACGGGCGTTTTGGCCGCGGCCACCGGACGCAGGCTGCCGCAGCGCTGGAGCCTGCAGGACCTCGTCACCGTCACAATCGGCACCCACAAGTTGTCGCGCACGATTTCCAAGGACGCGGTCACCAGCCCGTTGCGGGCGCCCTTCGCGCACTACGCGGGTACGGGCGGCCCGGCCGAGGTGATGGAGGAAACCCGGCACGGCAGCGCGCTGCGCCACAGCCTCGGTGAGCTGTTGACCTGCCCCTTCTGCCTCGACATGTGGGTGGCCACCGCGTTCGTCATCGGGCTGATCTTCGCGCCCAGGTTGACCCGCCTGATCGCGGGAACCTTCACCGCCCTGGCGGGCGCGGACTTCCTGCAGCTCGCGTACGCCAAGGCACAGCAGATCACCGAGGGCTGACACGAGGAGGACCGATGCCCAAGACCACGAAGGGCGGCGCGCCGAAGAAGAGCGAATTGCCCAGCACCCTGCGCCGTTCCAACGCCAAAGCGCAACGCACGTTCGCGAAAGCCCACGATTCGGCGGCCGACGAATACGGCGACGAGGAGCGCGCCCACCGGGTGGCGTACTCGGCGCTCAAGCACAGCTTCGAAAAGGTCGGCGACCACTGGGAGCCCAAAGAGCAGAAGGGCCCGTCGGACGAGCTGGCCGAGGGCGGCGGCCCGCGTAACACCGGCCGCTCGGCCGAGGGCGTTGACGCCAACGCCAGCAAGAAGCACCTGCTCGACGTCGCGCGCCGGCTCGACGTGCGCGGCCGCTCGACGATGAGCAAGTCGGAGCTCGTCGACGCGATCAAGAAAGAGAACCGGCGGGTGCGCGGCCGCTGAATTCGGCGCGTTTAGGCCGGCATTCGCTGGGCATCCCGAGAGCCATGGTCGCGTCTACTACCCGCAGTGAACTCCGAAAGTGCCTCAACGACGTGGACTTTCCGGCCAACAAGCAAGACTTGCTCGACGCCGCAGACCGCAACGGCTGCGACGACGACACCGTCCGCGCCCTGCGCGGGATCCCGCCCGAGACCTACAACAACGTGGCCCAGGTCGCGTCTTCGGTGACCATCGCCGACGAAGGGGACAGCGATGGCGCCGGAAAGCCCGGCGCCGATAGCCCTATCGTTGAGGAATTGGGCGAAAACCGGTACTCCTGAACGCCTTTGGCGCTACAGAATCGGCCGGCCGCCCGTCACCGCCACCCGTGCCCCGGAGATGTAACTCGCGTCGTCGGAGGCCAGCAGCACGTAGACGGGCGCCAGCTCGGCCGGCTGGCCGGCGCGCCCCAACGGCACGTTCTCCCCGAAGGATTCCACGCTGTCCGGGGGCATCGTCGACGGGATCAGCGGCGTCCAGATCGGGCCGGGGGCCACGCTGTTGACACGGATTCCCTTGTCGCCCAACAGCTGTGCCAGGCTGGCCGAAAAGTTGGCGATCGCCGCCTTGGTCGCCGCGTAGGGCGCCAGGGTGGGGTTGGGTGTATCTGAGTTGACCGAGGAACTCCCGATGACCGACGAGCCGGGGCGCATGTGCGGCAGCGCCGCCTTGACGAGGTAGAAGTACGCGCCGACGTTGAGCCGGAAGGTGTAGTCCCACTCCTCGTCGCTGATCTCTTCGAGGTCCTTGTGCATCATCTGGTAGGCGGCGTTGTTGACGAGGATGTCGACGCCGCCGAATTCTTTCACCGTCCGGTCTACGACGGCGCGGCAGTGGGCCGGGTCGGACAGGTCGCCGGGGACCAGCACGCACTTGCGGCCCGCGTCTTCGACGTAGCGAGCCACGTCGCGGGCGTCGTCGTCCTCGTTGAGGTAGGAGATCAGCACGTCGGCGCCTTCGCGGGCAAACGCGATGGCGACCGCGCGGCCGATGCCGCTATCGCCGCCGGTGATGATCGCCTTTTTGCCGGTGAGCTTTCCCGAGCCCCGGTAGCTGTTTTCGCCACAGTCCGGAATGGGCTTCATTTGTGCCTGAATGCCGGGAGCGGTTTGTTGCTGAGCCGGAAAGCCCATCGCCACTTCCCCTTTCGTGATCTAGGTGAGTTTTACGATTCGCGGGTTGCGGGCCCGGCCGCGGGAATGTCCGGATCGTCGTCGGCCGGCGGCTCGGGATCGCGCCATTCCTCCGCCCGGCTGGACCGATTGCCCTGCACCGTCCCGCTGAGCTCGTGCTTCAGTTCGTCGTCTTCGCGTGGACTGTGCTTGGCGTTCCCGCGTTCCATCGGCGGCCCCCTCGGGTTGGCAGGTGAGTTCGTAAGCTGCGGCTACCCCTTGCCGCCGCGAATAATCACCGAGAATCGGCAACCAATGATGCTTATGTGAATTCTGTGGCGCGAAAAGCGCTGCGGCGCGATTCATTTGTGTTTAGCGCCGGGAGCAAAGGGTTATGCGGAGCCCAGTGGGTATCGCCCTGCGTGGGTGTTCGACACGAAAGGAAAACCATGAAGGTCACCACAACGGCCCTAAAGAGTGGCATTGCTGCCGGCGGGATAGCTGCCGCAGCCCTGTTGGCGGCGGGAACCGCCTCCGCTGCGCCCAACATCCAGGGGTTCGGCACCAGCGAACAACTCGTCGACGGGCCCATGATCACCAATTACACGGTGAGCAACCTGCAGCCGAGCAACGTTTCGATTCCCGGCTACACCCCCAAGGGAACGCTGTACCAGGCCGACATCACGGCCAGGTCCGACGCCGGGATCGTTACCCCGATGGTCAAGGACTTCAGCGCCCGCGGGCCCAACGGTCAGACGTACAAGCTGATCGACAAGCCTGGCGCCCCAGGCAGCCTGAACCCTGCGCCGATCCCGCAAGGCCAAGAGTCGACCGGCACGTTGTACTTTGACGTGACCGGCGCGCCCCCGAACGGCGTCGTCTACAACGACGGATTGCAGGACATCCTGATTTGGACGTCGAACGTGCCTGGCGGCGCGGCCCCCGGTGTCCCGCCGAACGCGACTCCGGCTCCGGGCCAACCGCCCGCCCCGGCGCCGCACACCTGATCCGGTTGCAAACATCTCCCCGCGCTACCCCGATAGCGCGGGGAGATCTGCGTACACGGGAGTCCCGCGCGCCGGAATCGGGTATGCGAAATCCATGAGTAACCCCGATCACAGACCAGCGGAAGTACGTGCGCAGGCGAAGCTCCACGCCCGGCGGGCGCGGGTGACCATGGACGAGCGGCGCAGCCGGCAGGACGGCGGCATCAGCGGCTGGCTGGCCAAGCGCGCCGGGCAATGGGACCTCAGCGGCCAGGACGAAGCCACGTTGCAGCGCCAGAAGTTTTTCTGGAATGTACTGGTGGACTACTGGTTCCGCATGGAGATCGACGGCTGGGAGAACATCCCCGAGCCGCCTGCCCTGTTGGTGGGCATCCACTCGGGTGCCCCGTTCGTCTGGGACGCCTGGACCGTCGGCCTGCAATGGTGGCGGCGCTTCGGCCAGGACCGCCCCCTGCACGGCACGGCGCACGACGCGTTGATGGCCATCCCGCTCTTTGGGCGGTACTTCCGGTGCATGGGCGTGCTGCCGGCCGCGCCGGACGCGATCGCCACGGCGTTGGCGGAGGGTCGCGACGTGGCGCTGTGGCCCGGCGGGGAAGTGGACTCACTGCGCCCGTGGCGTGAACGGGATTGCGCCAACCTCGCGGGCCGAAAGGGCTTCGTGAAAATGGCGATTCGCGCCGGGGTGCCCATCGTGCCGATCGCGACCGTCGGCGGCGCCGATGCGATGCCGGTGCTGATCCGCGGCGACCGGCTGTCCAAGGCGCTCAAACTCGACCGCGTGCTGCGGCTCAAGGTTTTCCCGCTGGCGGTCTCGCTGCCGTGGGGGATCGCCCCGGCGGCGCTGCCCCAATTGCCACTGCCGGCCAAGATCCGGACCCGCTTCATGCCCGCCGTCGAGCTCGACCACGATCCCTCCCGCGCCGACGACGACGAGTACGTCGACCGCAAGTACCACGAGGTCGAAGACGCCATCCAGGACGGCATGGACGCGCTGGCGCGTAAGCGGGCATTACCGCTGTTTGCCTGATTGGTAAGAAGCGAAAGCCGCGGCGCGGCAACGCTATTGAGTGACCGGATCCGACGCGGGCCGCGCCGTCGACGTCCAGACCGGGGTCAGCGTCGAGCCGCTGAGAATCCACTGCGGTTGCGGCGGTGTTGGCGCCATGTAGCCGACGCCGCGGACGGTGTCGATCATCGATTCGTGCTCCGCACCGAGCTTGGCGCGCAGCCGCCGCACGTGAACGTCGACCGTGCGGACGCGGCCGTTGCAGTCGTAACCCCACACCTCGTGCATCAGCCGGGTGCGGGTGAACGCCCGGCCGGCATGCTGCACAAGGAAATTCAACAACTTGAACTCGGTCAGCGTCAGGGCCAGGTCCTGGCCGTTCAGCGTGCCGGTGAAGCTGGCCGGGTGCAGCACCAGGTCGCCGAATTTCAGGCTGCCGTCCATCGCGCTGCGCCGCCGCGCAATTGCCAGCCGCAGCCGAGCCTGCAGTTCGTCGGCCCCGGCGGCGGGCAGCAGCACGTCGTCGAAATGCCAATCCACGTCCACCGCCACGAAGTCCGCCGATGTCACCACGGCCACCACCGCGATGGATGGTGCGTCGGCCGTCAGGCGCCGGCAGGCCGCCCTGGCCGCGTCGAGATCGGTGCGCGCGTCGATGATCGCGACGTCGGCGTTGCCGTGGTGCCCGTCGATGTGGCCGGAAAGCGGGGCGCGCCGCACGGTTTGGGTGAACGACCTCAGCGTGGACAGGGCCGATTCGAAATCGTCTGCGTCGGTGAGCAGTAGAACTTCCAAAGACATCTCCAAACTCGCGAGTTTGTCATCGCCCCCCACCCGTAGGCACCTCACGGCGAGATGTCTGCCAGCGCAGCGCTGAGTACCCGATTCAGAGTCAACTATGCAGAAGTTTATTGCGCGTGTGCACAGGATCAACAATCTGCCCCGGGAAAGTCAATGGGTCCGGCCCGTTTTCACGGACCGGACCCATTGCAGCGACAAGCTACTGGTTGGCCTTCTGACGCTCTTCGGCCGCCTCGGCGCCGCCGCGTGCGGCCTCCGCTTGCGCTTCCTTCTTCGCCGCGTCGCGCTGGGCTTCCGCCTTGTCCTGCTGGGCCTCGCCCTCGCGCGTGAGGTCGTCCCGACCGGTCACCGCGCCGACTGCTTCCTTGGCCTTGCCTTTGACGTCCTCAACGACGCCCTTAACGGCTTCGGCAGGTCCCGATTTGTTGTCCGCCATGGATCTGTTCCTCCTCATTGGCGTGCGTGGTTGAGCGATTCCCGCTCAACGCCGACCGCCCAAGCGATCGGCCCCGTCACACGGCGAGGCTTGGCCCTTATTCTCAAGACCGTAGATCGCCCCCCGCGTTGGTGCGGATTCCCCGACCCACCGCTCGCTCAAACATCCGACACCGGAAGGAAATCGCCAACTGCGCAGATAATGCACCCCGCCGGCGCAACATTGTGCTGCGATGAGGCAGGATGTGAAATGCCGTTCCGGATGAGTTCGCCCCGGGATGGCACTCTCATGCGAGGAGTCTGATGACGGAGCCGACGAACGGGGCTTCCGGCCAGCCGGAGAGCCGATCCAAGTATTCGAGAGTATTGCTCAAGCTCGGCGGTGAAATGTTCGGCGGCGGCCAGGTCGGGTTGGATCCCGACGTGGTGGCGCAGGTCGCCCGCCAGATCGCCGAGGTCGTCCGCGGCGGCGTCCAGGTCGCGGTGGTGATCGGCGGCGGGAACTTCTTCCGCGGCGCGCAGCTTCAGCAGCGGGGCATGGAGCGCACCCGGTCGGACTACATGGGCATGCTCGGCACCGTCATGAACAGCCTCGCCCTGCAGGACTTCCTGGAAAAGGAGGGCATCGTCACGCGGGTCCAGACGGCGATCACCATGGGCCAGGTCGCCGAGCCCTACCTGCCGCTGCGCGCCGTGCGCCACCTGGAGAAGGGCCGCGTGGTGATCTTCGGGGCCGGCATGGGCCTGCCGTACTTCTCCACGGACACCACGGCCGCGCAGCGGGCGCTGGAGATCGGCGCCGAGGTGGTGTTGATGGCCAAGGCGGTGGACGGCGTCTTCTCGGCCGACCCGCGGCACCACCCCGAGGCCGAGCTGATCACCGCGATCAGCCATCGCGAGGTCATCGACCGCGGGCTGCGCGTGGCCGATGCCACGGCGTTCAGCCTGTGCATGGACAATGGCATGCCGATCCTGGTGTTCAACCTGCTGACCAATGGGAATATCGCTCGTGCGGTCGCTGGTGAGAAGATCGGAACGCTGGTTACGACCTGAGGGGAAGACGCGGAAAATGATCGACGAAGCTCTCTTCGACGCGGAAGAGAAAATGGAGAAGGCGGTATCCGTAGCCCGCGACGACCTGTCCACCATCCGAACCGGCCGCGCCAACCCGGGCATGTTCAACCGGATCGTCATCGACTACTACGGCACCAACACGCCGATCACGCAGCTGGCCAGCATCAACGTCCCCGAGGCGCGACTCGTCGTCATCAAGCCCTACGAGACCAGCCAGCTGCACGCCATCGAGACGGCGATCCGCAACTCCGATCTGGGGGTCAATCCCACCAACGACGGCACCCTGATCCGGGTGGCAGTGCCGCAACTCACCGAGGAGCGCCGCCGGGAGCTGGTCAAGCAGGCCAAGCACAAGGGGGAAGAGGCCCGCGTGTCGGTGCGCAACATCCGTCGCAAGGCGATGGAGGAGCTGCACCGGATCCGCAAGGACGGCGAGGCCGGTGAGGACGAGGTCAGCCGGGCCGAGAAGGATTTGGACAAGACCACCCATCAGTACGTCACCCAGATCGATGAGTTGGTCAAGCACAAAGAAGGCGAGCTGCTGGAGGTCTAGCGGCCGCTCAGCAATCATGTCCGTGGCAACCACCGGCGCAGGCACTCCGCCCGACGAGCCCCCGCGTCCGCCGAAAAACCCCACGCAGCAGCCGGCCACGAAGACGTCGCGGGCGGGACGCGACCTGCGCGCCGCGATCGCGGTGGGCGTCAGCATCGGCGCCGTTCTCGTCGTGACGCTGATCTTCGCCCCCCACGTCTGGGTGCTCTACTGCGCCGGGGCCGTTCTGGTGGCCAGCCACGAGGTGGTTCGGCGGCTGCGCGAAGCCGGATACGTCATCCCGCTGATCCCGCTGCTGATCGGTGGGCAGGTCACGGTGTGGCTGACGTGGCCATACCACGCCGCCGGCGCGCTGGCCGGCTTCGCGTCGACCGTGGTGGCTTGCAACGTCTGGCGGCTGTTTATGCAGGACAACAGCCATCGGCCCGAGCCGTTCGCCGGATCGCCGTCGGCGAACTACCTGCGCGACGCGTCCGCCACCGTCTTCCTGGCCGCCTGGGTCCCGCTGTTCGCCTCCTTCGCCGCGCTGCTGGTCTATCCGAAGGACGGCGCCGGACGGGTGTTCTGCCTGATGATCACCGTCGTCGCGTCCGACGTGGGCGGCTACGCCGTGGGCGTGCTGCTGGGTAAGCATCCGATGGTCCCGGCGATCAGCCCGAAGAAATCCTGGGAGGGGTTGGTCGGATCGCTGGTGTTTGGCATCACCGCCGCCATCCTGACCGCGACCTTCCTGGCCGAGAAGCCGGTGTGGATCGGGGCGCTGCTGGGCGTCGTCCTCGTGATGACTTGCACGCTGGGCGACCTGGTCGAGTCACAGGTCAAGCGCGACCTCGGCATCAAAGACATGGGCCGGCTGCTTCCCGGCCACGGCGGTCTGATGGATCGCCTCGACGGGGTCCTCCCGTCGGCCGTCGCGGCGTGGATTGTGCTGACCCTGGTGCCCTAGGCGTGGCGATCGCAAGCGCGCGTTGGGGGCGCAGCGGGTCGTCACCATGCGACCAGCCCGGGGATACTGGACACGTCATGGTCCAACAATTGGTGTTCACCGAGCCGCGCCCGAGCAAGCCGCCGCGGCACCTGGCCGACCTCGACGCGGCCGGCCGCGCGTCGGCCGTCGCGGAGCTGGGCCTGCCGGCCTTTCGCGCCAAGCAGCTCGCGCATCAGTACTACGGCCGGCTGATCGCCGATCCCCGGGAGATGACCGACCTCCCGGCGGCCGTGCGCGACGCGATCGCCGAGGCGATGTTCCCCAACCTCCTCACCGCGGCGGCGGAAGTCACTTGCGATGCCGGGCAGACGCGAAAGACGTTGTGGCGTGCCCTCGATGGCGCCACCGTCGAGTCGGTGCTGATGCGCTACCCCGACCGCAACACGGTCTGCATCTCGTCGCAGGCCGGCTGCGGGATGGCGTGCCCGTTCTGCGCCACCGGCCAGGGCGGCCTGACCAGGAACCTGTCCACGGCTGAGATCCTCGAGCAGGTGCGCGCCGGCGCGGCGGCGCTGCGCGACGAGTTCGGCGATCGGCTATCCAACGTGGTTTTCATGGGCATGGGGGAGCCGATGGCGAACTACAACCGGGTGCTGGCCGCCGTGCGGCGCATCATCGAGGCGCCGCCGCAGGGCTTCGGGATTTCGGCGCGCTCGGTGACGGTGTCCACCGTCGGCCTGGTCCCCGGTATCCGCAAACTCGCCGACGAGCGCCTCGGGGTCACCCTGGCGCTGTCGTTGCACGCGCCCGACGACGAGTTGCGCGACACGCTCGTCCCGGTCAACAACCGGTGGAAGATCGCCGAGGCCCTCGACGCGGCCCGCTATTACGCCGACGTGACCGGCCGGCGGGTGTCGGTGGAGTACGCGCTGATCCGCGACGTCAACGACCAGCCCTGGCGGGCCGACCTGCTGGGGAAGCGGCTGCACGGCGCGCTCGGCCCGCTGGTGCACGTGAACCTGATCCCGCTCAACCCCACCCCCGGCAGTGACTGGGATGCCAGCCCGAAGGCGGTGGAGCGCGAGTTCGTTCGACGGGTGCGAGCGAAGGGCGTCTCCTGCACGGTGCGCGACACGCGGGGACGGGAGATCAGCGCCGCCTGCGGACAGCTGGCCGCCGAAGGCGGGTAGCTGGAGCGCAGGCGATCAGACCCCGCCTGCGGACAGCTGGCCGCCGAAGGCGGGTAGCTGGAGCGCAGGCGATCAGACCCAGCCTGCGGACAGCTGGCCGCCGAAGAGTGAACCGAGCGGGCCCCCGCCGCGTCTTTTAGGCATAACCAGCAAACGAGGTGATGCCATGATGTTTCGGCTCTTGACTCCGCTCAAGCTCCTTGCCGTGGCGCTTTTCGCCGCCGCCCTGATATTCGGGCTGGCCGACGCGCCGCGCTCGGCTGCCGCCGACGACCGGCTGCAATTCAGCGCCACCACGCTCAGCGGTGCGCCGTTCAACGGCGCCAGCCTGCAGGGCAAGCCGGCGGTGCTGTGGTTCTGGACGCCGTGGTGCCCGTTCTGCAACGCCGAGGCCCCCGGCCTCAGCCAGGTGGCCGCCGCCAATCCGGGCGTCACGTTCGTCGGCGTCGCGGCGCATTCGGACGTGGGGGCGATGCAGAACTTCGTCTCCAAGTACAACCTGAATTTCACCAACCTCAACGACGCCAACGGCTCGATCTGGGCCCGCTACAACGTCCCCTGGCAGCCGGCCTGGGTGTTCTACCGCGCCGACGGCAGCTCGACGTTCGTGAACAACCCCACCGCGGCCATGCCCCAGGACGAGCTGGCCGGGCGGGTCGCGGCGCTGCGCTAGACCGGTGGACCGAGGTCTGATCGGTCTGGCGTTCGCGGCCGGTTTGGTCGCGGCGCTGAACCCGTGCGGGTTCGCGATGCTGCCCGCGTACCTGCTCCTCGTGGTGCGCGGGCAGGACGCCGAACGGCGCGCCCTGGCGCCGGTCGGCCGCGCGGTGGCGGCGACGGTCGGGATGGCGCTCGGCTTCCTGACGGTGTTCGGGTTGTTCGGCGCGCTGACCATCTCGGCGGCCTCGACCGTGCAGCGATACCTGCCCTACGCGACGGTGGTCATCGGGATTGTGCTTGTCGCGCTTGGGGTTTGGCTCCTGTCGGGCCGCGAGTTGACGGCGCTGACACCACGCCGGCTGGGTCCGCGCTGGGCGCCGACGGTGCGGCTGGGCTCGATGTACTCCTATGGCGTCAGCTATGCGATCGCATCGCTGTCGTGCACCGTCGGGCCCTTCCTGGCCGTCACCGCCGCCGGCCTGCGGGGCGGGTCGGTCGCCACGGGGGCCTCGGTCTACCTCGCCTATGTGGCGGGCCTGACGTTGGTGGTGGGCGTCCTGGCCGTCGCGGCGGCGACGGCGAGCTCGGCCCTGGCCGACCGCCTGCGGCGCGTCCTGCCGCGGGTCAACCGGATCGGTGGGGCGCTGCTGGTGCTGGTCGGGCTGTACGTCGGCTATTACGGCGTCTACGAGCTGCGCCTGTTCAACACGAACGCCAGTCCCGACGACGCTGTGATCATGTCCGCCGGCCGCCTGCAGGGCGCGCTGGCCGGCTGGGTGCACCAACACGGCGTGCTGCCGTGGGCGGTGGCTCTGTTCGTGTTGCTGGTCGGCGCCGCCTGGCGACGACGGGCGCAGCGGCTCCGCCGAGCGCTATCGGATCCAGCCGCGGCGGCGGCCCCACAGGTCGCGCACCAGCACGACGAGCGTCAGGACGGCGAACCCGACCAGGAACCAGTTCTCGACGTGGCCGACGTGGTTGCCCCACATCATGGCCAGCAGGAATATGACGATGAACAGCCCGATCGCGTGCCAGGTGCGGACGTTGATCTTGCTCCACCCCCAGGCTGCGGACGGCACCTCGGCGACGTCGACGCCGTTGTAGTGCTCCACCTCGGTACTGGCCACGGCGAATCCCCTTCGTGATCGGCTGGTAGGAGAGATTCTGGCACACCCGCCCGCGCGACCGAGCGGGCACAATGAGTGAGTGACTAACGCGACTGCCGGCGGCCGCCTGCGCGTACTGGTGCTGGGCAGCACCGGCTCGATCGGCACCCAGGCGCTCGAGGTCATCGCGGCCAACCCCGACCGTTTCGAGGTGGTCGGGCTGGCGGCGGGTGGGGCCAATCCCGACGCGCTCGCGCGCCAGCGCGCCGAGACCGGCGTCACCAACATCGCCGTCGCCGACGAGCGCGCGGCGCAGCAGGTCGGGGACGTCCCCTACAGCGGCCCGGAAGCGGTGACCCGGCTGGTCCAGGAGACTGATGCCGACGTCGTCCTCAACGCGCTGGTCGGGGCGCTGGGCCTGCGCCCGACCCTGGCCGCGCTGGACTCCGGGGCCCGGCTCGCGCTGGCCAACAAGGAATCGCTGATCGCCGGGGGGCCGCTGGTGCTGCGGGCGGCGCGGCCCGGCCAGATCGTGCCGGTCGACTCCGAGCACTCGGCGCTGGCTCAGTGCCTGCGCGGCGGCGCGCCGGACGAGGTCGCCAAGCTGGTGCTGACGGCCTCGGGCGGGCCATTCCGCGGGTGGTCCGCCGCCGACCTCGAGGCCGTCACGCCCGAGCAGGCGGGCGCCCACCCCACCTGGTCGATGGGCCCGATGAACACGCTGAACTCGGCGTCGCTGGTCAATAAGGGGCTCGAGCTCATCGAGACCCACCTGCTGTTCGGCATTCACTACGACCGGATCGACGTCGTCGTGCACCCCCAGTCGATTGTTCATTCGATGGTCACCTTCGTGGACGGCTCGACGATCGCCCAGGCCAGCCCGCCGGACATGAAGCTGCCCATTTCGCTGGCGCTCGGCTGGCCCGACCGGGTGCCCGGCGCCGCCCCGGCATGCGACTTCACCACGGCCTCTAGCTGGGAATTCGAGCCGCTGGACAACGACGTTTTCCCCGCCGTCGAGCTGGCCCGGCACGCCGGTCAGACCGGTGGCTGCATGACCGCCGTGTACAACGCGGCCAACGAGGAGGCGGCCGACGCCTTCCTGAACGGCAGGATCGGATTCCCCGCGATCGTCAAAACCGTCGCCGACGTGCTGCACGCCGCCGACCAATGGTCCGTTTCACCCGCTACCGTGGATGAGGTACTGGACGCGCAGCGCTGGGCACGTGAGCGAGCGCAGCGCGCTGTCAGAAAGGTCCTAGCAACCCGATGATGTTCGCAATCGGCATCGTGCTGTTCGCGCTCGCCATCTTGATCTCGGTGGCGCTGCACGAGTGCGGCCATATGTGGGTCGCGCGCGGCACCGGCATGAAGGTGCGGCGCTATTTCGTCGGCTTCGGGCCCACGCTGTGGTCGACGCGGCGCGGCGAGATCGAGTACGGCATCAAGGCCGTCCCGCTGGGCGGCTTCTGCGACATCGCCGGGATGACCCCGGTCGAGGATCTCGAGCCCGACGAGGCCGACCGCGCCATGTACAAGCAGGCGACCTGGAAGCGGGTCGCGACGCTGTTCGCCGGCCCGGGCATGAACTTCGTCATCTGCCTGGTCCTGATCTACGGCATCGCGCTGGTCTGGGGGCTGCCCAACCTGCACCCGCCCACCAAGGCCGTCGTCGGCGAAACCGCTTGCGTCGCACCGGAAACCGCCCCGGGCAAGCTCGGCAACTGCACCGGGCCCGGCCCGGCGGCGGCCGCCGGGATCCGCCCCGGCGACGTCGTCGTCAAGGTGGGCGACACCCCGGTGTCCACGTTCGAGGACATGGCGGCCGCGGTGCGCAAGCTGCACGGCACCGTCCCCGTCGTCGTCGAGCGCGACGGCACCAGCATCACCACGTACGTCGACGTGACGCCGACCCAGCGCTACCTGACCAATCCGGCCAAGGGGCGGGACGCCAAGCCGGAGGCCGCCACGGTCGGCGCCATCGGCGTCGGCACCGTCAAGACCCCGCCGACGCACTACAACGTCCTGTCGGCGATACCGGCCACCTTCGCCTTCGCCGGCGACCTGACCGTCGAGGTGGGCAAGGCGCTGGTGACGATCCCGACGAAGGTCGGGGCGCTGGTGCACGCCATCGGCGGCGGGCAGCGCGACCCGGGAACGCCGATGAGCGTCGTCGGCGCCAGCATCATCGGCGGCGACACCGTCGACCACGGGCTGTGGGTGGCGTTCTGGTTCTTCCTGGCCCAGCTGAACCTCATCCTGGGCGCCATCAACCTGGTGCCGCTGCTGCCGTTCGACGGCGGCCACATCGCCATCGCGGTGTTCGAGAAGATCCGCAACCTGATCCGCTCGGCGCGCGGCATGGTCGCGGCGGCGCCGGTGAACTACCTCAAGCTGATGCCCGCCACGTACGTGGTGCTGGTGTTCGTGGTCGGCTACATGCTGCTGACCGTGACCGCCGACCTCGTCAACCCGATCAGGCTGTTCCAGTGACCAGCCTGGGAATGCCGGACGCCCCGCCGCCGACGCTGGCGCCCCGGCGCAAGACGCGCCAACTGATGGTGCGCGACGTCGGCGTCGGCAGCGACTACCCGATCTCGGTGCAGTCGATGTGCACCACCAAGACGCACGACGTCAACACGACGCTGCAGCAGATCGCCGAGCTGACCGCCGCCGGGTGCGACATTGTGCGCGTCGCCTGCCCGCGTCAGGAGGACGCCGACGCGCTCGCCGAGATCGCGCGGCACAGCCAGATCCCGGTGATCGCCGACATCCACTTCCAGCCGAAGTACATCTTCGCCGCCATCGACGCCGGGTGCGCCGCGGTGCGGGTGAACCCCGGCAACATCAAGGAGTTCGACGGCCGGGTCGGCGAGGTCGCCAAGGCCGCGGCGGCGGCCGGCATCCCGATCCGCATCGGCGTCAACGCCGGCTCGCTGGACAAGCGGTTCATGGAGAAGTACGGCAAGGCCACCCCCGAGGCGCTGGTCGAGTCCGCGCTATGGGAAGCGTCGCTGTTCGAGGAGCACGGCTTCGGCGACATCAAGATCAGCGTCAAGCACAACGACCCCGTCGTGATGGTCGCCGCCTACGAGCAGCTGGCCGCCCAATGCGACTACCCGCTGCACCTCGGCGTCACCGAGGCCGGTCCCGCGTTCCAGGGCACCATCAAGTCGGCGGTCGCCTTCGGCGCGCTGCTGTCGCGGGGGATCGGCGACACCATCCGGGTGTCGCTGTCGGCGCCGCCGGTCGAGGAGGTCAAGGTCGGCATCCAGATCCTCGAGTCGCTGAACCTGCGGCCCCGCGGCCTCGAGATCGTGTCGTGCCCGTCGTGTGGTCGCGCCCAGGTTGACGTCTACACGCTGGCCAACGCGGTCACCGCAGGTCTGGATGGGCTCGACGTCCCGCTGCGGGTGGCCGTGATGGGTTGCGTCGTCAACGGTCCGGGCGAGGCCCGCGAGGCCGACCTGGGCGTCGCGTCGGGAAATGGCAAGGGGCAGATCTTCGTTCGCGGCGAGGTGATCAAGACCGTGCCCGAGGCCCAGATCGTCGAGACGCTGATCGAGGAGGCCATGCGACTCGCGTCAGAAATGGGTACCGATCCGGGAACAGAACCGAGCGGTTCGCCGATTGTGACCGTAAGCTAATAGGGGCCCGCGCCCAGCTCTGTTTTTAAGATCGTCAGTTCGCACCACAGAGAGTTCCCCAGATGTCGGCTCCGCCCATCTTTCGCCTTGTCGGCGAGCGGCGGGTTTCCGTGGTGCGCGACGCCGCCGCGGTGTGGCGGGTGCTCAACGACGACCCGGTCGGCTCGTGCATGGTTGCGGCCCGGGTGGCCGACCACGGCATCGAACCCAATTCGATCGGCGGGGAGCTGTGGACGCGGCGCGGCCCCGACGAGTCGCTGTGCTTCGCCGGCGCCAACCTCATCCCGCTGCGCGGCGGACCGGCCGACCTGAACGCCTTCGCCGACGAGGCGATGAGCGCGACGCGGCGGTGTTCCTCGCTGGTCGGCCGGGCCAACCTGGTGATGCCCATGTGGGAGCGCCTCGAGGGGGCCTGGGGTCCGGCGCGCGACGTGCGCGACCACCAGCCGCTGATGGCCCTGACCAGCCACCCGAACTGTGATATCGACCCCGGCGTGCGGCAGGTGCGGCCCGACGAGCTGGACGCTTACCTGGTGGCCGCCGTCGACATGTTCATCGGCGAGGTCGGCGTCGACCCGCGGCTCGGCGACGGCGGTCGCGGCTACCGCCGGCGGGTGGCGAGCCTGATCGCGGCGGGCCGGGCCTGGGCCCGCTTCGAGCACGGCCAGGTGATCTTCAAGGCCGAGGTCGGGTCGCAGTCGCCGGGCGTCGGTCAGATCCAAGGGGTCTGGGTGCACCCCGAGTGGCGCGGCCTCGGCCTCGGCACCGCGGGCACTGCGACCGTGGCCGCTGTGATCGTCGCCACCGGCCGGGTCGCCAGCCTGTACGTGAACAGCTTCAACACCGTCGCCCGCGCCGCGTACGCGCGGGTCGGCTTCGCCGAGGTGGGCACCTTCGCGACGGTCCTGCTGGACTAGCTGCCTCCTCGCCTCGAACGCCACTCTGGCGTGGCGCTCGGCCACGAACGTCACTCTGGCGCGACGCTCGGGAGTCCGATCCGTGCATAACGGTCGGGTCTCGGTGTGTCGAGGCAGGTGTGGGCGCCGCAGTTCATAACATTTGCACCGATGGTCACAAAAGCAACAGCAGCCTCAGCCGGCGCCAGCGTGCTGCTCGTCGCGGCGATAAGCCTGTCCGGCTGCACGCCGCGGCCCGACGGACCCGCGCCGGCCGCCGAGAAGTTCTTCGGCGCCTTGGCAATCGGGGACACCGCGACGGCCGCGCAGCTCAGCGACAACCCCAACGAGGCCCGTGAAGCGCTCAATGCCGCCTGGGCCGGGCTGCAGGCCACCCACCTGGATGCGCAGGTTCTCAGCTCGAAGTACGCCGAGGACACCGGCACCGTCGACTACCGCTTCACCTGGCACCTGCCGAAGAACCGGACCTGGAGCTATGACGGCCAGCTGAAGATGGCCCGCGACGAGGGGCGCTGGGAGGTTCGGTGGGTCACCACCGACCTGCATCCCAAGCTTGGCGAGCACCAGACGTTCGCGCTGCGGGCCGATCGGCCGCGGCGCGCCTCGGTGAACGAACTCGGCGGCAGCGACGTGCTGGCGCCGGGCTACCTGTATCACTACACGCTGGACGCCACCCAGGCCGGCCCGTCGGAGTCGCTGAGCTTCACCACCCACACGATCGTCGACGTGCTGCGGCCGTTCAACAACACGCTCACCGACCCGCAGGTGCTCGCCGAGCAGGCCAGCGCGGCGACCCACCCGCTGGACCTGGGCGTCACGCTGCATCCCGACGACAACGACAAGGTCTTCCCGGCGATCGGCCGGCTGCCCGGCATCGTGGTCACGCCGCAGGCCGAAATGCTGCCCACCGACCCGCATTTCGCGCCGGCCGTCATCGGCGAGGTGAAGAAAGCCGTGATGGATCAGCTCGACGGCCAGGCGGGCTGGCGGGTGGTCAGCGTCAACCAGAACAACGTCGACGTCGCAGTGCTGCACGAGGTCGAGGGGTCGCCGGCGCCGTCGGTGTCGATCACGCTGGACCGGGTGGTGCAGAACGCCGCCCAGCGCGCCGTGGACAACAAGGGCGGCAAGGCGATGATCGTCGTGATCAAGCCGTCGACGGGGGAGATCCTCGCGATCGCGCAGAACAAGGGCGCCGACGCCGACGGCCTGCCGGCCACCAACGGCCTGTTCCCGCCCGGGTCGACCTTCAAGATGATCACGGCGGGCGCCGCCATCGACCGCGACATGGCCACCCCCAACTCGATGCTGGGGTGCCCCGGCCACATCGACATCGGGCATCGCACCATCCCGAACTACGGAGGCTTCGACCTGGGTGTGGTGCCCATGTCGCGCGCGTTCGCCAGTTCGTGCAACACCACCTTCGCCGAGCTGAGCAGCAGGATGCCGCCCCGCGGCCTGACCCAGACGGCCACCCGCTACGGCATCGGGCTCGACTACACCGTTGACGGCCTCACCACCGTGACCGGGTCGGTGCCCCCGACGGTGGACCTGGCCGAGCGCACCGAGGACGGCTTCGGCCAGGGCAAGGTGCTGGCGAGCCCGTTCGGCATGGCCTTGGTGGCGGCGACGGTCGCGGCCGGCAAGACTCCGGTGCCGCAGCTCATCGCCGGCCGCCCGACGACGGTCGAGGGGGACGATACCCCGATCAGCCCGAAGATGGTCGAGGCGCTGCGGCCGATGATGCGGCTGGTGGTGACCAACGGGACCGCCAAGGAGATCGCCGGCTGCGGCGAGATCTACGGGAAGACCGGCGAGGCCGAGTTCCCGGGCGGATCGCACTCCTGGTTCGCCGGGTACCGCGGCGACCTGGCGTTCGCCGCGCTGATCGTCGGGGGTGGCAGCTCGGAGTGGGCGGTGCGGATGACGAAATTCATGTTCGAGGCGATGCCGCCGGGCTACCTGGCCTGAACTGCCCCGGTCCCGGGGGCTCCAACAGCGGTAAATTTGCGATCATGACCGATACCGGCGGGGACATGCTGGCGTTACGGGTCTCCGACGCCGACCGGAACGGCACGATGCGGCGGCTGCACAACGCCGTCGCGCTCGGCCTGATCGACATCGACGAGTTCGAGCAGCGCTCGACCCAGGTGTCCTACGCGCGCACCCGAAGCGAGCTGGACGGGCTGGTCGGTGACCTGCCCGGGCCCGGCGCGTTCGTCTCGTCCGCGGCCGACCGGGTGGAGCTGCGCGGCTGGGCCGGCTCGCTGAAGCGCCACGGCGAGTGGACCGTGCCGACGCGGCTGGCGCTGGTGCGCCGGCTCGGCTCGGTGCACCTCGACCTCACCCGTGCCCGCTTCGCCGGGCCGGTGGTGATCATCGAGCTCGACATGCGGTTCGGCTCGGTGGAGGTCCGGTTGCCCGACGGCGCCAGCGCCTCGATCGACGACGTCGAGGTCTACGTCGGCAGCGCCAGCGATCGCCGCAAGGGCGCGCCGGGCGAGGGGACGCCGCATGTCGTGTTGACGGGCCGGGTGGTGTGCGGGTCGCTGATCATCCGCGGGCCGCGGCGCTCGCTGCTGCGCCGCCGCCCTGGTTGATCAGGCTTTGCGTGTGAATTAGTGGCGTTGCCTGTGAACTGGCGGCGGCGATTGTGAAGCTGTGGCGCCCTGCGCTCACGCGCAAAGCAGTAGATTCACACGCCGCGATGTGCGCGCGTTCATCGCCCCGCCACGTTCAGCAGGATCTTGCCGCCACGGAGGAGATGCTGCACCGCGTCCTGGATGCGCTCCAGCGGGTACACGTCCGCCACCGGGACGACGAGGGTGCCGTCGGCCACCAGCGGTGCCGCCTCTTGGATGACGGGCTGTACCTTGGCGCGGTAGTCGAAATCCCCGACGAAGAATCCGCGGACGGTGAGGTGCTTGGCGACCAGGGTCGAGGTGTCGACCCACATCGGTTCGTCCCTGGCCCAGGAATAGCTGACCAACGATCCACCGTCGGACAGCAATTCGAGCAGCCGCGCGACCCCGGGGCCACCGACGGCGTCCACCGCCAGCGCCACCCGCGCGTCGCCGATAATCGCCCGAACATCGCCGACCGCGTCGGCATCGTCGACGTGCACCACGTCGGCCCCGGCTGCTTTGAGCTCGGCGAATGTTGTCTCGTCGCGGGCCAGGTTGATCGTCTTGAGTCCACGACGTTTGGCCAGCGCGATCAATGACCGCCCCACACCGGAGTTCGCGGCGTTCTGAACCACCCAGTCACCGGCCTGCAGGGGGGCGCATTCGCTGAGCATCAGGCCCGCGGTCGGGGGGTTACTGCCCAGCATCGAGTACTGCTCGATGGCGCCGCCGGCCGGCAGTGCGAACAGGTCATCGGCGGGCAGGACGAGCCGCTCACGCCACGCACCCGCATACAGCGGTAGCACGACCAGGTCGCCGACCTGCAGGCCATCGACCTCGGCGCCCGTGGCAAGCACGCGCGCAACCCCCTCTGCGCCCAATATGTGGGGTAGGGGTGGTCGCGCCAGCATGCCGGTGACAACCAGTAGGTCGTGCTTGTTCAACGGCGAGAACTCAACGCCCACCAGCACCTCGTGCGGGCGCGGTGGCGGCGGCTCCTCGATGTCGACGACGCGGAGCACCTCTGCGGGGTCGCCGAATCGGTCAATTTGGATGGCGCGCATGCCAATTCCTCTCCACTTCGCTGGTTGACGTTGACAGCGGGCTATCGCCGAATTTCGGCGTCACCGCGGGCCTCGATGGCCTTGACGCTGTGGACGAACGGCTTCTTCAACACGTTGCGGCCGCCCGTCGCGAGGAGCAGCGCCAACAGGCGGCCCTTGAAGCTCTTGCCCTCGCGGACGATCTCGACGTCCACATTCGTGGTGCCGTCGGGACGCGGGGTCAGGGTGTAGACGTAACCGGACGCGCCGCCCCAGGTGTTCGAGTCAGTCGTGGTCAGCACGACGCGGTTCGGGTCGGACCAGTCGTAATGCAGGCGCTCCCAGATGCCGCCCGAACCCTCGGTGACGTCGGCGTCACGGTCGCCCCGGCGGTGCACTTCGAGGTCACTGTCGGCGCTGTTCGGGAAGATCTCCGAACGGCCCGGGCCGAAATCGGTAAGCCCGGCGACGAACTGCGCGGGGGTGGAGGTTGTCGACTGGTGAAAGTGAAGAGTGGTCATGGCGTGCTCCTTGATTGGTGGTGTGGGTATTTCGTCTACCGGAAGCGTTTCGCCGGTAATGCCAATTCCGGGTAGGGGCTTCGTACGGCAACCTTGTTGACCCTGGGACTGCGAGGAACAGTCTTAAGATCAGGCAATGTCGACGACGGCTGGCGCGCTGGGTGATTTTCTGCGCGCACGTCGCGAACAAATCCGCCCAGAGGATGTCGGGCTTAATTCCGGACCTCGCAGGCGTGTCTCGGGATTGCGGCGCGAGGAATTGGCGATGCTCGCCGGGATTAGCGCTGACTACTACCTGCGACTTGAGCAAGGACGTGACCGGCACCCGTCCGCACAGGTGATCGATGCGCTAGCCCGGGCGCTGCGACTGGACATCAATGCCACCGAACATCTGCATCGGCTTGCGGGCTTGCGGTCGGCGCACAACCCTCGACCCGTTGCAGAGACGGCGGTTGACGGTCTGGATCAACTGATCGACCAGATCTCGCTTCCCGCGATCGTCACCAACCGATACCAGGATGTGTTGGCGGCCAATGCAATTGCGTGTGCGTTGTCTCCGGGGTTCGCGCCCGGCGAAAACTTCTTGCGGTGGCGGCTGCTGGCGCCGGCTGCTCGCGATTTCTTCGTCGACTGGGACGAGGCAACTGAGGTCGCGGTGAGTGGTCTGCGGGAATCGGTGGCCGGTGATGTGGGCGATCCCCGCTTGCGCGCCTTGGTCGACGAGCTCTCGGCGGCCAGCGACCGATTCCGCGAACTCTGGGCACGCGCGGACGTCGGATACCGGACCGGCATTCTGCACATCCGCCATCCCGTGGCGGGTGATCTCTACCTTCGCCGCACCAGGCTCAGCATCCCCGACTCCGACACTCAGGTGTTCATTTACCACCCCGAGCCGGGCAGTGATTCGGCAAAAGCACTCGCCGCACTCGCGGCCTCATAACCCAAACACCAGCAGCGGTTTGCCGCCGTGTGCGGGAGCTTCGGCCAAATGGACAGCCTCGCTGAACTTTTCGGCGGGGATGGGCTGGCCCTCCGGGACGCGCAGCACGCCGCTGTCGGCGAGCTGAACTGTCCGGTTGATCGTCGCGGCTATCCGATCCGTCGGGGTTTCGGTCAACCAGCGGAACAGCCAGAACCCCCGAACTGTCTTGGTTTCGTAGATGAGCGAGCGCGCGAAGATCGGGACGGTGAGTTTGTCGGGATCGGTCTGGCGATGCGTGGACAACGCGCCGTAGACGACCAGCTCACCGCGCGCCGCCAGCGCGCGCGACACGTCCGCACCCACCTGACCGCTGACACAGTCGATCGCCTTGGACACGCCGTCGTGGCCCGCTATGTCGGCCACCCGCTCGCGCAGGTCCTCATCCTCGGTGCAGATCACCGCGGTGCCCCCTGCCGCGAGGATCTCCTCGACCGCGGATCGACGGCGAACCACGTTGAGCGTCTTGAAGCCGACGTGCACTCCGAGTTGGATGACCGACCGGCCCACGATTGAACCGGCCGCGGTCTGAAGTAGCCATTCACCCGGTTGAACATCGAGCTCATTGCCGGTCAAGATCACCGCAGTGAGCGGATTACTGAGAATCTGAGCGGCCGTGGAATCGCTCATGCCCGCGGGAACGGGCACGACCCGCGAGGCGTCGGCGACAACGTACTCCTGCCACGTGCCCGTCACCCCGACCGTCATGACCCGCTGTCCGACAGTCAGGCCATCCGCACCGCGACCCACTTCGTCGATCACACCGACGGATTCGATACCGGGCACCGCGGGGAACTCCGGGGTGAATCCGTACCGGCCGCGGATGGTATGGAGATCGCTGGCCTCGACCGGTACCGCTGACACCCGGATGCGGACCTGGCCGGGACCGGGCTCCGGAATCGGGCGGGTCTGCAGGTTCAGGACCTCGGACGGTTCGCCAACCCTGTCGGCGACGAGGGAACGCATCGCACGCATCGTCCTGACGCTCCTTCGGTCGATCAGGGTGGCCGAATACGGCCGCACTAGCGGTAATGCTGCCACCGCTGCGCGGTTTCTGAGGGTCTAGTGAACCCGCCGAGGCCGTTCATCGCGTGAGCTGACGGTCTTGCGGGTGAACTGGCGGCGGCGATTGTGAAGCCGTGGCGCCCTGCGCTCACGCTCAAAGCCGCCGACGCACACGCGCCCCGTCGAGCGAACGCTATTAAGCTGGCGCCATGCCAGCTCGCACCGCGCTTTCTCCCGGGGTGATATCGCCGACTCTGCCGGTGCCCGGGCGCATCCCCCGCCCCGAGTACGTCGGCAAGCCGACCGCGCGGGAGGGCAGCGAGCCGTGGGTGCAGACGCCCGAGGTGATCGAGAAGATGCGCGTCGCCGGCCGGATCGCGGCCGGCGCCCTGGCCGAGGCGGGCAAGGCGGTCGCGCCCGGGGTGACGACCGACGAACTCGACCGGATCGCCCACGAGTACATGATCGACAACGGCGCCTACCCGTCGACGCTCGGCTACAAGGGCTTCCCGAAGTCGTGCTGCACGTCGCTCAACGAGGTCATCTGCCACGGCATCCCCGACTCGACGGTGATCGAGGACGGCGACATCGTCAACATCGACGTCACCGCCTACATCGACGGGGTGCACGGCGACACCAACGCGACGTTCCTGGCCGGCGACGTCGCCGAGGAGCACCGGCTGCTCGTGGAGCGCACCCACGAGGCCACGATGCGCGCGATCAACGCCGTCAAGCCGGGCCGCGCGCTCTCGGTGGTCGGCCGCGTCATCGAGTCGTACGCAAACCGGTTCGGCTACAACGTCGTTCGTGACTTCACCGGCCACGGCATCGGCACTACCTTTCACAACGGGCTGGTGGTGCTGCATTACGACCAGCCCTCCGTGGCGACGATCATCCAGCCGGGAATGACGTTCACCATCGAACCGATGATCAACCTCGGCGCGCTGGATTACGAGATCTGGGACGACGGCTGGACGGTTGTCACCAAGGACCGCAAGTGGACCGCCCAGTTCGAGCACACGCTGCTGGTCACCGACACCGGCGCCGAGATCCTCACTTGTCTCTAACGCGAGCAGACGCAGAATCGCACTGTTTCCGCCTGGAAAGTGCGATTCTGCGTCTGGTCGCCGCAGAACGGTGAGCGGGGCTCTGCTGGTCGCGGGCACCAGCTCCGACGCCGGTAAATCGGTGGTGGTGGCGGGGCTGTGCCGGTTGTTGGCGCGCAAGGGGATTCGGGTGGCGCCGTTCAAGGCGCAGAACATGTCCAACAACTCGGTGGTCACGGTCGAAGGCGGAGAGATCGGCCGCGCCCAGGCGATCCAGGCGCGCGCGGCGGGGCTGGAGCCCAGCGTGCGGTTCAACCCGATCCTGCTCAAACCGGGCGCCGACCGCACCTCGCAG
This sequence comes from Mycobacterium sp. UM_CSW, assembly GCF_000455205.1. Lineage (GTDB taxonomy): Bacteria > Actinomycetota > Actinomycetes > Mycobacteriales > Mycobacteriaceae > Mycobacterium. The sequence goes on along the minus strand of NZ_AUWQ01000066.1, from coordinate 47,065 downwards.
CTGGTGATCCGCGGCCAGGTCGCCGAGTCGGTCACCGCGGCCGGCTATTTCGCGCACCGCGACCGCCTGGCCGGCATCGTCGCCGACGAATTGTCCAGCCTGCGAGCCGAATTCGACGCGGTGATCTGCGAGGGCGCCGGCTCGCCGGCCGAGATCAACCTGCGGGCCACGGATTTGGCCAACATGGGGCTGGCCCGGGCCGCGAACCTGCCGGTGATTCTGGTCGGTGACATCGATCGCGGCGGGCTGCTGGCGCACCTGTTCGGGACGGTCGCGGTGCTCGAGCCCGAGGACCAGGCGCTGATCGCCGGCTTCGTCGTCAACAAGTTCCGCGGCGACCCCGCGCTGCTGGAACCCGGTCTGCGCCAGCTGCACACCCTGACCGGCCGCCCGACCTACGGGGTGCTGCCCTACGCCGAGGAGCTCTGGTTGGACGCCGAGGACTCGCTGTCGGTGGTCGCGAGCCGCGTCCTGGGCACGCCCGCGCCGCCCCGCGGCGATCAGTGGCTTCGGGTCGCCGCGATCCGGCTGCCCCGCATCTCCAACTCCACCGACGTCGAGGCGCTGGCCTGTGAGCCCGGCGTGCTGGTGCGCTGGATCACCGATCCCGCCGACGTGGCCGACACCGACCTGATCGTGATCCCGGGTAGCAAGGCGACCGTCGCCGACCTGTCGTGGCTGCGCGAACGCGGCCTGGCCGGCGCACTCGTCGACCACGCCCGGGCCGGTAAGCCGGTGCTGGGCATCTGCGGCGGGTTCCAGATGCTGTGCCGGCGCATCGAGGACACGGTCGAATCCGGCGCGGGGGAGGTCGCCGGGCTGGGCCTGCTCGACGCCGACATCGCCTTCGGCAAGCCCAAGGTGCTGCGGCGCTGGCAGCAGCCGCTCTCCGGATACGAAATCCACCACGGGCGGCTCTCCCGCTGCGCCGAGGACACCTGGTTCGAACAGGACGCCGAAGCCCAGGGCGTCGTGCGCGGCGCCGTCTTCGGCACCCACTGGCACGGCCTGCTCGACAACGACGACTTCCGCCGGGGTTGGCTCACCCGGGTCGCCGACGCGGCCGGCCGCGACGGTTTCGTCGTCGCCGACACCGACGTCGCCGCGGGCCGCGAAACCCAACTCGACGCGATCGCCGACCTGCTGGCCGCCCATCTCGACGTCGACGCGGTCCTCGGGCTGTTCGACGGGCCGCCGCCCCGACCGTTCATTGCCAGTGCGTTACGCCAGTAGGAGAGGACGAAACCTCGCGCACGCTGGCCTTTGACAGGTAACGTGCGTGAGTGCACTCGATGATGACCACGCTCGACGGATTTCCCGTTCCGGTGTCCGTAGCCGGGCCGGAGAAGGGTGTCGTCGTCGTCATCCTCGGAGACCAGCAGCGCTCGCCGGTCGCCTACGACGCGGTGTGTGAGCGCCTGCATACCGCCTCGCTTCGCACGGTCGTCGTCGGCCTCGACCCGCGCCTGACCGCGAAATCGGTGGTCGGCATCCTCGACTCGCTGGGCATTCGCTGGGCTGTGGTCTTCGGCGACCGGGCCGGCGGTGAGCTCGCCTGGGAACTGGCGGCCACCCGGTTGGGCCGGTTCGTCGGCCTGGTCGTGATCGACCGCGGGCATCCGCGGGTGGCCGACCCCAACGGCGTGGTGCTCGACGAGCACTGCCCGCCGGTGGAAATCGGCACCACCGTGCTGGTCAGCTCGCCGGCCGCCAAGGCCGTGGCGGACGCGAGCCAGCGGTACGTCTACGCCGAATACCGCGTGGTCGACCTCGGCCGGCGCACCGTGCAGGAGTCGACGGCACAGCTGGCCGCCGAGATCGTCCTGCGCACCAGCACGTGGTAGCGCCTTCCGCCATGCTCACGTTAGCCGCGCTGGACGAGCTGGTGGGCGGCGGCGCGGTGGACACCGTCATCGTGGCGTTCGCCGACATGCAGGGCCGGCTGGTCGGCAAGCGCATGTCGGCCAGGCTCTTCGTCGACGAGGTCGCCGCGCACGGCGCCGAGTGCTGCAGCTATCTGCTGGCCGTCGATGTCGACATGAACACGGTGTCCGGCTACGCGATGTCGAGCTGGGAAACCGGCTACGGCGACATGGTGATGACGCCGGACCTGGCCACCCTGCGCCTGGTCCCGTGGCTGCCAAGCACCGCCCTGGTGATCGCCGACCTCGGCTGGGCCGACGGCGGTGAGGTCGCCGTCGCGCCCCGGGCGATCCTGCGCCGCCAGCTCGCCCGGCTGGGCGAGCGCGACCTGGCCGCCGACATCGCCACCGAGCTGGAGTTCATCGTGTTCGACGAGCCGTACCGCCAGGCTTGGGCGAGCGGCTACCGCGGGCTGACGCCGGCCAGCGACTACAACATCGACTACGCGATGCTGGCGTCGTCGCGGATGGAGCCGCTGCTGCGCGACATCCGGCTGGGGATGGAGGGCGCGGGCCTGCGGTTCGAGGCCGTCAAGGGCGAATGCAACCGGGGCCAGCAGGAAATCGGGTTCCGCTACGCCGAGGCGCTGGTCACTTGCGACAACCACACTATCTACAAGAACGGCGCCAAGGAGATCGCGGACCAGCACGGCAAGAGTCTGACGTTCATGGCGAAATACGATGAGCGGGAGGGCAATAGCTGCCACATCCACCTGTCGCTGCGCGGGCCGGACGATACGGCCGTGTTCGACGACGGCGCCCGCCCGCACGGCATGTCGGCGACGTTTTGCGGTTTCATTGCGGGCCTGTTGGCCACGCTGCGCGAACTGACGCTGTTCTACGCGCCAAACATCAACTCGTACAAGCGATTCGCCGACGGCAGCTTCGCGCCGACCGCGATCGCGTGGGGCCTGGACAACCGCACCTGCGCGCTGCGGGTGGTCGGCCACGGGCGCAACCTGCGGGTCGAATGCCGGGTGCCCGGCGGCGATGTCAACCCCTACCTCGCTGCGGCGGCGCTGATCGCCGGGGGGCTGTACGGTATCGAACGGGGCCTCGAGCCGCCCGCGCCCTACACCGGGAATGCCTACGAGGCACCCGACGTCGACCGGCTGCCCGGCACGCTCGCAGAGGCGGCGGCATTCTTCGAAGGGTCGGCGCTCGCGCGGGAGGCCTTCGGCGACGACGTCGTCGCGCACTACCTGAACAATGCCCGCGTGGAGTTGGCGGCGTTCAACGCGGCGGTCACCGACTGGGAGAGGATGCGAGGGTTTGAACGGCTATAGGCGCCCCGTCGTCGGCCTGACCAGTTATCTCGAACAGGTGCGGACCGGGATCTGGGATATCCCCGCCGGTTACCTGCCCGCCGACTACTTCGAGGGTGTCGTCATGGCCGGTGGCATCGCGGCGCTGCTGCCGCCGCAGCCGGCGGACCCCGAGGTCGTCGATCGCCTGCTGGACAGCCTGGACGCGCTGGTGATCACCGGCGGCTACGACGTCGACCCGGCCGGCTACGGCCAGGACCCGCATCCGGCCACCGACTCGCCGCGCACGGACCGCGACGCCTGGGAGTTGGCGCTGTTGCGCGGCGCACTGGACCGCGGGCTCCCCGTGCTGGGCATCTGCCGCGGCGCGCAACTGCTCAACGTCGCCTTCGGCGGCACCCTGCACCAGCACCTGCCCGACGTCCTCGGCCACAACGGCCACCGCGCCGGCAACGGGGTGTTCAACCGGTTGCCGGTGCGCACCGTGGCGGGCACGCGCCTGGCCGCGTTGATCGGGGAGTGCGTCGACGCGCCCTGCTATCACCACCAGGCCATCGACAAGGTCGGTGACGGCCTGGCAGTCAGCGCGATGGACCCCGACGGCGTGGTGGAGGCAGTCGAGGTGCCCGGCGAGAGGTTCGCGCTTGCGGTGCAATGGCATCCGGAGAAATCGCTCGACGACCTGCGGCTGTTCAAGGCGGTGGTGGAAGCCGCGCGGGTCACCCGATGACGGCAACGCAACTGGTCAACCCCGCGACCGAGGAAGTGCTGCGTTCCGTCGAGCTCTTCGACGCCCCTGCCGTCGACGACGCCGTGGCGCGCGCCCGCGCGGCCCAGCGACGCTGGGCGCGGTTGGCGCCGGCCGGGCGTGCGGCGGCCCTGCGGGCGTTCGCCGCCGTCGTCGACGCCCACGTCGACGAGCTGGCCGCGCTCGAGGTGGCCAACTCGGGGCACCCGATCGCGTCCGCGGAATGGGAGGCCGGCCACGTCCGCGATGTGCTGACGTTCTACTCGGGCAGCCCGGAGCGCTTGTCCGGCAAGCAGATTCCCGTCGCCGACGGCATCGACGTCACCTTCAACGAGCCGCTGGGCGTCATCGGCGTGATCACGCCGTGGAACTTCCCGATGCCGATCGCGTCGTGGAGCATCGCCCCCGCGCTGGCCGCCGGCAACGCCGTGCTGGTCAAGCCCGCCGAGTGGACGCCGCTGACCACGATGCGGCTGGGCGAGCTGGCGGTCGAGGCGGGGCTCGATGCGGACCTGCTCCAGGTGCTGCCCGGCAAGGGCGCCGTGGCGGGGGAGCGGTTGGTCACCCACGCGGGAGTGCGCAAGGTGGTGTTCACCGGCTCCACCGAGGTGGGCAAGAGCGTGATGGCGGGCGCGGCGGCGCAGGTCAAGCGGGTGACGCTGGAACTCGGCGGCAAGAGCGCCAACATCGTCTTCGCCGACTGCGACCTGGAGCGCGCGGCGGCGACCGCGCCCGCCGGGGTGTTCGACAATGCCGGGCAGGACTGCTGTGCGCGCAGCCGGATCCTGGTGCAGCGCAGCGTGTATGACCGGTTCATGGAGTTGCTCGAGCCGGCGGTCAAGGCCGTCGCTGTCGGCGACCCCGCATCCCGCAACACCGAGATGGGGCCCCTGGTGTCGGGCGCGCACCGCGACAAGGTCGCTTCCTACGTGCCCGACGACGCCCCCGTCGCCTTCCGGGGCACCGCGCCGTCCGGTCGCGGATTCTGGTTTCCACCAACGGTTCTCACCCCGCAGCGAAACGACCGCGCCGTCACCGAGGAGATCTTCGGTCCCGTCGTCACCGTGTTGGCGTTCGACGACGAGGACGACGCCGTCGCGCTCGCCAACGACACCGCCTACGGGCTGTCGGGATCCATCTGGACCGACGACCTGTCCCGGGCCCTGCGGGTGTCGCGGGCGGTCGAGTCCGGCAACCTGTCCGTGAATTCGCACTCGTCGGTCCGCTACAACACGCCGTTCGGCGGGTTCAAGCAGTCCGGCCTGGGCCGCGAGCTGGGCCCTGACGCGCCATTGCATTTCACCGAGACCAAGAACGTGTTCATCGCCGTCAAGGAGGGCTCGTAATGGACCTGTCGCAGCGGCTGGCGGGCCGTTTCGCGGTGATCACCGGCGGTGCCGGCGGCATCGGGTTGGCCGCGGCACGGCGGATGCGCGCCGAAGGCGCGAGCATCGTCGTGGGCGACGTCGACCGCGACGCCGGCGCGGCCGCCGCCGAGGAACTCTCGGGTTTGTTTGTGCCGACGGATGTTTCGGACGAGGACGCGGTCAACGCGCTGTTCGACGCCGCCGCCGAGGCGTACGGCTGGGTCGACATCGCGTTCAACAACGCCGGCATCTCACCGCCCGAGGACGACCTGATCGAAAACACCGAACTCCCTGCGTGGCAACGAGTCCAGGACGTCAACCTCAAATCGGTCTACCTGTGTTGCCGGGCCGCGCTGCGGCACATGGTGCCCGCGCAGAAGGGGTCGATCATCAACACGGCGTCGTTCGTCGCGGTGCTGGGGTCGGCCACGTCGCAGATCTCCTACACCGCGTCCAAGGGCGGGGTGCTGGCGATGTCGCGGGAGCTGGGCGTGCAGTTCGCCCGGCAGGGCATCCGCGTCAACGCGCTGTGCCCCGGACCGGTCAACACCCCTCTCCTGCAAGAGCTTTTCGCGAAGGATCCAGAACGCGCGGCGCGCCGGCTGGTGCACGTGCCGCTGGGCCGATTCGCCGAGCCGGACGAAATCGCCGCCGCGGTGGCGTTTTTGGCCAGCGACGACGCCTCGTTCATCACCGCGTCGACGTTCCTGGTCGACGGCGGCATCAGCTCCGCCTACGTCACCCCGCTCTGACGGCCGGGTGGCGCAGCCGCGCCATCGCCATTGCCCACGCCCGTGGCACCGAGAGCCCCCCGATCGACGTCCCGCGTCCGAAACTGGCCAACGGTCCGACGCGGGCCGGCTTCCGGACGAGCGAGCGCAGCGCCGCAGTTTTGTTGAGGGCGCTGAGGTATCCGATCGCGGGGCCCGACGGTGCGCACAGGGAACTCAGCCTGGACAGCGGCGCGGTCACCGGCGACAGCGACGCCTCCAGGGGCGTCAGCGGCGACGCCGAAAACGCCTGCAGCGCTGCGGGAATGGCCGACATCACCCGACCGCCGGCAGACACGACGTCCGGCGCCGAGCGCAGGGCCCAGGGACCGGCCGTCGCGCCCGGATATCCCGGCGGCGAGCTGAACGGGACCAGCGTCGCCGCGTCGGCCGCCGCGCGGGCGTAGGCGTACATGGCGTCGGCGTCGCGGGCCCACATCTGCTCATACTCGGCGTCGACGTCCGCGATGGCCGGGCCGCTTTGCGCAAGGCAGTTCCGGCGGCCCAGCGACCTTAGCTGCGCGCGGTTGGCGGTGATCGCCGGTGGGGGAACCGTCGCCGCCAGCGCCGAATCGTGGGCTCTGGCCGCCGCCGCGGCCTGGGCGCCCGCTTGAGAGGCGCGCGCCGCGGCAGCGTTCAGCCAAATCACGTAAGGTGCCGCGCCCTCCAGCATCGGCGTCTGCGCCGCCGCCGCATACAGCCCCGCGGCAAGCCGGTCCCAGGCCGTGGCGGCCTCCGCCATCGATCCCGCGCCGGGGCCCGAATGCATCAGCCCGGAGTTGATCTCCGGGGGAAGCGTCGCGAAATCCATTACCACCTCTCCACCCGAATGCACCCGAATGCCTTGATATACGTGCCAGGGTTACAGCCTGTTTGCTCTCATAACGGGGAGTGAGCTGTGAGAACGCTCGGCGCCGACTTTGAAAACAGGTGCTTTCATTTTTGGGTGACTGCGAAGTAAGGTTGACATAACCAGCGGTGCAGTCGGGGGCGGCGCTAACCTGCAAGCGAATATCACGGGGGACGAAAGTTGTATGCGGCCACCTGCCGCCACTGCGGCAGGGAAATTCTCCAGCACCCTTCGGGTGTGTGGATCCCCCGGGATGGCTCCATGAAAAGCGATCCCACTGGCATCTATTGCCCGGTCTCAGGCGGCTTGCGCCGTCCCCGGATGCTGCACGAACCCATGCCTTCCGACTTGGCGGGGGCGCCCCGGTGGCTGTCCCCGGATACTTCCCGCGTTCGCGCCAGCGCGGGTGTGGGCAGCGACTCCAAGCGCCGACGCATCCGGCGGCCGCGTGTCCCTGAGGCCGTCCGGATGCGCCTTGGGCGTGCGTTCGTTCGGCTGAAGGACCTGGCGCGGTTGCGCATGGCCTGGTGGTGACTCGCCGAGGTGCCTGGGCGGGTCAGAAAACGATCAATGGAATCGCCATCTCGACCGGGGTCGCCCCGCCGTGAAAGCCGATGAGGCGGGCGGATTCCGGGGGCTCGTGGGCGGTCGCCAGCACGGCGGTGTCGCCGGTGCAGACGACGACGACGTCGCCGATCCGCGCCAGGTGCGCCGGGTTCACCGGCCCGAACATCCCGGTGGCCACGGCGTGCTCGCGGTCGTAGACGTGTGCCCGGCCGTCGAGCGTCTCGGCCCAGGCGGCCCGCACGTCGGCGGCGGCGCCCGGCTCGGTGTGCAGGTAGCGCACCCGCGGCTCGCCGGCGACCACGCGCACCCCGTCGCCCAGCCGCGGGTCGGTGTCGAGATCGACGCGGGCGTCCGGGGGGACATTGAGGCCGCCGTGGTCGGCGGTCACCAGCAGCGCCGCGTTCGGCGGCAGGGTATCGACCAGCCGGGTCAGCAGGGCGTCGACGCGCACCGCCGCCTCGTGCCAGTGCTGGGATCCGATGCCGAACAGGTGGGCGGCGGTGTCCAGGTCGGCGATGTAGCCGAAGACCAGGCCCGGCCCCGCCTGCACCTCGTCGGCCACCAGCTGGGCGTAGTCGTCGGTCGGCTGTGTCGGGCGGAAGCGCGCGCCGCGGTACGCCGCGTCGGTCAACCCGCTGCCGATGAACGGCGCGGGCAGCACCGCCCGCGCGGCGATGCCGGCCCGCTCGAGCCGGCCGAACCAACTCGGCAGCGGCTGCCATTCGGCGTGGGGCGGGTCGTCGCGCCAGACGATGTGGGTGAGCACCCGCTCGGTGCCGGGCACATTGAGGGTGAAACCGAGGATGCCGTGCTCTCCGGGCCAAGCGCCGGTGCCCAGGGACACCAGGCTGGTCGGCGTCGTCGACGGAAAGGTGCAGGTGAGTTCGGTCAGGTTCCCGGTGCCGCCGGCCAGCACCGAGGCCAGCAGCGGCGCGTCACCGGTCAGCTTGGGTAGCAGGTGCCACCCCATCCCGTCGACCAGCACGACCGCGACGCGGTCGACGTCGCCGACGGATTCCGCGAGGCCCAACCGGTCGGCCCCGTCGGGGGCGCCGAGCAACGCGGCCGCGGCCGGCAGCACGTCGCAGATCGAACCGGCCATCGGGCCAGTCTGGCACGCCAGACGGTCTCAGTTGACTCGGCGCACGTTCTGGGCAACCACCGTGGAACCGTCCCAACGGAGGTCGGCCTTCATCTCCACGGTCCCGCAACACATTGCCTCATTCGGACCGGTGGTCATCCACGTCACATGCACGACATGGTCCGAGATGGACAGATCGGTCACGACTTCCCTGCCGCCGTGGGTGAGGTCGTCGAGGTCGATTCCACCCAGCCGCGTGGGCCCGGTTTTTGAGAGCTGCGGGCCCGCGGTGTAGAGCTGCACGATCTCCGGCCACCCGACCCCACCGGCATTGCAGTGGATGACCATGGCGGCGTCGCCTCCGCGCCCGGTCAGGTCGCCAAACGCGACCTTGTAGGCGCCCGTGTTGTAGTTCAACGCGATCCCGACGTGTCCGGGATGCCCCTCTTGTTGCGGCAATTCACCGCCTCTCAGTTGGCCCGGATCGTGCTCGCACAGCCCCGGGACGGGCGCGCGCTGCAAGTATTCGAAGGTGACCGCGCCCTTGCCAGGCGCGCGCGACGTGGTCGTCGGACTGGTCTTGGGCATCACCGTTGCGGGCGCTGTCGTGTGCGCGCACGCTGCCACAACGGTCGCCGCGGCGATCAGCGCGAGCTTGGTGATGGCCCGCCGACGGTACGAAGGTGTGCTCATGTGCACAGCGTCCGGCGGGCGCCTTGCCTAATCCTTGCGCGATTCTTGCCTAAACGTGCGCCAGTCGTTGGCTGGTCACCCGCAGCTGACGGTCGGTGCTGTCGGCGAGCGCGCCAACCTGCTCCGGTGTCAGCCGGCCGCACAGCCGGCCCCAGTGCACCGCGACTTCGTCGCCGACGGCGACGTCGGGCACGGCGCTGTACCCGTCGGCCCAGACGTCGAGCGGGCGGACAGCGGGCTCGGACAGCCTCAGGGCCCGGCCGTCCCAGAGGAGCTTCCGGCACGACACCTCGACGTCGTCGTTGTCGCGGGAAACGACTGTGCCCCAGGTGATCCGGCAGTTGTCCAGGACGCTCAGCGGGTGCTCATCCATGCTTCGGTTTTTAAGTCCTAAAAACCGGGTCCACGGATACACCCCGAACACGTGAAAGCAGTGGTTGGCGGCGGCCTCGTGGCCCAGCTCGGGGGTGAGGTGCGACCAGTACCGGCCGGCCTGCGGGCCGATGATCTCCAGCAGCGCGTCGAAGAACGCGCCCGGATCCAGGCCGGCGCCGAGACCGCCACCGAGCCAATAGGATTCGACGAGCCGGTAATCCAGCGGGTCGGCGATGCCGGTCAGCCGGGACAGGACCTGCAGGTAGGGCCAGGCCCCGGAAAATCCCGTCGCCGCGCGGCGCACCTCGTCGACGGACCCGTCGCGCAGGGTGGCCCCGAGCGGGGGCCCGCAGTAGCCAAGGGCGTTGGGGGCGTACGCGTACCGGGCGAACATCTCGGCACCGCGGATGTCGGTCAAGTGCGCCCCACCAGCTTGACCGCGTCGCGGTGCATGCGGCCGAAGTTGTAGTAGGCCGCGCACGCTCCCTCGGGCGACACCATGCACGTGCCGATCGGCGTCTCGGGGGTGCACGCGGTGCCGAAAACCTTGCACTCCCAGGGCTTGAGGACACCCTTGAGCACCTCGCCGCACTGGCAGGCCTTGGGGTCGGCGACGCGCACGCCGGGCATCGCGAAGCGCAGCTCGGCGTCGAATTCCGCGAAGTCGTCGTGCAGCCGCAGCGCGCTCTGCGAGATGAAGCCCAGCCCGCGCCATTCGAAGTGCGGGCGCAGCGCGAACACCTTGCCCATCAGGGCCAGCGCCGCGGGGTTGCCGCGCTCGGGCACCACACGCTTGTACTGGTTCTCCACCTCGCAGCGGCCCTCGCGGATCTGGCTCAGCAGCATCGCGACCGCCGCCAGGATGTCCAGCGGCTCGAAACCCGCCACTACCAACGGCTTTCGGTACACCTCGGGCACGAACCGGTAGGGGCGGTTGCCCACCACCGTCGACACGTGCCCGGGTCCGATGAACCCGGACAGCCGCAAGTCGGGGGATTCCAGGATGGCCTTGATCGGCGGGACGATGGTGACGTGGTTGCAGAAGACGCTGAAATTGGGCAGGCCCAGGTCGCGGGCGCGCACCAGCGTCACCGCGGTCGAGGGCGCGGTGGTCTCGAAGCCGATGGCGAAGAACACGATTTGCTTGTCGGGGTTGTCGACGGCGATCTTCAGCGCGTCAAGCGGCGAGTAGACGAACCGCACGTCGGCGCCGCGCGCCTTGGCGTCCAGCAGGCTGCCGTTGGACCCGGGCACGCGCATCATGTCGCCGAAACAGGTGAAGATGACGTCGGGCTGGCCGGCCAGCCACATCGCGTCGTCGATGCGGCCCATCGGGATCACGCAGACCGGGCAGCCCGGGCCGTGCACCAGCTCGACGTTGTCGGGCAGCAGGTGTTCGATGCCGTGCCGGTAGATGGTGTGCGTGTGCCCGCCACACACCTCCATGAACTTGAACTGTTCGCCACCGTCGCCAGCCAAACGCGCCAGGCTGTTTATGGCGCCCAGCAGCTTGCGCGCCGCGGCCGGATCACGAAACTCGTCAACGAATTTCATAGCAGTTCCCCTTAGATGATGGCCGACGAGTCGAAGGCTTCCATCTCGGTTTGATAGGCCTCACCGAGTTTCTGGATCGCGGCCAGCGTGAGCAGCGCCTCGCTCTCGTCGATCTTGGCCATGGCGAAGCCGACGTGGACCAGCACCCAGTCGTCGGGCTCGGGCATGTCGTCCTCCAGCAGGCGCACGCTGATGGTGCGCTGCACGCCGCTGACGTCCACCTTGGCCAGATAGTTGGCGGGATCGGTGATTTCGACGATCCGGCCCGGAATCCCAAGACACATGTCAGCCCATCTCCTCTAGCAAATCCTCGGCAGCGGGTCCCCGACGAGCATGTCGACGATCCGCGTTCCGCCGAACCCGGTGCGCAGCACCACGGTTTCGGCGGGTTCGGTGACAATCTCCCCGACCTCGGCCGCGTCGGCGCCCAGGGGATGGGACCGCAACGCGGCCAGCCCGGCGTCGGCCTCCTCCGCGGCGACGACGGCGACGAACTTGCCCTCGTTGGCGACGTACAACGGATCGATGCCGAGCAACTCGCAGGCGCCATTGACCATGGGCCGCACGGGAAGTCGCTCCTCTTCCAGCAGCACCCCGAGGCCGCAGGCCTGGGCGAGTTCGTTGCACACGGTGCCGACCCCACCGCGGGTCGCGTCGCGCATCCACCGGGTGGACGGGGCGGCCGCCAAGAGCAGCTCCACCAGTGGGCTGACCGACGCGGTGTCGGAGGCGATGTCGGCCTCGATCGCCAGGTCGCCGCGGGCGAGCATGACGGCCATGCCGTGATCGCCCATCGGCCCCGACAGCAGCACCTTGTCCCCGGTGCGCACCGACCGCGCCGACAGCGCCCGCCCGTCGGGGATGACGCCCGCGCCGGTGGTGGTGACGAACAGCCCGTCGGCCGCGCCCTTGGGCACCACCTTGGTGTCGCCGGTGACGATCTGCACACCCGCGACCGCGGCGGCGGCCGCCATGTCGGCGACGATCTCCTTCAACTCGGCGATCGGGAAGCCCTCTTCGATGACGAACGCCGCGGAGATCCAGGACGGCACGGCGCCAGCCATCGCGAGGTCGTTGCAGGTGCCGTGGACGGCGAGCTCACCGATCGACCCGCCGGGAAAACGCCTGGGCTGCACCACGAACGAGTCCGTCGACATCGCCAGGCGCTCGCCGCCCGGCAGCGCCAGGACCGCGCCGTCGCCGAGGGACTCCAGCAGCGGGTTGCGGAAGGCCTCCAGGAACACCGCGTCCACCAGCGCGGCCGAGGCCTTGCCGCCCGCCCCGTGGGCCAGCGTCACGTGGTCGTCGAGCAACCGGGGGCGACGCCTGCGGAACGACTCGATCCGCTCGATCACCTCGCCCTCGCCGAACCGCGGGCCCGACGAAAGGTATTCGCCCGCCGGCTTGTTCATGCCGCCCCCAGACCTTCATCGCCCAGCTGGTGATGCACACTCAGCCACAGCTGGTAGCCCAGCAGCGCCTGCGACTCCTGAATCCGGTGCACGCTTTGCGACCGAACGACGAAGCAGGCGTCCACGTTCGGGTTGTCGGCGAAGGCGCCGCCGCTGTAGCCGGCGAAACCGATCGTGTAGAGCTCGCGCCGGTGCGCTTCGGCCAGCGCGGCGAGCAGGTTGGGCGACCCGCCGCTAGTCGACATGGCGATCGCGATGTCGCCGGCTTTCGCCCGCGCGATCAACTGGCGGGCGAACACCAACTCGAATCCGACGTCGTTGCCCAGTGCGGTCATTACCGCCTGGTCGGCCGTCAGCGACCACGCGGGCAGCGGCCTGCCGATGGGCGGCCGGGCGAACAGCCTCGCCAGCGTCGTGGAATCGGTACAGCTGCCGCCGTTTCCGAAGGTGAACAGCCGCCCGCCCGCCGCGAAACGGCGTGCCAGCTCGGCGGCGGCCGCCTCCACCAGGTCGGCGTTGGCCTCCAGGGTGGAGCGCCGCAGCGCCAGGCTCTCGGCCGCCTTCGCCTGCGCGGACGCGGCCAGGTCGGCCAGCAGCGACTTCGCGTCATCCTCCTGCGCGTCGATGAACGGGTACAGGAAGTTGGTGGGCTCGTCTTGACTCATCAGCAGTCCTCCAGCCGGCCGATCGCCGCGCCGGCATGCACCAGCACCAGGTCGCCGGCGTCGACCGGGTCGACGAGCGTGGTGATCACGTCCTCGACGCCACGCGCGGTGCGCACCGACGCTTGGCCGCCCGCCGACGGGCCGACGACTTCGCCCAGGCGCCCCTCGTCGCTGCACGTAACGCAAACCCCTTCCGAGCAGTCGTCTTTCAGCAACCCCGGGTGCTCGAAACACACGTGGGTCAGCTCCCACAGCAGGTGATAGAACAGCACGAAGCCGCCCGTCGCGGGCACCCGCGGATCCGGGTCGTCGAGCCACAGCACGTGATCGGCCATCCCGGCCGGGGGCCGCTCGCCGCTGCCGATCCAGATCGTGGTCGCCCCCCACGCCGGGGCGCGCCGCATCACCGAGCGCACCTGCGGGTCGTCGGCCCCGGAGACCGCGACCACGATGTCGCCGGGCCGCACCGACACCCGCACCAGGTCCACCAACTCCGGTCCGGTCAGCGCGACCGCGGGCAGCGCCCGCTTGCCCACGATCACCGGGTGCACGAACTCGACCGCGATGTGCAGCGCGTGCGGTTCCCACGACGGCGCGATCGACCACATGGTCGCCCCCGCGGCGAAACGCTTGGCCAGCGTGAACGCGGCGGCCGCCAGGTCCTCCGCCAACTCGGCGCCCAGCCCGCGATCAATGGCAGTAGTAGTCACCTCAGTCATCCTCTTCCAAACCCGTCAGCATCGAGATCGCGGCCTGACCCAGCGCCAGCCCGCCGTCATTGGGCGGGACGATGTGATGAGTCAGGACATCGAATCCGTTGCGCTGCAAGCGCTTACGGCAAGCACGCAGCAGCAGCACGTTCTGGAAGACGCCGCCGGTGAGCCCCACGAGGCGGATATCGCCCGCCACACGACGGACCACCTTGGCGACGGCGTCCGCGAGCGCCTCGTGGAAGGCGGCGGCCAGCAGCGCGGGCGCGGTGCCGGCGTAACGGGCCGCCACCATTGTTTGCACCATGGTCGTCGGATCGATCACCCCGTCGGCCCGTACCGTCAGCGGCAGCGACGGCCCCTGGTCGTCCGAGGCCGTCTCCGCGAGAGCCTCGAGCTCGATGGCGGCCTGGCCCTCGTAGTCGATCCGGTGCCGCACCCCGAGCAGCGAGGCGACCGCGTCGAACAGCCGGCCGACGCTCGAACACGGGACACACCCGGCTCCGCTCTCCAATTGCGAACGGGTGAGTCGCAATTCGTCCTCGGTCGCGGCGGCGACCGGCGGGAGATCGGGGGTCCAGTCGATGCCGGCCATCCACAATTGGGACAGCGCCATCCGCCATGGGTTGCGCACCGCGGCGTCACCGCCCGGCAGCGGAACCGGCAGCAGATGGCCGGCCCGGACGAACCGGTGGCTGTCGGTCCCGAGGGCCAGAACCTCACCGCCCCAGATGGTTTGGTCGCAGCCATAGCCGGTCCCGTCGAACGACACCCCGATGACGGGCTCCCCAAGCCGGCCGTGCTCGGCCAGCAGCGAGACGACGTGCGCGTGGTGGTGCTGGACGAGATCCAGCGGCCGCTCGCCCGCGCGGCGCTCCGCCCAGTCCCGGGTGTGATACCCCGGGTGCAGGTCCGCGGCCATTCGTGCCGGCTCGCCGCGCATCCCGGAGAGCTGACCGACCGCGCGCTCGAATGCCCGCAGCGTCTCCCAGGTGGCCATGTCGCCGATGTGGCCGGACAGGTACGCCCGCGAGCCGTCGGTGAGGCAGAAGGTGTTCTTCAGCTCCCCGCCCACCGCGAGCACCGCCGGGCCCGTCCGCCCGAGATCGACGGGCAGCGGCGCATAGCCCCGGGACCGGCGGATCGGCAACTCGCGACCGTCAATCACGCGCACCACGGAGTCGTCGCACGGCACGTGGATCGGCCGGTTGTGGTCGAGGACCGCGTCGCACAGCGCCGGAAGGCGTTCGGCGGCATCGCCATCGGTGAAGCAGATGGGCTCGTCGGAGCGGTTGGCACTTGTCATCACCAGCGCGTCGGGGACGGGTGTCAACAGCAGGTGATGGACGGGTGAGTACGGCAGCATCAGCCCGAGCAGCGGGCTGCCCGGCGCGACGGCTTCGGCGACGGGCGCACCCTCGCGGCGGCGCAGCAGCACGATCGGGCGGGCGGGGCTCGACAGCACCGCGGCCTCGTCGGCGTCGACGTGCGCGTAGCGCCGCGCGACCTCGAGGTCGCGGACGAGCATGGCGAACGGCTTGGCGCCCCGCACCTTTCGGGCCCGAAGGGCGCCGACCGCCCCGTCGTCGTCGACCGCGCAGGCCAGGTGGTAGCCGCCGATCCCCTTGACGGCGACGACGGCACCGTCCGCCAGGGCGCGCTGGGCGGCCGCCAGCGAGGCATCCGATCCGGTGACCTCACCGGCGACCGACGAAAACCGCAGCGACGGGCCGCAATCCGGGCACGCGATCGGCTGCGCGTGGAAGCGGCGGTCCGCCGGGTCGTGGTATTCGGCCGCACAGCGGTCGCACATGGCGAATCCCGACATGGTGGTCGCCGGGCGGTCGTAGGGCAATTCGCGGATGATGGTGAACCGCGGCCCGCAGTTGGTACAGGACACGAAGGGGTGCCGGTAACGGCGGTCGCGCGGGTCGAACAACTCCCGGACGCAGTCGTCGCACACCGCGATGTCGGGCGGGATCGGCGTCTTAAGAATGCGCTCACCGGCGATCGTCCGGCTCTCGACGATCCGGAACGCGCAGTCACCGACGGCCTCGACGGCCAGGTCGGTGACGGTCACGTTGCCGATACGCGCCAGCGGCGGCGCCTCGGCGCGCAGCCGGCGACCGAATTCCTCGACGCGCCCGCGGTCGCCCTGCACCTCGAGGAACACCGCCCCGGAATCGTTGCCGACGAATCCGGCCAGGCCGAGCTCGCTGGCGACGCGGTGGACGAACGGACGGAAGCCAACCCCCTGGACGACACCGGTCACGGTGAAGCGCTGCCGGACGTCATCAATCCGCAGCATCAGGGGGGACTGGGTCATCTCAACCGCCCCCCGGGCTGACCGTCGGGTCGGGGCGGCCCCTGCCCATCAGCTCGAGGCCGGCCATCGCTTCCTCCGCGCCGGCGCGGTCCGTCTTCTCCACGGCGAAGCCCATGTGGATGATTATCCAGTCGCCGGGCGCGAACGTCTCCTCCGGCAGCATGCCGACGTTGACCCGGCGCTCCTCGCCGGTGACGTCGACCAGCGCGAGCTGTCCCTCGTATCCGTCCAACATCCGGATCACTTGACCGGGGATCCCCAGACACATGGCTCAGCGGTCCTCTCGTACGGTGGACGTCTGCAGCGCCGCGACGATTTCCTCGACGGCCCGCGCGGCGCGGGGGACGGCCTTGGCCACCGGCTCGCTCAGACCGATGCCTTCCTCGACGCTGCCCGCCTCGCAGCCCACGACCACGGTGTACGGCGGGCTGCCGCCCAGGGCCCGCAGGCTGGCGAACACGGCGGCCGGGTCCATGCTGTGGGCGTCCAAACCCGTTGCGTCCGAGTCTTGTTCGCAGTCGGCCTGGAACACGTGCAACGTGCCGGGGCTGCCGCGGCTGGGCACGGCGTCGACGAGGACCAACGAGTCCCACTCTTCGAGCAGGTCGTAGGCCAGGTGCATGCCGCGGATGCCGTAGTCGATGACCCGGACGCCCGCGTCATCCCGCGGGATCTCGGCGTTGCGGACGACTTCCGAGCCGAATCCGTCATCCCCCAGGAAGATATTGCCGATCCCGGCTACCAGGATGCGCGCTGTCATCGATTCCCCCGGTCGGCTACATACGCCTCAACTTCAGGTAGCGGCGGGCGTCGGGCAGCGATATCAGTCCGAGCATGACTGCGACCGCGGCCACCAACGCGATGATGGCGACGAATATCCAGCCTAAGACTTCCATTTGGAACTCCTTTCAGGGTTTTGCGGGTTGTCCAGCTTCGAGTGGCTCGACCTCGTCGGGGGAGAAGTACAGGTAGCGGCCGTACCAGTCGTGCAGCTCGGCGGCGGGGTCGTCGTCGACGACGACCGCGACATGCTTGTTGCCCTCCACGTCCTCGTGCACCGACGTCACGCGGGCGGTCTTGCCCGCGACGAAGATGTCCTGCGCGTCGGCGTTGCGCATCGGGTGCAACCGCACCCGGCTGCCCCGCGCGACCCGCACGCCGTTCACCAGCACCGCGTCGACTTCGGGACGAACAGCGTTGTCGGCCAGCGGATCCCACCAGTCGACCCCCTCCGGGATCTCGGGAACCAGGCCCGAGAGGGTGTGCGGGTCGCGCAGCACCCCGTGCAGGCGCGCCATCGCATCGGGTGACATGGCGTCACACTGGTCGATGATTTGCGCGGCCCGCGGGTCGGTGGCGCGGGCCTGGGCCTTCTCTTCGTCCGTCATCGTCATCACGCGCAGGGTGAGGATCTCGTCGATCTCCGTGCAGTCGTAGAGCGCCGTGTTGCTCTGTTCGGCGACCTCGGGGTGGTCGTAGAGGATGATCGGCGAGATCAGCAGGATGTCGCGGGTGCCGGCGGGGCCCGCCAGCACGGGGAAACACCGGTGCTGGCGACACCGCGACGCCGCCTCGACGGCGCTCGGCGGCGGCTCGAGCAGCGAAACGAATTCCCCGCCAACGACTTCGGCGATGAGGTGCGTCCCGATCATGGACCGCGCGATCGAATCGGTTTTGCTTTCCGCGGCCGCGCCGACGTTGGCGACCCGCACCGACACCCGGCGCAGGTCGCCGTCCGGCTCGCTGGTGACGGTCAGCTCGCCGCGCACCTCGCGCCGCTCGCGGACCAGCCGACCACCGGCGAGCAGCTCGATGTCCGTGGCGGCGTTCGCCACCACCGGCAGCGTGCGCGGTCGACCGTCCAACGCCAGGGGGCCGAAGGACAGCTCGCACTCGACCGCCTCGTCCCAGGTGAGCCACGACCCGGCCGCGGTCCTCAGCTCGTCCACCGGTTCGAATGCGCCGTGGGCGAATTCGCGCTCCGCGCCGCGGTGCTGCAGCTGCAGGAACCGGACCACCAGGGTCAGCGCCGCCGACCCGTCGACCAGGAACTCCGCCGCCAGGGTGTCGTCCTCGCCCAGGCCCGCTTCCGCGGCGCCGGGCGGGCCCAAAACACCGAACTGCCAGCGTGATTGGTTCTTGCTCGACGTGCCGCGATACGGGTAGAGCAGGTAGCCCTCGTACAACACCGCGTCGGCGACGGCGCGGGCCCGGTCCCAGGCGGAGGTCATGTGGCCGCCTCCCGTTCGGTGTCCAGCAGCGAGGTGACCGCGTGGTCGAGGTCGAGCAGTCCCTGCGCCGACTTGTAGGCCGCCAGCGCCGCGATGGTTTCGTGGCTCAGCCGGACCCAGCCGGTGTTCGGATAGTGCTGCGCGATCAGGTCCTGCCAGACCGAGACCGGCATGTCGTAGCGGTACTCGCAGTCCCACGACACCTGCTGGACCGAGAACCCGCGTTCGGACTTGACGAAAATGGTTCCGCTGAACAGGAACTGGAGCGGCAGCGCGCCGTCGCGCAGCGCGTGCAGGTACTTGGCGGCGGCGACCTCGAAGTCGTAGGTGCAGTCCAGCGGCAGCGCGACCGTCGTGTTGCCGGCGAACCCCGGCACCATCGCGGTGGCGTGCTGCCAGAGGAAGGTGCGCTGGGTGGCGGCCCAGCGTTCGCGGGGACCGAACAAGTCGAGCAGCCCGGCCGCCTCCGCCTCCGAGTAGGACCGGCGCAGCGGCTCGATCCGGACCTGGCAGCGCAGGGCGATCGCGTGCACAGGGTCGTCCCCGTTGGCGGCCACGCTGACCCGCGCGGTCAGCACCGGGGTCACCGCATACGGCTCGGGCGCCACGTCGAGGACCGCGAAGTTCACGTCCAGGTGCTCTGTCGTCATGGCCGCGTCTCCACCGCCCAGGCGGCGACCCGTGCAAAGAAGTCGTCGATGAACGCGCGGGCCTCCTGGCCGCCGTCGAACCCCCGCCACAGCATGCGCAACCGCCCGACGAACTCGTAGCAGGCGTCGATCGGCACGAGATAGCTTTGCGGGTCGGCACTTTCGACTTCGCCCGTGCTGGTCTCCGGCACCCGGACGAGCAGCGCCTCGACGTCGTCGGTCAGCAGGGCCACCCGCGGGTCGGCTCCGCCGATTGCGTTCCAGGCATCCAGGTCGAGTTCAGACTCGGTCGCCCCGGCCGGGCCGGGATAGAAGGCGACGGTGCGCCCGAGCGCGGAGTTGGTGAAGAAGAAGGCGACGCCGACCGGGATCTGGAGCGCCTCCCACGCGCGGCGGTCCAGCGCGAAACCGGGAAACGCCAGGTAGCGGTCCGGCACCGACCTGTAGCGCAGTTCGGCACCGGTGTCGGTGAACAACAGATAGCAGGCGCGGCAGACGCACATCAGTTGCCGTGCGCCGACGTTCACCACGTGCTGATGCTCGTCGGGAATGATTTCCGAGCACATTTCGCACCGCTCGGCGGCCGGCTCGGGGGCCGCCCGGTCGCTTCGGATGCGGGCGAGAACGTCATACGCGCTGTTCATTGGCGCCGCTCCTCCTCATCGCTTCGCTCTGCATCGTCGCCGGCGCGAGTCACGCGCGGGCTTCCATCGGTTCGGGGAGCGCCACCGAGGGCACTCCGTCGCGGGGCAGCAGGGGAAGCGGCTCGAGGTGAGTTCCGTCGGGGCCGGCGCCCGCATGCACGACGTCGAACTGCGTGCCGCAGCGCGGGCAGCCCAATAGCGTTGCGTTCAGTCGTGCGCCCGCCAACGAGTCGTCACACACCGGGCAGTGGTCGCGGTAGGCCAGCGGCAGGTCGCCGACCCGGCACACCAGCAGCGCGGTGCCCGCAACCCGGAAGCCCGCGACGTCGCCGGGCTCCAACTCCGCCAACTCGGGCAGCGGGTGCCAGGTGCCGGCCCCGTTCGGGCTGTGGCCGTTCGAACGCACGTGTGCCATCAGCGATTCCGTCGGGATCACGGCCGCGTTGGCCGCCGGCTCCGCCGTCACCACCTCAATCGAGGTGACCTCCGGCGCGGCGGCCCGGACCGCGTCCTCGACGGCCAGCTCCAGCGTCACGGCCGACGACGGGCAGCTCTTGCAGCTGCCCTTGAATGCCAGCCGCACCGTGCCATCGTCGAGCACCTCCAGCAGGTCGACGTCGCCGCCGTGCGAGCCGAGGTAGGGCCGCACCCGGTCCAGCGCGTCGGACACCCGCCGGCGCAGGTCGTGTGGGTGCAGCCCGTGGACCAGCAGCAGGCTGGCCACCAGGTCGTCGGTGGCCAGCCGCTCGGCGAAACCGGCGTCGCCGGCTCGCACGATCCGTTCGAGGGCGGCCCCGTAGAGGCCGACCACCTCGCGGACCAACTGCTGGGCGCGCTCGTGCGCGGCCGCCCCGCTCGCCGCGCAGGAATCCAGGAGTGTCTGGATCCGATCGCCCGCTGCGCGCCACTGCGTGTCGTTCTCAGGCCCCTTCACTGGGCTCGTCGGGCGATCGGCCATACGTCACTCCCCGACAGGCGACTGCGTCGGCGTGTGCAGTCTCTCCAGGGTCTTGCCCTTTCCGAGGTACATGTGCACGCCGCACGGCAGGCACGGGTCGAAGCTGCGCACCGTGCGCATGACGTCGATGCCCTTGAAGTTGTCTCGCCCGTTCTCCTCGAAGATCGGCTGACCCTGCACCGCGTCCTCGTACGGTCCCGGCGTGCCGTAGCTGTCGCGCGGGTTCGCGTTCCACGGGGTGGGCGGGTACGGGTGGTAGTTGGCGATCTTGCCGTCCCGGATCACCATGTGGTGGCTCAGCACACCGCGAACCGCCTCGGTGAAGCCGCAACCGATGGCCTCGTCGGGCACCTCGAACTTTTCCCAGGTCTTGGTGCGCCCGGCGCGAATCTCCTCCAACGCCTTCTCGGCGAAGTGCAACGCGCACGCCGCCGCGTAGGCCTGGAAGTAGGTGCGGGCCCGGTCGCGTTCGATCGTGTTGCTGCCGTACTGCGGGACCTTCCACTCGAACTCGACGGGACCCTTCAGCGCGGTCTTGGGCAGGTTGATCTTGACGCTGTTGCCGGTCGCCTTGACGTAGCCGATGTCGACCAGGCCGGCGAGCGCCGTCGCCCACAGCCGGGCCAGCGGCCCGCCGCCGGTGTCCAGCGCCAGGTGGTCCGTGCCGTCGAACCAGCGCGGGGACATCACCCAGCTGTACTTGCCGCCCTCCATGTCCCGCTTCTGGGGGTGGGGGTTGGTGTGCTGGTTCCACGGGTGGCGCCGGTCCACCGCGTTGCCCAGCGGGTCGGTCTTGACGAACATCTCCTGGTCGGTCCAGTCGTCGTAATACGAACTGCCCAAAAGGATCCGGATGCCGAGGTTGATGTCCACCAGCGAGTGGGTGACCAGCTTGCCGTCGACCACCACGCCCGGGGTGACGAACATCGCGTTGCCCCAACGCTCCATGTCCTTGTATGCGAAGTTGCACACCTCGGGGTCCTGGAACGAGCCCCAGCAGCCGAGCAGCGTGCGCCGCAGCCCGACCTTCTCGTAACCGGGCAGTGCGGTGTAGAAGAAGTCGAACAGGTCGTCGTGCATGGGCACGACCTTCTTCATGAACTCGACGTAGCGCATCAGCCGCGCCATGTAGTCCGTCATCAGCTGAACGGTCGCGACGGTGCCGATGCCGCCGGGGTACAGCGTGGAGGGGTGCACGTGGCGGCCCTCCATGAGGCAGAACATCTCTCGCGTCCAGCGGCTCACCTGGAGCGCCTCCCGGTAGAACTCTCCGCTGAACGGGTTGAGCGAGCGCATGATGTCGGCGATCGTGCGGTACCCGTGCGCGTCGGCGTGCGGCGCCTCGGTCTTCTCCGCCAGCGAGAGCACGCTGGGATTGGTCTCGGAGACCATCTTCTCGCAGAAGTCCACCCCGACCAGGTTCTCCTGGAAGATGTTGTGGTCGAACATGTACTCGGCGGCCTCGCCGAGGTTGATCAGCCACTCGCCCAGGTGCGGCGGCTTGACCCCGTACGCCATGTTCTGCGTGTAGCAGGAACAGGTGGCATGGTTGTCACCGCAGATGCCGCAGATGCGGCTGGTGATGAAGTGGGCGTCGCGAGGGTCCTTGCCCTTCATGAAGATCGAGTAGCCGCGGAAGATCGACGAGGTGCTGTGGCACTCGACGACCTCCTTGTTCTCGAAATCGATCTTGGTGTAGATGCCGAGGCTGCCCACGATCCGGGTGATCGGATCCCAGGCCATGTCGACGAGCTGGCCGGGTTCCCGCTTGGCGGTGGTCGGCTCGGGGACGATAGTTGTCATCGAAGTCCCTCCGGGTGAGGCGAAATTGAACGAAGCGTGCCGCGACCTACCAGGTGCGGCGGGCCCCGGTGGTGAGTTGGTCGCCGTTGTGGCGCCACTTCGGCTCTTTGTCGACGGTGCGGCCCGTGACGCTGCGCAGGCTGCGGATCACGCTGCCGTACAACCCGACCGCGGTGCTGGACAGCTTGCCGCCGGGCGGCTCGTCCATGAACGGCATGAACTTGTCCGGGAAGCCGGGCATGGTGCACCCGATGCAGATGCCGCCGACGTTCGGGCAGCCGCCGACACCGTTGATCCACCCGCGCTTCGGGACGTTGCATTTGACGACCGGGCCCCAACAGCCAAGCTTCACAATGCATTTCGGCGACCCGTATTCGGTGGCGAAATCACCCTGCTCGTAGTAGCCGGCGCGGTCGCACCCCTCGTGGACGGTGTTGCCGAACAACCACTTGGGGCGCAGCGCGTCGTCGAGCGGGATCATCGGCGCCTGACCGGTGGCCATGTAGAGCAGGTAGGTGAGCGTCTCGGACAGGTTGTCCGGGTGGATCGGGCAGCCCGGAACGCAGACGATCGGGATGCCGGCCTTGCTCTTCCAGTCCCAGCCGAGGTAGTCGGGCACGCCCATCGCGCCGGTCGGGTTGCCGGCCATCGCGTGGATGCCGCCGTAGGTGGCGCAGGTCCCGACCGCGACGACCGCGGTGGCCTTGGGTGCCAGCCGGTCGAGCCACTCGCTGGTGGTCATGGGCTGGCCGGTGGCCGGGTCGTTGCCGAACCCGCACCAGTACCCCTCGTCCTTGATCTTCTCGTTCGGGATGGATCCCTCGACGACGAGCACGAACGGCTCGAGCTCGCCGCGATCGGCTCTGAAGAACCACTCGAGGAAGTCGTCGGCCCCTCCGTTCGGGCCGCATTCGAAATCGATCAGGGGCCAGTGCACGGCAACCTTGGGCAAGCCCGGGAGCGCACCGAGGGCTATTTCCTCGACGCTGGGCTGGGTGGCGGCAGTCAACGCCACCGAATCGCCGTCGCAACTGAGGCCCGCGTTAATCCATAGAACATGGATCAATGTTTCTTCTGCTTTGACTGCCGCTTCTGTTGGCATGCTGCAGCTTTCCGGAGCCGGGCTGGACGCTCCTTGCGCTGCCGGAGTCGACCGTCGGCCCACTTGCGCAGCGCTGAATTTGGGTCTACTCCCGCCTCAGTCGGTTGTCAACGGTCCACCGTTTGCCGGCAAATGTACAGATGTACTATTGGCCCCTGTTTGCACTCGTTGGCGTTGCCGCGCAAGGGATTTCGCCCGACAGGCGCGGGGCCGGCCAACCCGTGAGCAAGCCTAACGAAGCACCGGAAAATTCCCGTCGTCTTGCGAGTGGTTGGCAGGTCCGTCATGCGAGTCAATCGCAGTACGGCCGCCCTCAGTCCTCGGAGTTCGCCGCGAATCGCCGCAGCCACCCGAACCATGCGCCCATGCCGGCGCCGGTGCGCGCGCTGACCGGCAGGATCTCGGCCGTGGCGTTGACTTCGCGGACATGCGAGATGTACGAGTCGACGTCGACATCCAGGTAGGGCACCAGGTCAATCTTGTTGAGCAGCACCACGTCCACCGACCGGAACATCACCGGGTATTTGAGCGGCTTGTCCTCGCCCTCGGTCACGGAGTACACCATGGCCTTGGCGTGCTCGCCGACGTCAAACTCCGCCGGGCAGACCAGGTTGCCGACGTTCTCGATGATCACCAGGTCCAGCCCGGGGAGGTCGAGGCCGGGCAGGGCGCGATTGACCATCGGCGCGTCCAGGTGGCATTCCCCGCCAAACCCATTGCTGGTGTTGAGCAGTGACACCTGGGCACCGTGCCCGCTGAGCTTGGCCGCGTCCAGATCGGTGGCGATGTCACCCTCGATGACGCCGATCGCGAATTCGCCGGCGAGCTCGTCCAGCGTCGACTGCAGGATGGTGGTCTTGCCCGAGCCGGGGGAGCTCATCAGGTTCAGCGTGCGGATCCCGTGGCTTTCAAACGCAGCTCGGTTGGCCGCGGCGAGGACGTCGTTCTCGGCGAAGATCGCCTCCAGCACGTCGATGCGCTGCTTGCCCGTCTGGTATTGACTGTGGTCCCCGTGCTCGTGATCGGGATGGTCGTGGTCGTGGGTGTGCACGGTTCCGTCGTCGTGCCGGTGGAATCTGCCCATGGTCAAATCCGTTCGGGGGGAGCGCTTTTCACGAGACGTCCAAGGACGTCACCAGGAACTCGTTGCCGTGCAGCACCTCGACGTCGGGGCTGTCGCACCGCGGGCACCAGATCGACCAGGCCGAGGTGATCTCCGATTCGCGGCCGCACGAGCGGCACCTCACCTCGGCGCCGACGCACTCGAGTTCCAGCTCGGCGTCCGGCATGTCCTCGGAATCCCGGACCAGGGTCCAGCAGAACGACAGCGATTCCGGCACCACCTGGCGCAGGGCCCCGATCCGCACCCGGACCACGTCGACGTGCCGGCCCTCGGCATGGGTCTTGACCAGACCGGCGATGGCCTCGCACAGCGACAGCTCGTGCATGGCACTTTTCTACACCCGAAACGGTGGTTGCCCGAACTCAAGCGCAACTCGATCTCAGCATCAGCTGGGTTTGCTCGATTCGGGCAAGTTCGGCACCGGGGTGCGACAATGTTCCGCGTAAGGCGATGACGACGCAGGAAGCCGGTGCGAATCCGGCGCGGTCCCGCCACTGTCATCGGGGAGCGAACCTCACGAAGCCACGGCCACCGGTCGGAAGGCGAGGCGAGCAGTGATCCGAGAGCCAGGAGACTCGCGTCATCGTGTCCTGCTACCCGGGGCGGAGTACCCCGAGAGAGCTGGCCTGTCATGGCGCCGAAACCTCGTTGTCGAACCATCACTTTCGAATTCGGTCGTCTCCGATGACCGGCCCAATCTGGATCGCTTCACCGCCAGAGGTCCATTCGACACTGCTGAACAGCGGGCCGGGGCCCGGTCCGCTGCTGGCCGCGGCAGAGTCGTGGACCTCGTTGAGCATCGCGTACACCGAGTCGGCCGAGGAGCTGACCGCGCTAATGGCGGGGGTGCAGGCCGGGGCATGGGAGGGCCCGAGCGCGGCGGCGTATGTGGCCAGCCACAGCCCCCATATTGCCTGGCTCGCGCTGGCCGCCGCTGACAGTGCGGCGACGGCCGTCCGACATGAAGCTGCGGCCACCGCCTACACCACCGCCCTCGCTGCGATGCCCACCCTGGCCGAGCTGGCCGCCAACCACGCCACCCACGCGGCGTTGCTGGGGACAAATTTCTTCGGCATCAACACCATTCCCATCGCACTGAATGAAGCTGACTATGCACGGATGTGGATCCAGGCCGCGACCGTGATGAGCATCTACCACGCGGTCTCGGCCGCCGCCGTGGCCTCGTCACCGCAGGTGTCGGCGGCGCCGAAGATCGTGAATCTTCATGCGCTGGTGGAAGCGTTCTACCAGGCCTTCCCGTTGCCTCCCGACACGGAGAACCAGGTGATGGCCTGGCTGACGAAGATTGGTTTCGTCGACTACTGGAACAACGTCCTAGAACCGCTGAGCAACGCGCTGTACAACAATCCCTTCTTCGCGGCGATGTTTTCGGGGTTTGATCCCTACCTGCCCCTGCTGGGTAACCCACTGATCTTCCTCAGTCCGTCCAACATCGCGTTCGCCCTGGGCTACCCGATGGATATCGGCTCGTATGTCGCGTATCTGTCGGAAACGTTCTTCTTTATCGGACTGGATCTGACGGCGGCGCTCGCTAGCGGCGATCCCGCGACGATCGGTTTCACCATCCTGTTCACCACCGTCGAAGCCGTCGGCACGATCATCACGGACACCATCGCATTGCTCAAGACGCTGCTCGAGCAGACTGCCGTGGTCTTGACGGTTTTCGTGCCCCTGATAACCGCCCCGATAGTGGCGTTGGCCGCCGGCGCGGTGGCGCCGATTGGCCTCGCCGGCTTGGCGGGACTGGCCGCCCTGCCGCCGGTACCCCCCGTCGCGCCGCCCATCATGCCGCCGGTCCTTGCGCTGTCGCCCAGCATCCCGACCCCCGCCTCTTCTCCGACGCCGGCTCCGGTGCAGGCCACCGCGCCGGCCGCTACACCCGCAGCGCCCCCGCCGTCGGCCACCCCACCGACGATGACCGGGGCGGGTACCGGTGTGGGCATGGAAGGCTTCGCCTATCTGGTGGGCGACCTGAGCGCGGTTGCCGGCGCGGCGGTGGCCGGCAGGGCCCGAAAGAAGGCGCCGCAACTCGACAGCGCCGCGGCGCCCGCGACCGCGGCGACACCAATGGAAAAGAACAGAACGCAGCGGCGCCGGCGCACGAGGACGCAGATGCTCGGGCGCGGTTACGAATACATGGAATTGGACGACTCAAGCAATGCGGGCGAAGACCCGGTTGACGCGGCGGCGGCATCGGCAATTGGCGCCGCGCCTCAGGGGTTCGCCGGAATCGCCACCAAAACCGGCGCTGGACCGGCAGGGTTGACCATGCTCGCCGACGATGCCTTCGACGGCAGCCCGCGCATGCCGATGATTCCGAGCACGTGGAGCGGCGACACACCAACGCAGCAAGAGCCATCCGATGGGGGAAATGGCACCGTGTGAAACGCAGCCAGCGGCCGGCGGTTCGACACCGTCCGCGCTCACGAGTGTTTGTGCGTCCACGGGTCGTAGCACCGCTCGGGGGATCCTGAAATCCAGGACCGGGCACCGGCGAGCACGGCCGCGTGGACCGCTCGTGCGATGCGGGCGCCGAACGCCGAGCGCGGCCCGCCGTACGTCTCCGGGGTCCCGTCCGTCGGGCAGTGCACAACAACCGCGTCCGAGGCGGTTCCGCTGGCTGGCACCCCGGTGTCGTGCAACGCTTGCACTTTCGCCTCCGTTGCGGTGGCTACGGCGTTGACGAGGGCGGCATGAGACAGCCGCACCGGCACCGCAACCACGATGTTGATCGTCCCCACCCGGTGCTCGTCACCGTCGGTCGGCGGTCGGTGCTCAACAGTCTGGTAGTCAGCGAACGCGGTCGTTTGGACGCTGGACCGCATCTCGCGGCGGAAGTGCCGGTCGGGCGCGGCCGCCCAGGCCGGGCTGGAGAGCCCAACCGTTGCGGCGGCATGCACGCCGCTGTCGTCGGCGAGGTGGTGCCGGGTCACGTCGACCGCGGTGAGTAGCCCGCAGCCGGCGCCGACGAGCTTGAGCGCGGTAGCAATCTCAGCCAGGTGGCGGTCGGGGTCGGTCCGGTTGTAATCGAGGGGGACCGTTGCGTTGACCACCCAGTGCCGGGCGCCGATGCCGCCGCCGAGCGGGCCCGACGAGATACACAGTCGCGGCTCGGCGAATTGCCAGAGCAGCACGGGGATCGACCGACTAAGTTCCACCCGCGCGGTCAACCTGGGCTGCATGATCTCATCTTGGTTTGCAACCGACTAAGTCGCGGACTCGGGCTCCGGCGAGGAGAACGTCCACTTTTCTTCGATGCGCCCGCAGCGCCAGACCAGCAGGGCCACCGCCCAGGTCAGGACGAACATGCCGACGACGGCGAAGCCGACGGCGTTGAGGTCGAGGCCGCTGATCCAGTTCCAAAACCCGCCCCGCCACCCCAGCTGGCCGGCGAACAGGCCGAGCAGCTCGACGGTCCCGATCAGCAGCGCGATCGCCACCGACAGCCCCGTGATGGTGATGTTGTAGTAGATCTTGCGCAGCGGGCTGGCGAAGGCCCAGCCGTAGGCGAAGTTCATGAACGAGCCGTCGATGGTGTCCAGCAGGCACATGCCCGCGGCGAACAGCACCGGCAGACACAGGATGGCGTACCACGGCAGGCCCGCCGCCGCGCTGGTGCCGGCCAGCACCAGCAGCGCCACCTCGGTGGCGGTGTCGAAACCCAACCCGAACAACAGCCCCACCGGATAGAGGTGCCAGGACTTGGTGATCGATCGGGTGAGGCGGCCGAGTAATCGGTTGATCAGCCCGCGGTTCTGCAGTTGCCGTTCGAGCTCTGATTCGTCGTAATGACCGCGGCGCAGGCGCGCGAACACGCGCAGGATGCCGACCAGCACGACGATGTTGAGGATGGCGATCAGGTAGAGGAACACGCCCGAGACGCTGGTGCCGATCAGGCCGGTGTAGTGATGCAGCGTCGACGAGTCGTCCTCGACCGGCCCGACTACCGCCTTTACCCCGGTCGCCAGCAGCACCGCCAGCGCGAAGACGACGGTGGAGTGGCCCAGCGAGAAGAAGAAGCCGACGGCCAGGGGGCGCCGCCCGTCGCCCATCAGCTTGCGGGTGGTGTTGTCGATCGCGGCGATGTGGTCGGCGTCGAAGGCGTGGCGCATGCCCAGGGTGTAGGCCGTCAGCCCGACGCCGATACCAAAAGCCTTGCCGCCCAAGTCAAGTCGCGCCGGATCGACGAGCAGGACCAGGGTGCCCCAGCCAATCACATGCAGCGCGGCGATCACCGCCAGCATCGAGCCGAGCCGCCACCACTCCGCCGGCGCCAAGGCGCTCCGCAGGTTACCGGCCACGATCACGACATTAGGGAGCGTCGCGAGCCAATTGCAAGTGGATTGCAGGAGTAGCCAGGGGAAAACTGGCAATCCGGGGTGCCGGCCGCGACACTGAGAGGATGACGCCCAAGGCCTCCAAACAGGCCACCGCGCTCGACCCCGCCGTCACCGAACGGATCGGTGGTCTCCTTCGGGCCCACGGGCTGCGCCGGATGGCGTCGCGGATCCAGGTGTTGGCCGTGCTTGAGCCGGTCAACGGCCACCTGCCGGTGGCCGAGATTCACCAGCGGGTGCGCGCGTCCCTGCCGCCCGGCACCCCACCGCCCGATGTCGCGACGATCTATCGCACCGTGACGACCCTGGTCGACCAGGGCGTGCTGCACGCGCTGACCCTCGAGGGCGGCGTGAGTACCTACGGCCTGGCCACCGCCCCCCACCACCACGCGGTGTGCACCCGCTGCGGCTCGATCATCGAGGTGCCCGCCCGGCAGCTGAGCTCGGCGCTCGAGCACGCGATGGCGGGCAGCGCGTTCGCGCTGTCGGAGGCGGCGGGCTTGACGCTGCACGGGCTGTGCCCGCAGTGTCAGCGCGGCTGAGGCGGGCGCAGGCCCAGTAGGGCGTTCTCGACCACCTCGGGCAGCGCCGGATGAATCCAGTACTGGCCGCGCGCCATCTCCGGGGCGGTCAGACCGAAGCTCATCGCCTGGATCAGCGGCTGGATGATCGACGACGCCTGGTGGCCCATGATGTGCGCGCCCAACAGGCACCCGGTGTTGCGCTCGGCGATGAGTTTGACGATGCCGGTGGTGTCCTCCATCGCCCAACCGTAGGCGACGTCGGCGTAGTCCTGGACCTTGACCGAGATATCGAATCCCTTTGCGATCGCCTGGTTTTCGGTGAGGCCGACGGTCGCCAGCTGGGGATCGGTGAACACCGCCGACGGCACGAATCGGTGGTCGGTCACCGCCATAGACTCGGTGTCGTCCCAGTCGCACAGCAGGTTGTGCTGCACGACGCGGGCCTCGTGGTTGGCGACGTGCTTGAGCTGGTACGGCGACGACACGTCGCCGAGCGCGAAAGCGCCGCGCGCCGAAGTGCGTTGGTATTCGTCGACCACCACCTGGCCGTTCTGGACATCGATACCGGCCTGCTCGGCGTCCAGCAGGTCGCCATTGGGCAACCGGCCGGTCGCAACCAGCAGCACGTCGGCGTTCAGGGTGGAGCCGTCGTCGAGCTCGAGCGCGACGCCGGAGCCGCGGTTGGCGGCGCGAGCGACCATCCGGTGGGTGCGCAGCTCCCATTTGCGCGAGGCGATGCGGGTAAACCGTTTGCAGATCGTGTCGTCGAAGTGGCGCAGCAGCGTGGAGCCCCGGACCACCAGGGTGACCCGGGTGCCGAGCGCGGAAAACACGTGCGCGAATTCCGTTGCCACGAAACCGCTTCCGATGATCACCAGGTGCTCGGGCAGTTCGGGGATGCGCATGATGGTGTCGCTGGTGTGGTAGTGCACGTCAGACGCGAGAATGGTGGAGGGGATCACCGGTCGCGAGCCCGCCGCGATCACCACCTGATCGGCGGTGAATTCCTCGCCCGCGTCGGTGCGCAGCAGGTATCGCCCGTCGGATTGGACCGGTCTGAACCGGGTGTGCCGTTCATACAGATCGACATTGGGCAACGAGCGCCGGTACTCTTCGCCGCTCATCGAGATGGGGTCGATGCGCCCGAAGACACGCGAGACGATGTCGTCCCAGCGCACGCCGTCGATGTGCGCGTCGACGCCGTAGCGGGCCGCCTCGCGCACGGTGGCCGCGACCTCGGCGGCGTAGACGAACATCTTCGTCGGGATGCACCCGACGTTGAGGCAGGTGCCGCCGAAGGTGCCGTGCTCGCAGATGGCGACGCGCTTGCCGGCGTACCTTTCGTCCAGAATGGTGTTACCCGAACCGGTTCCGATGATCGCGATGTCGTAGGTTTCCATGCTCGGGCCGTCACCCCTTCCCCGGGGACGCCGGGGCGGGCCTGTTTTCGCTGCCGAGGTAGTGGTCCAGCCACATGTCCAGTTCTCGATAAGCGGTGCGACGCGGTTGGGCCAGCGAGAGGAACACGTCGTGTTTGGCGTCGGGCACCGGGACGATGGTGGTGCGATTGCCGATGCAGCCCGCCCACTTGGCGATCTGGGTGACGTCGAGTACCGCGTCACCGGTTTGCATGGACGCCGGGTCGTTGGTTTCGCGCACGGTGCGGTCGGAACGCAGGATCAGGTTGGGCACGCCGACGTCGAGCCCGCGGTGCAGGCGCGCCTGGCCACGGCGGATGGCGTGCAACCAGCCGAGGGTGATCGGGAAGCCGCCCAGCGGCTTCCACTGCAGGTTGTAGTCGAACTCGCCGTGGTAGTCGCGGTGCAGGGTGGTGCCGTAGCCACCTTCGGTGGATCCGCGGACCACGCCCTTGGACTTCACCCGGGATAGGCCGGCGATCACCGCCGAGGTCACCGAGTGGCGCAGCACCGCGGGGCCGTGCAGGTCGAGGAACGGGCTGTTGAGGACCAGGCCGCCGACCCCGGCGTGCGCCGCGGGATCGCGCCGGCGCAGCCGGTCCAGCCACAGGGGCACGATTAGCCCGCCGGAGGAATGGCCGTAGACCAGGACCTTGGCTCGCCGGCCGGAGGGGCCGGGCTCGCGGACGGCCGCCAGCGCGTGCTCGAGTTCGGCGTCATAGTGGGCCAGGTCGGTGATGAAATGCGGGGTCTGGCCGTCGCGGCGCGACCGGCCGCACTTCTGCAGGTCCAGCGCGTAGAAGGCGAAGCCACGCTCGGCGAAGTGATCCGCCAACTCGGTGTGGAAGAAGTAGTCGGTGTAGCCGTGCACGGCCAGGACGGCGTGCCGTGCGTCCGAGGGCTCGCCGCGGCGGACCAGCGTCGCCACGATCTCGCCCTCGCCGACGGGGTCGAGCCCGAGCGGGATCGTGCGCTGCCAATAGCCGGGCAGCACGTCAGGCACCCAGCCAGTCGCCCCGCCAGTCACGAGGCCAGCTTAATGTTTTGCCGGTTGCGGGTGGGCTGCACGTCGTTAGCTCCTGATAGGCGCGGGATAACCTGGGACGGTGTCAGGCCCAGCCAGAACCGCACGCGCCGACGTCGTGCTGGTCGGTGCGGGCATCATGAGCGCCACGCTGGGCGCATTGCTGCGTCGGCTGGAACCCGACTGGTCGATCACGCTGATCGAGCGGCTGGACGCCGTCGCCGCCGAGAGCAGCAGCCCCTGGAACAACGCCGGCACCGGGCACTCCGCGCTGTGCGAGCTGAACTACACGCCGGAGAACCCCGACGGTTCGATCGACATCACCAAAGCCGTGCGCATCAACGAGCAGTTCCAGGTGACGCGCCAGTTCTGGGCGTACGCCGTCGAGAACGGCATCCTGACCGACCGCAGCTTCCTCAACCCGGTCCCACACGCCAGCTTCGTGCGCGGGGCGCAGCGCGTGGACTACCTGCGGCGGCGGCAGCGCGCGCTGGCCGGTAACCCGCTGTTCGCGCGCACCGAATTGATCGACGACCCGGACGAGTTCGCCCGGCGGCTGCCGTTCATGGCGGCCAAACGTGACTTCTCCGAGCCGACCGCGCTCAACTGGGCCGCCGACGGCACCGACGTCGACTTCGGTTCGCTGGCAAGACAACTCGTCGGCTACTGCGTGCGGGGCGGTGCGACGGCGCTGTTCGGTCACGAGGTCCGCAACCTGACCCGCCAATCCGACGGCAGCTGGACGCTGCTGGTCCGCAACCGCCGCACGGGCGAAAGGCGCCGGCTGAACGCCAAATTCGTGTTCGTCGGCGCCGGGGGAGACGCGCTGCCGCTGCTGCAGAAGTCGGGCATCAAGGAGGTCAGGGGGTACGCAGGCTTCCCGATCGGCGGCCGGTTCCTGCGCGCCGACAACCCGGCGCTCACCGCCGCGCACCGCGCCAAGGTGTACGGCGCCCCGGCGCCGGGCGCGCCGCCGCTGGGTGCGCTGCATCTCGACCTTCGGTTCGTCAACGGCAAGTCGTGGCTGGTGTTCGGGCCGTTCGCCGGCTGGTCGCCGAAGTTCTTGAAGCACGGCCATTTCACCGACCTGCCCCGCTCGGTCAAGCCCGATAACGTGGTGTCGATGCTCGGGGTCGGGGCCACCCAGCTGACGCTGCTCAACTACCTGATCGGCCAGCTGCGGCTCTCCGAGCCCGACCGGGTGCGCGCGCTACGCGAATTCGCGCCCAGCGCAACCGATTCGGACTGGCAGCTCACCGTCGCCGGCCAGCGGGTTCAGGTGATCCGCCGCGACAGGCGCCGCGGCGGGGCGCTCGACTTCAACACCACCGTGCTCAGCGCCGACGACGGCAGCATCGCCGGCCTGCTGGGCGGCTCCCCGGGGGCGTCGACCGCGGTGCCGGCCATGCTCGACGTGCTGCAGCACTGCTTCGCCGACCGGTATGCCTCGTGGTTGCCGGCGCTCAAGGAGATGGTGCCGTCGCTGGGGACGGAGCTGTCCCGGGAGCCCGCGCTGTTCGAGGACGTCTGGTCGTGGGGGACCAAGGCGCTGGGGCTGGAGGCATCGTGAGTGAAGCGCTGCGCCGCGCCTGGTCCAAAGACCTTGACGCCGCGACCCTTTACGAGCTGCTCAAGCTGCGGGTGGAAGTGTTCGTCGTCGAGCAGGCCTGCCCTTATCCGGAGCTGGACGGGCGCGACCTGCTCGCCGAAACCCGGCACTTCTGGCTGGAAACGCCCGACGGCGAGGTGATCTGCACGTTGCGGTTGATGGAGGAGCACGCCGGCGGCGAGAAGGCCTTTCGGCTCGGGCGGCTGTGCACCAAACGCAGCGCCCGCGGCCAGGGCCACACCACCCGGTTGCTGCGCGCCGCGCTGGCCGAGGTCGGCGATTACCCGTGCCGGATCGACGCCCAGGCCTACCTGGCCGACATGTACGCCCAGCACGGATTCGTCCGCGCCGGTGACGATTTCGTCGACGACGGCATCCCGCACATCCCGATGGTGCGTCCCGGCTCCGGTCTGGCGGAGGCGCCGTGAAGCCGTATCCGTTCAGCGCGATCGTCGGGCACGACCAACTGCGGCTGGCCCTGCTGCTGTGCGCCGTGCGCCCGGAGATCGGCGGTGCGCTCATCCGCGGCGAGAAGGGCACCGCCAAGTCGACGGCCGTGCGCGGACTGGCCGCGCTGCTGTCCGCCGCGACCGGAAGCTCCGACGCCGGGCTGGTCGAAATGCCCCTCGGCGCAACCGAAGACCGCGTCATCGGCTCGCTTGACCTGCAGCGGGTGCTGCGCGACGGCGAGCACGCGTTCTCCCCGGGGCTGCTGGCGCGCGCCCACGGCGGCGTGCTCTACGTCGACGAGGTCAACCTGCTGCACGACCACCTGGTCGACGTGTTGCTCGACGCCGCCGCGATGGGGCGGGTCCACATCGAGCGCGACGGCATCTCCCACTCGCACGAGTCGCGCTTCGTGTTGATCGGCACCATGAACCCGGAGGAGGGCGAGCTGCGTCCCCAGTTGCTGGACCGGTTCGGGCTCACCGTCGACGTGCACGCGTCGCGCGACGTCGACGTGCGGATGCAGGTGATCCGGCAGCGGATGGCCTACGAAGCGGACCCGGACGCATTCGCGGCGCGCTACGCCGACGCCGACGCGGAACTGGCCCACCGGATCGCCGCGGCCCGGGCCCTCGTCGACCAGGTGTCCTTGCCGGACAACGAATTACGGCGCATCGCCGCCCTGTGCGCGGCGTTCGACGTCGACGGCATGCGGGCGGACCTGGTCCTGGCCCGCACCGCGGTCGCGCATGCCGCGTGGCGCGGCGCCACCACCGTCGACGAACAGGACATCCGGGTGGCGGCCGAGCTGGCGTTGCCGCACCGGCGCCGCCGCGACCCGTTCGACGAGCCCGGCATCGATCGCGACCAGCTGGACGAGGCCCTGGCGCAAGCCGGTTCCGAAGACGCCGAGCCCGATCCCGACCCGCCCGGGGGCGGGCAGGCCACCGAAGCGCCTGAACCGCAGGCGAATTCGAAGCCGCGATCGTCGACGAAACCCAGCGCGCCGCCGTCGGCGACGTTTCGCACCCGGGCGTTGACCGTCCCAGGGGTCGGCGAGGGCGCGCCCGGACGGCGGTCGCGGGCGCGCAACACTTCCGGCATGGTGGTGTCCGCCGCCGAAGTCGGCGACACCGGCTCCGGCGCGCACGGGCTGCACCTGTTCGCCACTCTGCTGGCGGCCGCCGAGCGCGCCGGAACGGGGCCGCTGCGGCCCGGCCCGCAGGACGTGCGCCGCGCCATCCGCGAAGGGCGCGAAGGCAACCTGGTGATCTTCGTCGTCGACGCGTCGGGCTCGATGGCCGCCCGCGATCGCATGGCCGCCGTGAGCGGCGCCACCCTGTCGCTGCTGCGCGACGCCTACCAGCGCCGGGACAAGGTCGCGGTGATCACCTTCCGTCAACAGGAGGCCCGGCTGTTGCTCCCGCCGACATCGTCGGCGCACATCGCCGGGCGGCGACTCGCCCGCTTCGACACCGGCGGCAAGACCCCGCTGGCCGAGGGCCTGCTGGCCGCGCGCGAGCTGATCATCCGGGAAAAGGCGCGCGACCGCGCGCGGCGCCCACTGGTGGTCGTGCTCACAGACGGCCGGGCCACCGCCGGGCCGGACCCGTTGGGGCGCAGCCGAATCGCGGCGGCCCGGCTGCACGCGGAAGGCGCCGCCGCGGTGGTCGTGGACTGCGAGACGTCGTACGTGCGGCTGGGGCTGGCCCGTCAGCTCGCGGATCAGCTCGGCGCGCCGGCGGCGCGGCTCGAGCAGTTGCGCGCCGATCACCTGACGCGCGCCGTGCGCGGCGCGGCCTGAGCGAGGGTAAGCCCCCATGCCACAAGGGAAACCGCTCGAAGTGCCCGACGACGGCCTGACCACCCGGGCGCGCCGCAACACGCCCGTACTGGCGGTGCATACCGGCGCGGGCAAGGGAAAGTCGACGGCGGCATTCGGCATGGCGTTGCGGGCGTGGAACGCCGGCCTGCGGGTGGCCGTCTTCCAATTCGTCAAGAGCGCGAAGTGGAAGGTGGGCGAGGAGGCGGCGTTCGCCCGGCTCGGCGAGCTGCACGAACGCGACGGCGCCGGCGGAGCGGTCGAATGGCACAAGATGGGCGCCGGCTGGTCCTGGACGCGCAAGGCCGGCAGCGAAATCGACCACGCGGCGGCCGCGGCGGACGGTTGGGCCGAGATCGCGCGCCGGCTGGCCGCGCAGCGGCACGACTTCTACGTGCTGGACGAATTCACCTATCCGCTCAAGTGGGGCTGGGTCGACGTCGACGACGTGGTCGACGCCCTGCTGGCCAGGCCCGGCCACCAGCACGTGGTGATCACCGGTCGCGACGCCCCACAGCGGCTGGTCGACGCCGCCGATCTGGTCACCGAGATGACCAAGGTCAAACACCCGATGGACGCGGGCCGCAAGGGGCAGAAGGGCATCGAGTGGTGAGCGTCCTCGCGAGTCGCCGCGAGGGCGCGTGTCTGTACGGCGACACGCCGTATTCGGTGTCATTTTGCGCGCGCTCGCGGCAGCGGGTGAGGCGATGACGCCGGTCCCCGCGGTGGTCATCGCCGCGCCCGCGTCGGGAAGCGGAAAGACCACCGTCGCAACGGGTTTGATCGGTGCCCTGCGCGAGGCGGGCCATGCCGTCGCGCCGTTCAAGGTCGGCCCCGACTTCATCGACCCCGGCTACCACGGCCTGGCCGCCGGGCGCCCCGGCCGCAACCTCGATCCGGTGTTGGTGGGCGAGCGGCTCATCGGCCCGCTGTACGCGCACGGAATCGTCGGCGCGGACATTGCCGTCATCGAGGGCGTGATGGGGCTGTTCGACGGGCGCATCGGAACGACCGCGCCCGCGACGGGCTCCACCGCCCACGTCGCCGGCCTGCTGGGCACCCCGGTGATCCTGGTGGTCGACGCGCGCGGCCAGAGCCACAGCATCGCGGCTCTGCTGCACGGGTTTTCGACCTTCGACGCCGCCACCCGCATCTGCGGCGTGATCCTCAACCGGGTCGGATCGCCCCGCCACGAGCAAGTGCTGCGACAGGCCTGCGAGCAGGCCGGCGTCCCGGTGTTGGGCGCCATCCCTCGCACCGCCGAATTGGAACTGCCCACAAGGTATCTCGGGCTCGTCACGGCCGTGGAGTACGGGCACCGCGCGCACGACGCGGTGCAGGCGATGACCGCCCTGGTCGCCCGCCACGTCGATCTGGCCGCCGTGGTGGCGGCCGCCCGCTGTGGCTGCGCCGATGCGCCGTGGGACCCCGCCGCGGCGGTGGGCGAGACGCCGGCCGCGCGCGCCACCGTCGCCGTGGCGGCCGGAAAGGCGTTCAGCTTCGGCTATGCCGAGCACGTGGAGCTGCTGCGCGCCGCCGGCGCCGACGTCGCCGAGTTCGACCCGCTCGTCGACGCGTTGCCCGACGGCACCGACGCGGTCCTGTTGCCCGGCGGCTTTCCCGAGCAGTTCACCGCCGAGCTGTCGGCCAACGAGGTTGTCCGCCGCCAGATCAACGAGCTGGCCGCCGCCGGCGGGCCCGTGCACGCCGAATGCGCCGGGCTGATCTACCTGGCCTCAGAACTCGACGGACAACCGATGTGTGGGGTGCTGGCCGGGTCGGCGCACTTCACGCCGCACCTCACGCTGGCCTACCGTGAGGCCGTCGCGGTGGTGGATTCGCCGCTGTATTCCGTCGGCGAGCGGGTGGTCGGGCACGAATTCCACCGGACCGCAGTGACTTTCGCCCAGAGCTACCAGCCGGCGTGGGTGTACCAGGGTGATCAGGTCCAGGCGGTCTCCGACGGCGCCGTGCACGCCGGCGTGCACGCGTCTTACCTGCACACCCACCCGGCCGCCGCGCCGGGCGCCGTGGCGCGCTTCGTCGCGCGCGCCGGCCGGCCATGCAGCACCCCTTAGGCTTGCCGCGTGACCGACAACGCCTACCTGGCCGGACTGCGGCTGGCCGGCAAGAAGGTCGTCGTGGTCGGCGGCGGGACCGTCGCCCAGCGCCGGTTGCCCCTGCTCATCGCCAGCGGCGCCGACGTACACGTCATCACGCGCACCGCCACCCCGGCCGTCGAGGCGATGAGCGGAATCGTCCTGTCGGTGCGCGAATACCGCGACGGCGACCTCGACGGGGCCTGGTACGCGATCGCGGCCACCGACGACGCCCGGGTTAATGCCGCCGTCGTCGCCGAGGCCGAACGCAACCAGATCTTCTGCGTCCGCGCGGACATCGCCGTCGAAGGAACCGCGGTCACCCCGGCGACCTTCAGCTACGCGGGCCTGTCGGTTGGGGTGCTCGCCGGCGGCGAGCACCGCCGGTCCGCGGCTATCCGGTCGGCCATCCGGGAGGCCCTGCAGCAGGGGGTCATCACGGCCGAGAGCTCCGACGTAGTGCGCGGCGGGGTGGCGCTGGTCGGCGGCGGCCCCGGCGACCCCGAACTGATCACCGTGCGCGGGCGGCGGCTGCTCGCCCAGGCCGACGTCGTGGTCGCCGACCGGCTCGCGCCGCCGGAACTGCTCGCGGAGCTGCCGCCGCACGTGGAGGTCATCGACGCGGCCAAGATCCCGTACGGGCGCGCCATGGCCCAGGACGCGATCAACCACGTCATGATCGAGCGGGCCCGATCCGGCAGCTTCGTCGTCCGCCTCAAGGGCGGGGACCCCTTCGTCTTCGCGCGCGGGTATGAGGAGGTGCTGGCATGCGCCGAAGCCGGAATTCCGGTGACCGTGGTGCCCGGTGTGACAAGTGCCATAGGCGTGCCCGCGCTGGCGGGCGTTCCGGTCACGCACCGGGCGATAAATCACGAGTTCGTGGTGGTCAGCGGGCACGTTGCGCCGGGCCACCCCGAATCGTTAGTGAATTGGGATGCATTGGCCGCGATGCGGGGCACCATTGTTTTGCTGATGGCCGTCGAACGCATCGAGCAGTTCGTCGACGTGCTGCTGAAGGGCGGCCGACCTGCGGATACGCCGGTGCTGGTGGTCCAGCACGGGACAACCGCAGCTCAGCACACGTTGCGGGCCACCCTCGCCGACACGCCGGAAAAGATCCGCGCCGAGGGGATCCGACCTCCGGCGATCATCGTGATCGGGGCCGTAGCTGCGTTCGGCGTTTAAAAGGATCTTAAGATTACTGTAAGGTAACCCATTATGACGGCTCTCAACGACGCAGAGCGCGCGGCCCAAAACTGGACCTCCGCACGCCCCGATCGTCCGGCCCCGGTGCGCGCTACGCCGCCGGCGGAGACCGCCTCCTCACGTATCGGCCGGTATTCGCCTACGTGGCTGCCTTCATGGCGCTTCATCGCGGCCGTGATCGCTATCGGTGGCATGCAGCTGCTGGCGACCATGGACAGCACGATCGCCATCGTGGCGCTGCCCAGGATCCAGAACGACCTGAGCCTCTCCGACGCCGGTCGCAGCTGGGTGATCACCGCGTACGTGCTGACGTTCGGCGGGCTGATGCTCCTGGGTGGTCGCCTCGGCGACACCATCGGGCGCAAGCGCACGTTCATCGTCGGCGTCGCGCTGTTCACCATCTCCTCCGTGCTGTGCGCGGTGGCTTGGGACGAGGCGACCATGGTCATCGCCCGGCTGCTGCAGGGCATCGGTTCGGCCATCGCGTCGCCGACCGGTCTGGCGCTGGTGGCGACCACCTTTCCGAAGGGGCCGGCTCGTAACGCCGCGACGGCCGTGTTCGCCGCGATGACCGCGATCGGCTCCGTGATGGGCCTCGTCGTCGGCGGCGCGCTGACCGAGCTGTCCTGGCGGCTGGCCTTC
Organism: Mycobacterium sp. UM_CSW; assembly: GCF_000455205.1. Lineage (GTDB taxonomy): Bacteria > Actinomycetota > Actinomycetes > Mycobacteriales > Mycobacteriaceae > Mycobacterium. Next base: position 7,100 of record NZ_AUWQ01000066.1, on the reverse strand, counting down.
CTGGTGAACGTGCCGATCGGGCTGGTGATGATCTACCTGGCCCGCACCGCGCTGCGCGAAACCAACCGGGAGCGGATGAAGCTGGACGCGACCGGCGCCATGCTGGCCACGCTGGCCTGTACCGCCGCCGTCTTCGCCTTCTCGATGGGTCCGGAGAAGGGCTGGGTCTCGGTCACCACCATCGGCTCGGCCGCGGTGGCCCTGGCGGCGGCCCTGGCCTTCATCGTCGTCGAGCGCACCGCCGCGAACCCTGTCGTCCCGTTCGAGCTGTTCCGCGACCGCAACCGGCTGGTCACGTTCGCCGCGATCTTCCTGGCTGGCGGACTCATGTTCAGCCTGACGGTGTGCATCGGCCTGTACGTGCAGGACATCCTCGGCTACAGCGCGCTGCGGGCGGGTGTCGGCTTCATCCCGTTCGTCATCGCGATGGGCATCGGCCTCGGTCTGTCGTCGCAGCTGGTGTCGCGGTTCTCACCGCGGGTGCTGACGATCGGCGGCGGGCTCCTGCTCTTCTGGGCGATGATCTACGGCTCGCTTTTCATGCACCGCGGCGTGCCGTACTTCCCCAACCTGGTGCTGCCGATCATCGTGGGCGGGATCGGGATCGGCATTTGTGTGGTCCCGCTGACCCTGTCGGCGATCGCCGGTGTCGGCTTCGACCAGATCGGCCCGGTGTCGGCGATCGCGCTGATGCTGCAGAGCCTGGGCGGCCCGCTGGTGCTGGCCGTCATCCAGGCCGTGATCACCTCGCGCACGCTGTACCTGGGCGGCACCAACGGCCCGGTGAAGTTCATGAACGCCGCGCAGTTGCAGGCGCTCGATCACGGCTATACCTACGGGCTGCTGTGGGTGGCCGGCGTGGCCGTCATCGTCGGCGGCGCGGCGCTGCTCATCGGCTACACCCCCGAGCAGGTGGCCCACGCGCAAGAGGTCAAGGACGCGCTCGACGCCGGCGAGCTCTAGCCTCCCGTAACTCGCCGCGAGAGTGCCGGTAGCGACGGTCTTACTCGGGGAATGCGTCGCCAGTTGCACTTTCGCGTCTTCGCGCGCGGTCACCCCGCCCGCAGCGGCCACACCAGTTGCCGCAAATACCCCACGGGTTCGCCCTCGTCGATGCCGTACTGCGCGGGCCAGCCGTGGGCGGGTAGGTACAGGGTGCCGAACAGCGCGTCGACGGCCGGGAACTCCCCGGCGTAGTTGGAGTTGTACGCCCGGGGATCGCGGGCGTGATGCCAATGGTGGAACTGCGGGGTCGCGATCACCCACCTCAGTGGGCCGAACGTGAGCCGCACATTGGCGTGGATGAAGATCGCCTGCAGCGTGGTCAGCACCACGAAGGCGCCCAGGCTGATTCGACCGAACCCCAGCGCATACAGCGGCAGCACCGCGCAGGACCGGATGAAGATCTGATCCAGCGGATGCAGGTGACTGGCGGCGAGCCAGTCCATTTCGCGGATGCTGTGGTGCACGCGGTGGAACCGCCACAACAGCGGAACCTCGTGCGCGGCGCGGTGCCCCGCGTAGCCGCCGACCGTGGCGATCGCCAGCGCGGCGATGATCTGCGTCCAACCCGGACTCGCGGCGATCGCGGACCGGACGGGCGGCGGGACGAAGGCCCGCAGGACGGTGCCGACCACCACCACCGCGACGACGGTCCCCACCTTGAGCGCGGCCCCGTTGACCAGGTAGTGCACCAGGTCGGTACGCCATCCCGCCCGCAGAATCCGGCGCGGCCGCAGCGCGAACAGCCGCTCGAGCGGAATGAAGATGACCGCCAGCACGACCATCCCGATCACGATTCCGCCGCGCACCGACAGGGCGGCCAACACCAGCGCCGACGTGAGGAGCACCAGGACGACGCCACCGAGGCCCGGCCTGACCCCATCCGACCCGCTCGGGACCTCGGCCGTCGCCGTCACCGGCAGGACCGGAAGGGTGGGCCTGCCCAGCCGGCCCCACGCCGCGAGCACGCCGGCCGCCACCACCACGCCCGCCACACCGGCGGCCGGTCGCTGGGTCGCCAGCGCGATCGCGCCGATCAGCAGCATCGACTGGACGGCCAGGCCGGCCACGTCCAACACCCGTCGGCCCTGCAGCAGTCGCATCGCGTGCCAGCCCACTAGTGCCGCCGCCCCGAGCAGGGCCAGCGTCGGCAATCCGGCGCCGTGGGCAGCGAAAGCCGTTGCCGCGCAAAGGATTCCGATCAGCTCGAGCAAATACAGGGCGGTCATGGTCGCCAGCAGGGGCCGGCTCCGGTCACCGGAGCCCCCGCCCGTCACGGACGTGCCCATGCGCGTCAACGTATCGCGCGCCGCTGAGGAGAAGCTGAGTTTCCGGGCACACGAGGCGACGATTTTCGGCAGGCCCACGCCACTGGCTAGGCTGGCCCGCTGTGATCACCCGGATGTCCGAGCTGTTCCTGCGCACCCTGCGCGACGACCCCGCCGACGCCGAAGTGCCCAGCCACAAGCTGCTCATTCGCGCCGGCTACGTCCGGCCCATCGCGCCCGGGCTGTACAGCTGGCTGCCCCTCGGGCTGCGGGTGCTGCGCAAGATCGAACGGATCGTCCGCGACGAGATGAACGCGATCGGCGGGCAGGAGATCCTGTTCCCGGCCCTACTGCCGCGCGCGCCGTACGAGACGACGAACCGGTGGACCGAATACGGCGACGGCGTGTTCCGCCTGCAGGACCGCCGCGGCAACGACTACCTGCTGGGACCCACGCACGAGGAGCTCTTCGCCCTGACCGTCAAGGGCGAATACAGCTCCTACAAGGACTTTCCGCTGCTGCTGTTCCAGATCCAGAACAAGTACCGCGACGAGGCGCGGCCGCGGGCCGGCATCCTGCGGGTCCGGGAGTTCGTGATGAAGGACTCCTACTCGTTCGACATCGACGACGCCGGGCTCAAGGCCGCCTATCACGCGCACCGTGAGGCGTATCAGCGCATCTTCGAGCGGCTGCAGGTGCGCTACGTCATCGTGTCGGCGGTGTCGGGCGCGATGGGCGGCAGCGCGTCCGAGGAATTCCTGGCCGAGAGCGAAGTCGGCGAGGACACCTTCGTGCGCTGCCTGGAGTCCGGGTACGCGGCCAACGTCGAGGCGGTCGTCACCGCCCGCCCCGAGGCACGCCCGATCGACGGGCTGCCCGAGGCGGTAGTCCACGACACCGGCGACACCCCGACGATCGCCACCCTGGTCGCCTGGGCCAACGGCGCCGACCTGGGCCGCGAGATCACCGCGGCCGACACCTTGAAGAACGTCCTGCTCAAGGTCCGCCAGCCCGGCGGGGAGTGGGAGCTGCTGGCCGTCGGGGTGCCCGGCGACCGCGAGGTGGACGACAAGCGGCTGGGCGCGGCGCTGGAACCGGCCGACTACGCCCTGCTCGACGACGCCGACTTCGCCAAGTACCCGTTTCTGGTGAAGGGTTATATCGGGCCGAAAGCGTTGCGGGACAACGGCGTTCGCTATCTCGTCGACCCGCGGGTGGTGGACGGCACCAGCTGGATCACCGGGGCCGACGAGCCCGGCCGGCACGTCGTCGGGCTGGTCGCGGGCCGGGACTTCACAGCCGACGGCACCATCGAGGCCGCCGAGGTGCGCGACGGCGACCCGTCCCCGGACGGGGCGGGCCCACTGGTGTCCGCGCGCGGCATCGAGATCGGGCACATCTTCCAGCTCGGCCGCAAATACACCGACGCCTTCACCGTCGACGTCCTCGGCGAGAACGGCAAGCCGGTGCGCCTGACCATGGGCTCCTACGGCCTGGGCGTCTCGCGGATGGTGGCCGTCATCGCCGAGCAGCACCACGACGAGCTGGGCCTGCGCTGGCCGTCGGCCGTGGCGCCGTTCGACGTCCACCTGGTCATCGCCAACAAGGACGACCAGGCCCGCGCCGGGGCGATCGCGCTGGCCGACGACCTGGATCGGCTGGGTCTCGAAGTGCTGCTCGACGACCGCCAGGCGTCGCCCGGGGTGAAGTTCAAGGACGCCGAGCTGCTGGGCGTGCCGCGGATCGTCGTGGTGGGGCGGGGCTGGGCCGACGGCGTGGTCGAGCTGCGGGATCGCTTCGGCGGACAGACCCGCGAGCTCGCGGTGGGCGAATCGCTGGCCACCGACATCGTGGCGGCCCTGGACTCCTAGCGCGGGCTACTCGTTGCCGCCCGGGAAGCTCGTCGTGATGGGCCAGGCGCCCAGCACGCGGTTCCACCTGGCGGCCATGACCGTGCTCTGCATCAGGGCGTTGGATGCAAACGCGCGGTCGTCCGCCGTCTCCGCATGCTCGATGACGGCGCGCCACGCCGTCGAGCAGTCGTTCTCCATGCGGGCCGCCAGCCGCGCCGCGTCGGCCGGGCTGCCCACCAGCATCGGCAACTGGTAGCCCGCGGCGGCGACCGGCGCGTTGACCTTTCGCGCGGCCAGCATCGCGATCACGTCGTCGCGGCGTTGGCGGTGCTGGCCCAGGGCCTCCACCACCATGTCGTTGACGCTTGGCGGCGACAGCGCCGACACGATGCCGTAGCCGTAAATCGTCGAGTGCTCGATGGCCAGCGCGTCGCACAGGGCCGCGTTGTCGGCGTCCTTTCCTGTTGTCATATCGAGCCGGAACTCATATCGACGGCCCCCCGGGCACCAGCGCCACGGTCGCGGACGCCGTGCACGACGCGGCGATCGACGCGAGCAGCCCGGACCGGTAGCCGGACTCCGTCGTCACCAGCCGGCTGGCGTTCTCCGCGGACGCGCGCAGCGAGTTGATCACGTCCGGCACCGGCGGCGGTGGCGGCGGCGGGCCCGGCGGCGGGGCGGGGGTGGGGCTGGGGCTGGTGGTCTCGCTCGACGACGCGGTGAGCTTGCCCGCCGCCCTGGAGATCTCCGTGGACAGCGCGCGGGCGTGTGCGGCGCGTTGGGTCGCGACGACGGTCAGCGCGGCCGCGACCTGGGGCGCGAGACCCACGGCCGTGGCGGCCGCCCCGGCCAACGCGCTGTCTTTGCGGGCCTGGTCCAGCGGCCCCAACAGGTTTTCGACGGCGGGCGGTTTCGGCTGCGGTTCGCCGCAGGCGGACGCGACCACCCCGAGCGCAGCAAGGGCTGCGGCGCCGGCGAGCACACCCCGCCGGTTGGTAACCGGTACTGCGCTAGGCACAGCAACATCCTGCCATTGCGAGAAGGGGGGCCGGTCCAAGGACCGTGACCACGCACGATCACGCCGTTATGGGCGTTTCCTGGCGTATCGTGGGTAGCTGACTGACACCGGAAACCACCCGGAAACCACCTGGGTGGCGACATCCGCCAGATGACCGGACAACTCAAGATGAGGAGCTCGCCGTGACCACCGGGCTACCTTCGCAGACGCAGGTGATCGAGCTACTCGACGGAGAATTCGCGCGCGCCGGTTACGAAATCGAAGACGTGGTCATCGACAGCCGCGCGCGTCCGCCGCGGATCACCGTGATCGCCGACGGCGACGAGCCCCTCGACCTCGACACGATCGCCACCCTGTCCCGTTCGGCATCGGCTTTGCTGGACGGCTCGGACATCGCCGGCGCCTTCCGCGACAGCTACGTGCTGGAGGTCAGTTCGCCGGGCGTGGACCGCCCGCTGACCAGCGAGAAACACTTCCGCCGCGCCCGTGGCCGCAAGGTCGAGGTCGCGTTGTCGGACGGATCGCAGCTCACCGGCCGGGTCGGTGAGACCCGCGACGGCACGGTCGCGCTGGTGGTTCGCGCCGGCCGGGACTGGGCAGTACGCGAGATCCCCCGCGCCGAAATCGTGAAAGCCGTTGTGCAGGTTGAGTTTTCACCGCCAGCCCGGGCGGAGCTGGAACTGGCTGGATTGGCTGAGGCGGGGCGGCCGGACAGGACGGAGGCCGGAACATGAATATCGACATGGCCGCATTGCACGCGATCGAGGTGGATCGGGGCATCTCGGTCAACGAGCTGCTCGAGACGATCAAATCCGCGCTGCTCACCGCCTACCGGCACACCCAGGGTCATCAGATGGACGCGACCATCGAGATCGACCGCAAAACCGGCGTCGTTCGCGTGATGGCCCGGGAGACCGACGAGGACGGCAACGTCATCAGCGAATGGGACGACACCCCGGAGGGTTTCGGACGCATCGCCGCGACGACCGCCCGCCAGGTGATGCTGCAGCGATTCCGGGACGCCGAAAACGAGCGCACCTACGGGGAGTTCTCCACCCGCGAGGGGGAGATCGTCGCCGGGGTGATCCAGCGCGACAGCCGGGCCAACGCCCGCGGGCTCGTCGTGGTGCGGATGGGCAGCGAGACCAAGGCCTCCGAGGGCGTGATCCCGGCGGCCGAACAGGTCCCGGGCGAAAGCTACGAGCACGGCAACCGGATTCGCTGCTACGTCGTGGGCGTGACGCGCGGGTCCCGCGAGCCGGTGATCACGCTGTCACGCACCCACCCCAACCTGGTCCGCAAGCTGTTTTCGCTGGAAGTCCCGGAAATCGCCGACGGGTCGGTGGAGATCGTGGCGGTGGCCCGGGAGGCCGGGCACCGCTCCAAGATCGCGGTGCGCTCGAACGTTCCCGGCCTCAACGCGAAGGGCGCCTGCATCGGCCCGATGGGGCAGCGGGTCCGCAACGTGATGAGCGAGCTCTCCGGCGAGAAGATCGACATCATCGACTACGACGAGGACCCGGCCCGCTTCGTCGCCAACGCGCTGTCGCCGGCGAAGGTGGTCTCCGTGTCGGTCATCGACCAGACGGCCCGGGCCGCCCGCGTGGTGGTGCCCGACTTCCAGTTGTCGCTCGCGATCGGCAAGGAGGGCCAGAACGCCCGGCTGGCCGCGCGACTCACCGGGTGGCGCATCGACATTCGCGGGGATTCCCCGGGGCACGCCGAGAGCCACGCCGAACACGGCGCCGGTCACCCGGTGGCACACGATCACTGACCTCACCTAACCGGCCCGCGCGGGCGGTTCTGACCTCCGGTCAAGTGACGCTAGACTGAGCCGTGATCCAGCGCGAACTTCCGGGCCCCGTGCGAACGTGTGTGGGGTGCCGAAAGCGAGAGCTGGCCGCCGAACTGCTTCGCGTGGTGGCTGTGTCGACGGGGAACGGCGAATACGCCGCGATC
>NZ_AUWQ01000065.1 GCF_000455205.1 Mycobacterium sp. UM_CSW | reverse complement strand
GGGCACCCCGCCCGACGCCGCGCCCCAAGGCCCGGTCGTCGTGGTGAACGCGCCCCCTGTCTGGGTGCCGATTCCGCCGCCCCAGCTACCGCCGCCGCCTTCGCTGCCGCCACTGCCCGCGCCACCGAAGCTGCCCGCCCCGCCGAAACTGCCGCCGCCCCCGCCTCCGCCAGTGTTGTGCCTGCCGCCGCACCACCTCGTGCAGGGCGTGTGCAAGTGATGTCGCGGGCCCTCGCGAGGCTGGTGTCGATCCTGACCCTTCATGCGCCCAGCACGGAGCTGGAATTGCTCGTGCTATTTCACCGCGGTGCGCGCACACTTATTCGCAGCGTCGGTTCTCGCACGAGGCGCTCCGACGCCTCATCGGCTGGGGAGACGATGTGACGACCGCACTATCCAACTTTGACATCGTCAGCGACGGGGAGCTGGCCCGCGCGGCGGCGACGGGTGATCGACGCGCCTTTGCCATGATCTACGACCGTTACGCCGACCGGTTGCACGACTTCTGCATCGGCATGGTCCGCGATCGCGACACCGCGGCCGACTGCGTGCAGGACGTCTTCTGCTCCGCCGCGACCCAACTGCCCAAGCTGCGCGACCCCGAGCGGCTCCGGCCCTGGCTGTACGCCATCGCCCGCAACGAGGCGCTGCGTTGCATCCGGGACCGCCGCCGCGAACAGGTCTCCGATGAGCTGCCCGAGGCCGCGTCGCACGACGCGGGACCCGATACCCTGGCCGCGCGCAACGAGCTGGCCGCCCTCGTCGCCGAGGCCGCCGGCGGGCTCGTCGACCGGGACCGCGCGGTGCTGGAGCTGGCTTACCGCCACGGCCTGGATGGGCCCGAGCTGGCCAACGCGTTGGAGGTCAGCCCCGGCACCGCCAACAAGATGGTGTCGCGGCTGCGCACCACCATCGAATCGTCGTTGGGTGCGCTGCTGGTGGCCAGGCGCGCCGAGCACACCGCCGACAAATGCGCCGAGCTGGGCGCCATCCTCGCGGGCTGGGACGGGCGCTTCAGCGTGCTCATGCGCAAACGCATCACCCGCCACATTGAGTCCTGCTCCGTCTGCGAAGAAGAACGGCGCCGCCTGGTCAACCCGGTCGCGCTGCTCGGTGCGGCGCCGGTGTTCATCCCCGCGCCCGGCTGGTTGCGGGATCAAACGCTGGGACAGATCCGGCTGACGTCGGCCGACAGCGACATGAACACGGACGACGGCGGAGACGGCCACGGCTCGTCGGACGACGCCGCCTACGCGCCGACCGCGGCATCGTGGGCCGCCACCGCGGACCCGCACGACGGGGACTACCTCGAAACCGCGCAAGCGCACCGGGCGCGCCGGTTCATCCCGTGGATCGCGCTGTTCGCGGGCACCTTCATCCTCGCGCTGGGGCTGATGTACAGCTTCCTGTACCACCACAAAACGGCCATCACGCCGACCGAATTGAGTCGGTTCGCGCCCGCGCCGATGATGAAGCCGCCCGCACCGCCGGCCGCCAACCAGCTCCCGCCGGCGCCGCCCGCGAACCCGGTGGCCCCCGTTTTCTCGCCCCCGCCCGTTCAGGCGCCGGTCGCCCCGGCCCCGCCGGTGGTCGCGCCCCCGGTCGCACCACCGCCGGTGGCTCCCCCGCCGCCGGTCGCGCCGCCCCCGCCGATCGCGCCGCCCCCGCCGGTGGTTCTGCCCCCGCCCGTCGTGGTGCTGCCACCGCCGGTGATCCTCCCGCCGCCGGTGGTGCTGCCGCCGCCGCCCTCAGGAACCCATCCGTCGCCGCCGCGGTATCCGCCGCCGTCGCCCCCGAAGGCGCCTCCGCCCTCCGGGACGCCGGCGCCGGTTCCACCTCGGCCGCTCCCTCCGCCTAAGCCGAACCCGCCGCCGTCACCACCGCCGTCGAGTCCGGCCGGCCCGATCCTCAGGTGACCGGTACGTAGCGCCCGGGTAGCCCCGTACGGCACTATGAGAACGTCGTCGTCCGTGGAGAAGCTCGCGGGAGTTAGCTTGGTCGAAGTTCTCAGCGCCCAGACGGTGACTTCCTAGATGCCGGCCCGCCGGCACCCCTATTTCGCATACGGGTCGAATCTGTGCGTCAGGCAGATGGCGCTGCGCTGCCCCGACGCCGTGGATCCACGGCCGGCGGTGCTGGCCGACCACGACTGGCTGATCAACCAGCGCGGCGTCGCCACCGTCGAGCCGTTCGCCGGCAACGAGGTGCACGGGGTGTTGTGGCAAGTCTCCGACGAGGACCTGGCGACGCTGGACAGCGCCGAGGGTGTGCCGGTGCGGTACCGGCGCGACCGGCTGACCGTGCACACCGGCGACGGGCCATCACCGGCCTGGGTCTACATCGATCACCGGGTCATCCCGGGCCCGCCGCGGCCGGGCTATGTGCCCAGGATCATCGACGGCGCCGCGCAGCACGGACTACCGCAACGATGGATCGACTTTCTGCACCGCTGGGACCCGTCCCGCTGGCCCCGCCCCGTCGCCGCGACAACCCCTGCACCGCAATCACTTTCGGCGCTATTGAGCGAGCCGGCCGTGACCGAGGAGAGCCAGCTGCGATCGCGTTTCGGTTTCCTCGCCATCCACGGCGGCGGCCTGGAAGAGATGACCGACGTCATCGCCGAACGCGCCGCCGAGGCCGCCGACGCCTCGGTGTACGTGGTGCGTCATCCCGCTCGTTACCCGCACCACCTGCCGTCAGCCCGCTACGACCCGGACGAATCGCCAAGGCTGGCAGAGTTTCTCGATCATGTCGACGTCGCCGTCTCGCTGCACGGCTACGGCCGAATCGGGCGCGGCACCCAGCTGCTCGCCGGGGGACGCAACCGCACGCTGGCGGCCCACCTGGCGCGGCACATCCGGCTGACCGGCTATCAGGTCGTCACCGACATCGACGACATCCCACCGGAACTGCGGGGACTGCATCCCAACAACCCGGTGAACCGGGTTCGCGACGGCGGGACCCAGCTGGAACTGTCGGTCCGCGTGCGGGGTCTCAGTCCGCGCAGCCCGCTGCCGGGCGCCGACGGCTTGTCGCCGGTCACCTCTGAGCTGGTGCGGAGTCTGGCGGCCGCGGCGCGTTCCTGGTAAGTGTTTTTTTGGTCGTTGAACGGAGGTTGTTGGTGCGCAAGGATTTTCGCTTCGGGTTGAGCATGCGGTTCTTCAAGTCACGCTCGGCGTTGGTCGACAAGGTGAAGCGAGCGGAAGATCTCGGATACGACATCTTGTGCGTGCCAGACCATCTCGGCGCGGCGGCACCGTCGCCGACGCTAACCGCGGTCGCGATGGTGACGAGCCGGATCAAGCTGAGCATGTATGTGCTCAACGCCGCGTTCTACAAGCCGGCCCTGCTCAGCAGGGACCTGCAGGCCCTCGACGTATTGAGCGACGGCCGTCTGGAGATCGGGCTCGGCACCGGATACGTCCGCGAGGAATTCGAAGCCGCCGAGCTGCCGTACCCCAGCGCCGGCGCGCGGGTCGACTACCTGGGACACATGACGACGTACCTGAAGGAACATCACCCGACGACGCCGATCCTCATCGCCGGCAACGGCGACCGGGTGCTGACGCTGGCCGCCCGGCACGCCGACATCATCGGGCTCACCGGCGCCAGGGTGCACGACGTCGACGACCCGCTGGCCGAACGCATCGAGTTCGTCCGCAACGCGGCGGGTGAGCGATTCGACGCGCTCGAGCTGAACATGGTGATCACCGCGATGCCGCGCGAGGGTGAGAGCGCGCCCGACTTGAGGATGACCCGCCAATACGCACCCGACCTGTCCGACGAGCAGTTGCTGTCGATGCCGTCGGTGCTCAGCGGGTCACCCCGCGAGATGGCGGACACGCTGGTCGGCCTCCGCCAGAAGTACGGCCTGAGCTGCTTCACCGTGCAGGACAACAACCTCGACGCGTTCGCGAAGGTCATTGCCGAACTGCGGTGAGGGCGCCGCGGAGTCCCTCCCCGGTAAGCTCACCCTGTCCGCCCTCGTAGCTCAGGGGATAGAGCACGGCTCTCCTAAAGCCGGTGTCGCAGGTTCGAATCCTGCCGGGGGCACAGATGTGGTGTATGACCTCGGTTGATGCTTGGCATTCAGTTTCGGGTGATGGTTGACAGTGTTTCGGCTGATCCTTTACAGCGGTTTCGGTTGATCCTTGACACTCCCTAGATGAGGGAGTCGAGCGTGGCCGTACTGCGTCGATTGGATGGCGAGTGGTGCGAAGTGCCGCGCGCGTTGGGAAATTAGGCTGATGAGCAATGGTGCTCAGTGCTCGGATGGTGGCAGTGGCCCGTGGATGGTGAAGAAACTGTCTGTTAGTGCTCCAGCGATGTCTGCCATGCTTGCCTGTCAACCAGATTCGGTCGCAGTGGCATGGGGTACCCCCAGTCCTTCGGCAAGGTTTTGCAAAGCGATCCTCGCCAGCGGCAGGTCCACTCCCACTTCCCCGCCGAGCCCCAGCGCCAGGCTGAGATCCTTTTCTCCCAATTCGCGGGTGTGCAGGAAGGGTTGGTAGAGGAAGTGGTCGGGGGCGAGCGGCTTGCTCATGTCGTCGCGGAACATCATCGCTCCGGTGCCGCCGCTGTGTGCATCGGTGTGGCGCACGACCCTGCCGAATGCTTGCACATCAAGACCTGCCAACTCGGCGAGCTTCATTGCTTCGCAGGCAGCCGCAAAAGATGTGAAAGTTAGCATGTTGCGCGCCAGCTTCATCCGGGTCCCCGCGCCGGGTTCTCCGGCGTGAACCACCATAGACGCCCACTGTTTGAACGCCGGCTTGACGCGCTCGTAGACCTGGCGTTCGGCACCCACCATGACAGCTAGATCACCCGTCTTCACCGCTTCCACGCCACCGCTGACCGGGGCATCGATAACGTGAATGCCGTTGGGCCCCAGTTCCGCAGCCAGTTCGACTGCGGTCCGGTGGTCGATCGTCGAGTGGATCGCGATGACGGTACCGCGCTTGGCCCGCGGGGCGAGCCGCGCCACCACGTCGCGCACTTGCTCGTCGTTGAGCACCATGACACTGATGATGTCGGCCGCCGCCACGTCGTCCACGGTGTCGGCGACCCGCACTCCGGCGTCGGCGAACGACGTTGCGGCATCGGGCCGTACATCGAAGACGATCAACCCGCCCGGCCAGTCGACCAATTGCTTGGCCATCGGTGCGCCCAGATTGCCCAGCCCGATGAAGCCCAACATCGGCGCGTGATCGTCGGCCATGGATATCCTCCTCCGGGTCGCATGATCATTGTGCACGACGGCATTCTCACGCCCGCCGCAGCAGCATCGCTGTGGTGCCGCTGTTGGCCGCTCCGACGCCGACGGCGGCCAGCGTCGCGCCGTCGACCTGTCGCGCGCCAGCCTCGCCGCGGATCTGCAGACATGCTTCATGGAGATGCCCGAAGCCGTGCAGGCGTCCCCCGGACAGCTGTCCTCCCGCGGTGTTGATGGGCAATTGTCCGCCCAGAGAGATCCGCGCCGGGTCCGCGACCCACGCCCCGGATTCGCCGACCGCGCAGAAACCAAAGTCCTCCAGCCAGCAAAGCACGAAGACACTGAACCCGTCGTACAACGAAGCCACGTCCACATCGTCGATCGTGAAATCGGTGCGCTCCCAGATAGTGGACCAGCGCGAACTGATGCGGGTGACGTCTTCGCCTCCTTCCCAGGCGAACCGGTCGTGGTGAGCACAGTCGAGGGCCTCGACGGCCACGCCGGGGTGATCCAGCGCGACGACATGTTCGGGACGCGAGACGACGAACGCGGTGGCCCCGTCGCAAGCGATATCACAGTCGAACATGCATAGCGGGTCGGAAACCATCCGCGCGCTCAGATACGCGTCCAGGTCGAGTGGCTCGCGATAGATTGCTGCGGGGTTGCGCGCGGCGTGCGCTCGCTGCGCGATCGCTATCGACGCGAGCTGCTCCCGGGTCAGACCGTATCGCAGCATCCGCGCGCGGATTTGAAGCGCCGCCAGGTTGGCCGCCGTCACGCCAAACGGCATCTGCCACCCCAGCATTCCGGCGGGCCGCCCACCACCGGACCCATAGCCCCTGCGCCGGCCGGCACCCTGTGCGGTGCCCTCCCAGATGCTGCGCCAGCACAGGACATGGTTGGCAAGCCCGCTGGCCACAGCGAGCATCGCGTCCACCACGGCGCCGAGCTGTCCCGGCGATTCCACTCCCCCGGCGACCCAGTTCGGCTTGATCCCCAACGCGTCGTGGATGTCGCGAAGCGACGCCCCGGAGAACCCGACGCCGGGTTGCGACGACCCGGGATAGGTTGTGAGGCCGTCGATGTCGGCCAACGACAGACCCGCGTCGGCAACCGCGGCCAGACACGCTTCGGCGGTGAGCTCCAGCGGGTCCCGCCCCAACCGGCGGCCGATTGCCGACTGACCGATGCCGCTGATGACAGCCCGGTCGGTCACCAAAGTCCTCATCAGCGCTCCGGCTCGAACAAGGGAATGAACACCTCGTCTTCGCCGTCGATGCACCGATCAAATGTGACCCGAACGCGCATGTCCGGGGTGATCTCGTCGGGACGGACGTTCACCAGGTTGGTCAGCAGACGCGCCCGCCTGTCCTCAATCGGATTGACGAATGCGATGAGGTAGGGCGGCGTGAACCCCGGGAACCATTGGTGGCGGTTCACCGTCCAGGATTCGAGGAATCCGCGACCGCTGAGGTCGACATACTCGGTGGCCGCGTGGTCGACGGGACAAAGCAGCGCGGCCGGGTGACACAGCCGCCCACAGTTGGTGCAGCGTTGCATGCGCAGCACTCCGTCGGCGCCAGCGGTCCAGAAGGGCCGATTCAGCGCGGTCAGCGCCGGAACCGGGCGGTGAAGGTCTGCAATGTGAGTCATGCGCTATGGGTGAATTCGACTGCTAGCCAAACACTCCCGGCGATTGCGAGTAGTCCACCGTCGACAGCTCGGTCATGCCGCCATCGACGTGGAGCACCGTGCCGGTCACGAAAGCCGCATCGTCTCCTGCCAAGAACGCTACGGCGGGCGCGATCTCCACGGGGCTAGCGCCGCGCTTCATGGGAGACGCCGCCGCTGTCCTCGTGTAGTTGTCCCACTCGGTGCCGATCAGCTTTTCCTGTGCCTCCGTAAGGGCAAACGGACACACCGCATTCACTCGGATGCGGTGGCGAGCCCACTCGTTGGCGGCGACCTTGGTCAGCGCCGCCACCGCGCCCTTGGCCGCCGAGTAAGGAGCGGTGTAGGCGATGCCGGCGAGGGCGGAGCCCGACACGAAGTTGATCACCGACGCGCGCCCCGACTCGCGGAGGAACGGAAAACAGATCTGCATGAACCGGAAGGTCGCCTTGGGCCCGGTGGCCTCCGAGAGCTCCCAGTCCTTATCGGTGACCAGTTCGAGCGCCTTCGGCATCGCGAAGAACTGGGCCGCGTTGACCAAGACGTCGATGCGGCCACCTCCGGTTTCCGCCGCCTCGCGCACGGCGGCTTCAATCGCATCGCGGTGGGCCACATTTGCCCTGATGAAGGAGGCTCGCCCGGAATTGCCACGAATGCGCTCGACGCGCTCAAGGCCCTTCTCCCCGTTCAGATCGACGATAGTGACGTGGGCACCCAGGCCGGCCAACTCCTCGGCAATGGCCCCGCCCAACCCCTGAGCTCCGCCAGTAACCAGCGCGTATCTGCCCTCCAGACGAGCCAAGACCACTCCTTGCTGCTATGTAACAATGGAACATCCAACGTTCAATTATCCAATAATTGCAGATCGCCGCGGCGGTGCCTAGTGCACCCCTCGCGAGCCCTCCTGCCGCGACGAAGACGCGCATCCGCAGGGGTGCAGCCGGCCTCGCGGACCGGTCCGGCTCCCGGGCGCAACGCCGCACGTCGCGTACCATGAATAACCGGGATCACTGCCGTTGGGCGCATAGGAGTGTGATGTTGACCGACCCAGTCGCCGGCGAGGCGGAGGTCGCCGCCGAGGCTGACCGCCGTGACCAAATTCTTGACGCGGCAAACGAGTGCTTCACGCAGCTGGGCATCCAGCGCACCAGTGTGCAGGACGTGGCGCGCATGGCCAAGGTCTCCCGGGGCACCATCTACCGGTACTTCGTCGACCGCGATGTCCTGATCGAGGCCGCGATCGAGCATGGCGCCCAACGCTTCTACCGCGAAGTCGCCACGGCGATGGCCAAGAAATCGACTTTGGCCGAGCAACTGGGCGCGATGGCCGAGACGCACGCGAAGATCCTGCTCGACCACCGGACTCGCAACCGGCTGATGGCCGACGACGCGGAGTTGATGCGTCATATGGTGGCCGACGGCGACGCCGCCGTCCGGCGCACCACGAAGTTTCTGGAGCCCTACGTTCGCGATGCCCAGAAACGCGGCGAGGTCGGCGCCGGGGTCGACGTGACGGCAGGTAGCGAATGGCTGGCCCGCATCATCTATTCGTTCTCGACCGTCAATCAGGGTCTGACCTTTGATATGAGCAAACCGGCCACCGTCCGCCGCTATGTCGAAAAATTCGCCATCAACGGTCTGCGCTGACGCATTGAAATGACGGGACGGCCTTACATCGCCGTCCGGCTGTCGCGGCCCATCGCCGCGGGGTCCGTCGAGAACTCACGCACCATCGCCTGGATGGTGTAGGACGCGGCGAGCCGTCCATCTCGGGTGAAGACTCGGCCGTCGCCCTGCACGAGCCCGCGTCCTGACCAGAACGCGTGATTGGTGTAGAGCAGCCAGTCCGCGACGTCGACGTCGTCGTGAAACGCGATGGTGGCCTTCATGATCCCGGTCGATAAGGTGGCATGCGCGCGCGCCTCACCCAGGCCGGGATGCGGCAACATGCCCGCGGCGATCGTCCAATGCGTCGTCGACTGGGCCAGCAACGCGGCGTTCAGGTAGGGGGTCGGCGGCGCATCGCGGAATCGCACCCACGCGTTGATGATCGGCGGGCCCACCCGATCGGGATCCGGGTCGTACGCACCATCCACGACCCGAATCTCGCGGCCCGTCATACCGAAGCCCGCAAACGGCACCGCCGACTCGGGTCCCGGAACGTCCGGCATCGGCTCGCCGTGCCGCATCACGTCGGCCGCTCCGGAGGCTGCAAGCACCACACCTGCGCTGCGCAATACGCCCCGCTGACTGATGCGAATTTCGGCCGTCGAGAACGATCTACCCCGGCGAAGCACGTCGACGGACAGGTCTACGGGCGCGTCGAACGAGGCCGCTTTGGCGAAGATCATCGATGCCGACGTGACTCTCTGTCCTGGAAGCGCTTTTGACGCGGCCACGATCGCCTCCCCGAGCAGCTGGCCGCCCTCGACGACATTGCGATGAGTCGGCCCATGTGCGGGCCCGATGAACCGGTTATCGGCCACCTCCTGGACGTCGATAATCCTCGACAGTTCGTCGGCGTCTCCCCACAGCGGGAATCTCACGGCAACCTCTGAGCCGTCCGGCCAGACTTCGACGACGACTACACGTAGCGCGTCGCCGTAGAACGAGACGTGTCCCGCGATCGCCGCGACCTCTGGCAGCGGGGTGCGGTAGGTCCACACCACGTTTTCAACGCCAGAACCTGCCCCGTCAAGGCTCCAATAACTGGCCCGACCCTTGAACGGGCACACGCTGCTGTGATCCGACGGGCGGAACAGCTGCCACCGCACCGCGGACTCGGGAAAGTACAAGCGGTCCTCGTGGTCGGTCTCGGTCACCACGAGACACCGGTCGCTCTGGGCGACGAGCACGTCACCGAACCACACCTCGCCCCGATATGGGCACAGGGTCGCGTCGATGCGGTAATCGGGGTAATCGGGCCACGCCGATTCGACTTGTGTTGTCATCACTGCCCTTTCATCCGGCCTCATACCGTCAGCCCACGACGGGGTGGTGACGGTGGACGAATGACAAGCTGCTCGAGGCCGACCGTGGGAAAATTCATTGCGCTGGCGAACGTTCCTGCCAGCATGTCGGCCACGTCGTCCGGCGACATCAATGTCTCCTGCAGGAGGCCGCGCGCGACCCAATCCTGAACGACCGTGCCGAGCAGTTCGGGGTCGAATGCGGCGGTGAACTCGGTCGGAACGGTGCCGCCCACGGTGACACAGCAGTAGCGAAACCCGGGATGCTCTGTGCGCCAAGCATTGAGGCTTTCCGACAGCGCGGCCTTACTGGAGGAATAGGCGCCCAGCGCGGCTCGTGGTTGTCCGACGGTCTCGGAGGACATGGCGCTGACGATCGCCGCGGGAGCGAGAACTGGCAGACAGGACCGGACGACGTTATGTACACCAACCACATTCGTCCGCATCACGTCCATCCAATCGTCGACGGAGGTGTCGGCGAACATTCTCAGCGGCGCGTAACCCACCGAGATGAACAGCAGGTCGATTTCGCCAACGGTCCGGCGGGCCATATCGGCAAGCCGCACGCAGTCGTCAGCGTTACGCACATCCACGCTGATGGCGGCGGAGCACCCGGCTTCCGCGGCAACCTCGTCCAGACGGTCTTGACGGCGCGCCGCGATGAGCAGGTCGGCACCCTCCTTGCCGGCACGCACCGCGAATGCCCGCCCGATCCCGGCCGATGCCCCGATCACCACGACCCGCTTGCCGGCCAACGTCCGTTCGCCCATGTGCTGACCACCGATCGATAATCCACGCGTTCAAAGCCGTCCGACAATGGAGAACAATAGTACATCTATTGTTCAGTTGAGCGGCTTCCGCATGGTCCGTCAGCGGAGCCCATTGATCGCGAACGCCTCCACATAGCGCCGGACAGTGTCCGGCTTGGACATGTCGAACGTTTGGGCCTCGTTGACGGTAGAAAACGACCAGATGATTCGGGCCAGCCATTCGCTCGCAGCAGCAACGTCGACACCGGTGCCCACCTCGCCACGCTCGCGCGCGGCCCGCACATACGGTTCGAGAAATTGCGTGGTACGCCGGACCGCCGTGTCACCGTCGGAGATCATGTGCCGCATCAGTTCGGCGTCGTCGGCCATCAAACGGTTCCTTGTCCGATGGTCGAGGAGGATCCTGGCGTGGGTTTCCGCCATCGCGCCGACCTGCTCCGCCAGCGTGTTCTTCTTGGCCATCGCCGAGGCGACCTCGCGATAGAACCGCTGCGCGCCGAATTCGATGGCGGCGTCGATGAGCACGTTGCGGTCTTCGAAGTACCGGTACACCGTGCCCCGCGACACGTTGGCCTTTCGCGCGACGTCCTGGACGCTGGTGCGCTGAATGCCGAGTTGGGTGAAACATTCGTTCGCCGCCTCAAGGATCTGGTCGCGGCGATCGAATTCCCCGTCCGACTCGAGTTCGGTGGGGGCTGGTTTCGTCGACATGCCGCCCTATGCTACGCGACAAATTTGTGCATTGTGTTCCGTCGGGGGGCCGTGAAGCCGCTGGACGGTGGCCCCAAAGTGGTCATTGCAACACTTGGCGTACTTCTGTTTAGTATGGCTGTCGTCGGCGGTGACGCCAGAAACGAGGGCAGCGCGTGGAGCTTGGTGTGGCGGGACACAACTTCGTTCTGGTTGGCGGGACGACCGGCATCGGGTTCGCCGCCGCCGAGCAGCTCGCCGCCAACGGTGCCAACGTGGCGCTGCTCGCTCGTGACGGCGACCGCGCCCAGGCGCGTGCGGAGCGATTGACTGCGGACTACGGGGTGGGTGCGGTCGGCATCGCGGTCGACGCCGCCGCCGCCGGTGATGGCGTGGACCGTGCCGTCGACCGCGCGGTAGCAAGCCTGGGACCGCTGCGCGGCCTGGCCGTCACCGCCGGACCGATGAATCAACAGGGGCCGTTCCTCGAACACGGCGACGAGTCGTGGGACTGGTACTACCAATTGATTCTGATGGGGACCGTGCGCTCCTGCCGCGCGGTCATCCCGCACCTGCAACGCAATGGGGGCGGAACCATCGTGACGACGGCCGCGTATTCCGTTCGGGCGCCGAAGGTCCTCATTCCGCCGTATAACGCGCTGAAGGCCGCGGTGTTGACGTTGTCCAAGATTCTCGCCAAAACGCATGGCCCGGACGGCATCCGGGTGAACACCGTGTGCCCTGGGCTGTTCGACACCGAGGTGAACGACTTCATCCGCGCCCAGCGGGCAGCGCAATATGGCGTGGCGCTTCAGGACGCGATCTATACGCACCTGGCGAGCAACCCGGACTGGAACATGCGCGTCGCCCTCGGTCGCGGCGGACGTCCCGAGGAGGCGGGCGAGCTGATCGCCTTCCTGCTGAGCGACAGGGCGGCGTTCATGACCGGCGCTGCCGTCAACATCGACGGAGGCACGGACTTCTGACCCGCTCAGATCCCGATCTCGTCGGCGAGCAGTCGCCGGTGATAGGAGGCGTCGCCGAGCAGGTGCCCCGACGATTGAGCACGCTTGAAGTACAAATGGGCGGGATGTTCCCAGGTGAATCCGATGCCGCCGTGGATCTGGATGTTGGCGGCGGCGGCCCGAGCAAACGCCTCGGAACTGCACGCCTTGGCCAATGACGCCACAGCCGGCAATTCCGCAGAGCGTTGGGCCGCGGCCCGCACCGCGTAATAGGCCGCCCCGCGGGCACATTCGATGTCCAAGAAGACATCGGCGCACTTGTGGCGGATGGCCTGGAATGAGCCGATGGGCCTGCCGAACTGCCTGCGTGCCTTCGCGTACGCGACGGCCATCTCGAGACAGCGCTGCGCGCCACCGACCTGTTCGGCGGCCAGCGCGGCACAGCCGAGCGCGAGGGTCCGCCGCAGCACCGACACGGCGCCGCCTTCACGACCGACGAGCGACGCCGGCGTTGCGGTGAATTCGATACGGGCCTGTTTTCGGGTCTGGTCCAGGGTGGACAGCGCGCGCCGGGCGATGTTGTCGAAGCGGTCGACCGCGAACAGCGACAATCCGGAGTCACTCTGGGCGGCTACCAAAAGCACATCGGCGCTACAGCCGTCGAGGACGTAGGTTTTCGCCCCGTCCAGCACCCACGCGTGGGCCGTTTCTCGCGCCCGCGTGTGGATCGCCCCGGCCTCCCAGCGGCCCGACTCCTCGGTCACCGCCAGGCTGGCGATCGTCGCTCCGGACGCGATGCCCGGCAGGAATCGTCGCTGGGCATCGTAGTCGCCCGACTCAAGCAGCGCGCTGGACGCCAGCACCGCCGACGCGAAGAACGGGGAGGGAGCAAGCGCCCGTCCCAGCTCCTCGGCGACGATGCCGAGTTCGACGAAGGTGTACCCCTGACCGCCGAATTCCTCGGGAATTGCGAGCCCCACTAAGGCCAGTTCGTCGGACATCTGCGCCCACAACAACGGGTCGTACCCCAGCGGTGATTCCATGTGGCGGCGCACCTGCGCCTCGTCGGCCTTGCTTTCGAGGAAGGAGCGCACGACGCGACGCAGCTCGTCCTGCTCGTTGGTGAATGCGAAACTCGTTGCTTGGTACGACATTTCAGGGCCCCGCGGTTCCGCGTCCAGTCTGGCTCACCCGCGGAGCCTCAGCCCCCCGGCGCAAACTGCGCAGCCAGTCACCGACGGCGGCGGGGGCGGGGACCGGCGCGTCGAAGCGTCCCGGGTCGGCGGCCCAGAATGCGTCCCACGACGGGAAGGCGTCGTGGAAAGAGCCGTCCTGGCTCGGGCCGCCGGGCCAGCGCACCTTCCGCGGACCGATCGGCGGGTCGGTGATGTCGCTGCGGTACCAGAACAGCGGGGTGCGACGCGCGAAATACCAACGGCCGGCGCGCCGTTCGTAGCGGTCGAGATAGGCCAGCATCTCGATGAACCACGCGGTCTCGGTTTCCAAGTCGTTGCGCGAGTAGACAAGTCCGCTCGCGGTGTTGGCGTCGTGGACGTCGATGACGTGGCCGAGGACGCCGTGCGCGCTGCCCAGTAGCGTCGGACGAACCTCTGCGTCGTACCATTGGCGCATCGCGTCGCGCCCACGGCGCTTGCCCGGCACACCGACGTCGTCAACGAAAAGATTTGCCAGGGAATCGAAGTCGCGCATGTCCAACGCCACCGCGTAACGCGCCGCCAGCTGCCGAATTTCCTCGATGGCCTCCAGTCGGGCGACCCGCGCCTCCAACCCGGTCATGCCAGCTCCCCCGACCTCAGTAACTGCACCAGCCGGGGCTTGTCGATCTTGTTCGTGGTTGTGTAGGGCAGCCCATCGGCGTCGGGGAGGATCACCCACCGCTTGGGGACCTTGTACGCGGCCAGTTCCTTCCGGCAAGCCGCCGCGAGCTCATCCTGCGATGTGCACCGCCCCTGATTGAGCACGACCACGGCGCAGACGAGCGCGCCCTTGTCCGTGTCCGGAACGCCGACGACATAGGCGATCCGGACGCCATCGACGCCGCCGATCACCGCCTCGACCTCCACCGGCGCGACGTTCGCGCCCGACGTCTTGATCATGTCGTCGGTGCGTCCGGTGAAGAACAGAAAGCCGTCGTCGTCCAGGTATCCGGCGTCCTTCGTGTGATACCAGCCGTCGTCGTCGAACAGGTCGCTGCGCTGCCGCCCGACCATGCCGCGCATCATGGCCGTGCCCCGCACGCAGATTTCCCCTACCGTCCCGTTGGGCAGCTCCACGCCCGTTTCATCGACGATCTTGTGCTGATAGCCGGGTGCCGCAACCCCGAGCGAACCGCGCTTGCTTTCCGGCACCGGTTCGTGTGGTGGCCACCAGGTGTGCGAACTGCACGTCTCGGTCATGCCCAATTGTGTAACCAGCAGCGACGGATCGGCCGCGCGCAGTTCCGGCGGCAGCAGGACCTGGTGGTATCCCGCGCGCAGACTCGACAGATCGGTGGACGCGTAGTCGGGATGATTCGCCAGGGCCCGGCCCACGTGGGGGAATCCCGTTGCGTAGGTGGCCCGTTCGGATTCGAGCAGGCGCAGCACGTCGCCGGCGTCGAACTTGTGCTCGGTGATGATGGTGGCGCCGGTCTGCATCGGTCCGAGCAGACCGAAGACCAACCCGGCGACCCAGAAGAACACCATCGGGATGTACACCCGGTCGTCGGGTTTCCACTCGTGCTGCGTGGCGACGAAGCGAGAGTGTGTGATCGCGGTGCCGTGCGTGTGGATGACGCCCTTAGGGTCCGAGGTGCTTCCCGATGTGTAGATGACGACCAGGTCGTCGGACGGGCGGACGGTGGATTCGCACGCTCGCAGAAACGCTTCGGGCGCAGGTTCCGGCCACACACTCGGCCAGGGCCGCTCGGTGTCGCCGAGCCCGAAAACGTTGCGCAGCTGTGGCAGTCGCTCGAGATTCAGGGGCGGACCCGGGGCCGGAAACTCACCCGCAGCATCGGCGACCCGCGCCAGCATGTCCTTGCCGAGCAGCGCGTCGACCGATAGCAGGGTGTGGATGTCGGCGTCGCGAAGCAGCCACCTCAACTCCGGCGGCTGAAAGAAGGTGTTGATGGGCACCGCGACCGCGCCGATCCGGGTGGCAGCCAGGAAGGCGATCACAAAGTCGGGTCCATTGGGCGCCAGGATTCCGACCCGAACGCCTTTGGTGACCCCGGCTCCGAGCAGCCGCCGCGCCATCTCGGCAGACCGAATAGCCGCCTGGCCGTAGCTGATCCGCTCGATGGCCCCCCCGCCGGCCGAGCTGACGACGAAGTCGTTCTCTCCGTACGCGGCGACCAGGTCGGCCAGCATCGACGGGACGACGGGCGCGTAGGGCAGCGGGTCGTAGCTGAACGTTCGTGCGGATTCACCCATTGCGTGTCATTCCAGAACTCATCGACTCATTCCACGACCCACCGCGGTTCGCGCTTTTCCGCGAATGCGAGCATCCCTTCCCGGTAGTCGGGATGGGTCAGCTGGTGTTGCAGCACATAGCGATACGCGACGTCGTTGGCCGCGCGCAGCCCGACATCGAGGCTGCTCCACATCGCCTTGATCGATGCCTGGACCGTCGCCGGCGAGAGCTTCGCTATGTCCAAGGCGATTTCGCGCGCCCGCTGTTGTAGCCGATCCGCGGGCACGACCTCGTTGATCAGGCCGATCTCGTAGCCGCGCTGCGCGCTGATCCGGCCCTGCTTGGTCATCAACCCGAGCTGCATCACCATCGACAGCGGCATTCTGCGCAGCAGCACCGCGGGCTCGAGCGCGAACACGTTGCCCACGGCCAGATGCGTGTCGATCAGCTCCGCGTGCTCGGCCGCGATGATGAGGTCGGCGTCGGCGACCTGATGCAGGCCGCCGCCGACGACCATTCCGTTGAGGGCGCAGATGACCGGCTTCCACACGTTGTGGTGCAACCGCGAACCAGGAACCTTATTGCGGATGCCGCCCTCGGCCGTTGCCCGGATGTCCTGACCCGCGGAGAATGCGCGGTCGCCGGCTCCGGTGATGATGGCGACCCGGATGTTCGGGTCCTCCCGCACCCGTGCCCACGCGATGCCGAGTTCGGTGCGGGTCAGGTCGTCGGTGGCGTTGAGCCGTTCCGGTCTATTGATCGTGATGGTCGCGACCTGCTCGCTGACGTCGAACAGGATTCTCTTCAGTTCCACGACATCCCCTGGCATCGTTTCGTAGCAGTAAACACTACATCAGCATGTGTCTTGTCGTTCCGCATCGACGTCATGGCATCCACTGCCCGCCCGACACCGAAATGAGCTGGCCGGTGACATGTTTGGCGGCGGGCGAACACAGAAAGGCCACCACCCCGGCCACGTCCTCCGGCTCACCGATTTTTCCGGTCACTGTCGTCTGGCGCATCTGCGCCAGCTCGTCGGACGTCTTACGCGACAACAGCCACGGCGTCGCGGTGGTGCCGACCACCACAGTGTTGACCCGGATCCCATGCACACCGAGCTGAACGGCCATCAGCCGGCTCAGCCCTTCAACACCGGCCTTGGCGGCCGCGTAGGCCGGCGGCCCGGTGCGCACCCCGTGGGCCGACACCGAGCTAACGTTCACGATGGCCCCGCCGCCGTGGGCGACCATCTGCCGGGCGGCGACCTGCGCCATGACGAAGGTGCCCTTGAGATTGACGTCGACGATGCGGTCCCAGTCCTCGTCCGTCTGTTCGAGAAAAGTGCCGGGCAGCGTCATACCCGCGTTGTTGACCAACGCCCGGACGGGCCCGTACCGGTCGGCCAACCCGCTCAGCGCGTCCTCGACCGCGCTACGGTCCGTGATCGACAGGTTCATCGGGACGAGCAATCCCGATTTCGCCTCATCCGAATCCGCCGCGCGCGCAATGGCCTTCGCGTTCACATCGATCGCGGCCACCCGGTACCCGCTGCACATGAGCGCGGCCACAATCGATTCACCGATGCCTCGCGCTCCCCCGGTGACGACCGCGAGCGGACGGGAATCACCCGACACGCTTGCCACCTCCCCGCCCCGGTCCGGACGTTGCGACGGTGCGCTCGATCGCGGCGATCGAGGGCCGCACCAACTCCACGGATTCGGCCATCAATTGCGACAACTCACCCCGGCCACCGGCGGCGACCCACGAATCGATCGCGGCGCGGTTGGCGGCGTTGATCAGCGTGGCGGCCAGCCGAGGCCGCAAGTCCGGTTGGGTTTCGCTGCCCAGCCAGCGCGCCACCTCGGCGGTGAGCTGATCGATCCAGTCCTCGTTGATCCGCAGCATGGTCGCGCGCAGCGCCGGCAGGCTGTGATACATCCGCGCGCGGACCAAAAACATGTCGGGCTGATCGACTATCGCTTGCGCTACCGCCATCGACGTCTCGGCGAGGGCGTCGCACAACGAGTCCGATCGCGCGGCGCGGAAGCGGCGGATCGCCTCCTGCAGCCGCTCGGCGTAGCCGTCGAACAGGATGTCTTCCTTGCTGGCGAAGTGATGGAAGAACGTGCGCGGCGCGACCCCGGCCGCCGCCGAGATCTGGTCGACGGTGGTCCCCTCGTAGCCCTGAGTGGTGAACAGCTCGATCGCGGCATGGATGAGCGCCTGCCTGTTGCGCAATCCGCGGGCCCGTCGTTGGTCCATGCTCACGCCCCTGCCAGCGTGGCGGTTCCGGAGCTCAGGGCGACGGCGTCACCCTGCAACGTCCGGAAACGCACCGAACCTTCGGCTCGCCAGATCTCCGTCCGCAGCGGGGCATCGAGCTTCACCTGCTTGGAGAACCGGCAGCCCAAGGATGTCAGCGACCGGGGGTCCCCGTCACCGATCCGGTCGATCACCGCCCGCGCGGCGAACCCGAGCGTGCACAGCCCGTGCAGGAAGACGTCGTCGAAGCCGTACCTGCGGGCCGCCTCCGGGTCGATGTGCAGCTGGTTGCGGTCACCCGAGAGGCGGTAGAGGGCGGCCTGCTCGGGCCGGACGACGTCGTCGAATATCGCGTCCGGCGGCCCGTCGGGGTCCGGTTCGGCGGCGGGCCCACGGTCGCCGCCGAATCCCCCCGCACCGAGGACCATGGTCTGGGACTTGGCGACGAACACGGTCCCGTCCGGATCGGCGCCCCGGCTGGTCAACTCGACGGCCGCGTGCTTGCCCTTGTCCCACACCGCCGACACCTCGGCCTGCACCGACATTTCCCCGCCGGCGCCGATCGGCCGACGCAGCTCCAGCGATTGCGCGGAGTGCACGATCGGATACGTGCCCAGATCGAGCACACTGCGCAGGTCCTTGACCGCCCACCAGTTGGCCACCAGGGCGAACGTCGGCAGCACATCGGGACCGCAAGCCTCGTTGAGCAGCCCCAGCTCGGACGGCGGACGGGCGCCCACCCCCAAGGCGTACAGGATCACGTCGGTCTCGCACCAGCGGAAGGTGCTCGGCGGCAACGCGGTTCCGACCGCGGAGTCGAACAGAGCCACGGCACTCCCTACTAAACGGATTGACGATATGTGTTCAATCGTGCATTATTGTGGCAGTCAGTGCAACTACTTTTATCGACGGACAGCGGGAGGGACCGACATGAAGTTCGGCGTGTTCATCCTCGGCGACAAGCCCAACCACCTCAGCGAGCGGGAGGTGCTGGCCAACGTGCTCGAGGAGGCGCGCTGGGCGGAGGAACTCGGCTACGACGAGATCTGGCTGGCCGAACACCACTTCTCCCCCTACGGCATGCTCCCGGACCTGCCCCAAGTGGCGACCGCCATCGCCGCGCAGACCGAGCGCATCCGCATCGGTACGGCCTGCATGGTGGCGCCCTTCCACGAGCCGATTCAGTTGGCCGAACGGATCGCCTTGGTCGACGTCCTGTCCGGCGGGCGCTTCGACGCCGGCTTTGGGCGCGGCTATCAGGCGCACGAGTTCAAGGGCTTCGGCATCTCGATGGAGGAGGCCACCGGCCGATACCAGGAGTGCGTGGAGATCGTCAGCCGCCTCCTGACCGAAGAGAACGTCAGCTTCCACGGCAAGTACTTCCATCTCGAGGACGTCACGATCTATCCGCGGCCGGCGCAGCAGCCGATCCCCGTGTGGGGCACCGTGATGAAGACGCCGTCCAGCTTCGAATGGCTCGCCGAGAAGGGGTTCGGCGCGATCATCGGAAACCCCTATCAGGTCGACCCCGATCTGCAGGGGGCCCTGGACATCTACCTGAAGGTGCAGTCGGAAAAGGGACTCGACGCCGCCACCGGCCACGTGTGGGCGCTGCTCAACGCCTTCTGCCACCAGGACGACGCGTTCGCCCGGAGCTACCCGCGGGAAAGCGTCGAGCTCTCCATTCAGACCCATCGAAAGTATTCGAGCCCGTTCGAGCGCGGCGGCGAGATACCGGCCGACTACAAGGCCTATTCGGACTGGTTCGAAAAACACGACAAGCAAAGCTACGAACAGGTGCTGAATTCGCACCTCACGCTGATGGGTGACCCGGACCGCATCGTCGAGAAGATGCGCACCGTCATCGACATGGGCTGGCGCAACATCATTTTGCGCATGTCGCGCGGCGGCGCCATGGATCGCACAAAGGTATACGAGTCGATGAAGTTGTTCGCCCAAGAGGTGATCCCCGCGGCGACCGAGCTCGCGGCAGCCGCGGCTTGAGCCAGCAACTCGCCGACCGCATCCGCGCGGTCCTCGCCCTCGACCCGCGAGCGCCCGCGATCGAGTACGAGGGCCGGTGGGTGGATTGGCAGCATTTGTCGGACATCGCCGCGGGCGTTCAAACGTCTTTGAGGCGAGCTGGTTTGGGGGAGGGATCCCCCGTCGGGCTGGTGCTGCGCAATCATCCCGCGATGGTCGGGGCCCTGCTCGGCGTGCTGCTGACCGGCGGTTGCGTGGTCACGATCAACCCGTCACAGGGCGACGCCGGGCTCTGCGCGGACATCCGGGGGCTGCGGTTGCCCGCGGTGGTGGCGTTGCAGGCTGACTGGGAGCGCGCCGGAGTCGTCGACGCCGCCACCGGATCGCTGGGCGTTCGGGTATCGAGTGACGTGGCCGTTGTGGACGGGCTGGAACATCCCGGACCGGGCCCGTTTCGACCGCCCCGCGAAGGCGTCGCCGTCGAGATGCTGACGAGTGGCACCACGGGTCCGCCGAAGCGAATACCGCTGTCCTACAGCTCTTTCAAGCACACCGTCGCAGCGGCGGGCGCGCATTACAGTGTTGGCGCCGGGCAGGACGCCGAACTGAGACTGCGTTCGGGTGTCGCCATCGTCTCCTCTCCCCTGGTGCACATGTCCGGGCTGTTCCGCACCCTGCTCAACATTTGCGAGGGAAGAAAGATCGCGCTCCTGGAGCGATTCCGGGTTCCCGACTTCGTCGATTTGCTACTCCGGCACCGCCCGAAGGCCGTGAGCCTGGTGCCGTCGGCGATGGCGATGGTGCTCGACGCCGGGGTGGATCCGGATGCCTTCTCGAGCATCGAGGTGGTGACCTCGGGTACCGCGCATCTGCCGGTCGACGTGCAGACCAGGTTCGAGTGTCGCTACGGCGTCGCGGTGCTGCCGTCCTACGGGGCAACGGAATTCGCCGGCGGCGTGGCCGGGTGGAACCTCCAGTTGCACCGGCAGTGGGCCACCCTTAAACGCGGAAGCGTGGGGCGCCCGCAGCGCGGCCGGGAGATCCGTGTCATGTCCCTCGAGGACGACACGGAGATGCCGCCCGGTGAGCAGGGCCGCATCGAGGTTCGCACCACGGGCGGGGACTGGGTGCGGACCACCGACCTCGGCCGGGTCGACGCCGACGGTTTCGTGTTCATCGACGGGCGCACGGACGACGTCATCATTCGCGGGGGTTTCAAGGTCAATCCGGCCGAGATCGTCGGTGTGCTCCGGAGCCATCCGGCGGTCCGCGATGCCGGCGTGATCGGCCTGCCCGATGAACGGCTCGGCCAGGTGCCGGTCGCGGCGGTCGAGTTGACCGAGGGCGCGCGCGCCACGCCGGAGGACCTGCTCGCGTACGCGCGCGAACGATTGAGCCGGTACTACGTCCCGGCCCGCCTGGTCATCGTTGAGGAGTTGCCCCGCACGCCGTCGCTCAAGGTCAGTCAACCCGCGCTGCGCGAAATCTTCGAAGGGACAGGAATTTGACGACCCGAGGTGTGGCCGCGATTGTCGGTGTGGCCGACGAGGTTTCGGCGAGCGGGGTGATCGACGTTCCCCTGCGCGAGCTCGAGGCGCGCGTCATCACCGCCGCCCTGGCCGATGCGGGTTTGTCGCTGCGCGACGTCGACGGGCTGTGCACCTGCACCGGCGGAACGCTGATGCATTCGGTGGAGCTGGCCGAGTACCTGGGCATAGCCCCCCGCTTCACCGACGCGACGCAGACCGGCGGCGCCAGCTACGGGTTGTACGTCGAGCACGCCGCCGCGGCGATCGCGGCCGGCGAGGCCGAGACCGTGGTGATCGTCTACGCCTCGACCCCGCGTGCCGCGCGCAAGCGTGGCGAAAAAGGCCTCGGAGTGTTCGCCACCCCCGAGCGACTCGAATGGGAGACGCCGTTCGGGGTGATGCTCCCGATCAGCGCCTACGCGCTAGCCGCCAACCGGCACATGGCGACGTACGGGACGACGGCCGAACAACTGGCGCAGATCGCCGTCGACACCCGGCGGTGGGCCGCGCTGAACGAGCGGGCTCACCTGCGCGAGGCGATCAGCGTGCAGGACGTGCTGAACTCAGGCTTCCTCGCCGAACCGTTGCACAAACTCGAGTGCTGTTTGGTCACCGACGGCGCCGCGGCGCTGGTGGTCACGAGCGCCGAGCGCGCCCGCGACCTGGCCAAGCCGCCGGCATTCGTTCTGGGTGCGGCGTCGGCGGCCTCGCACGCGATGATCTCCCAGATGCCCGATCTCACCGTCACGCCCGGGGCGGTTTCCGGGCCCGCCGCGTTCAGGACCGCCGGCCTCAAACCGGTCGACATCGACGTGGTCGAGCTCTACGACTCGTTCACCATCACGGTGTTGCTGGCGCTCGAAGATCTGGGCTTCTGCGGAAAGGGCGAAGGCGGCGCTTTCGTCGCGGACGGCGCATTGGGACCCGGCGGTGCCCTGCCCGGCCAGACGTCGGGCGGCGGCCTCGCCTACACCCACCCCGGGGCGTTCGGGGCCTTCCTGCTCGTCGAGGCCACGCGCCAGTTGCGCGGCGAATGCGGCGAACGTCAGGTCCCGGAAGCGAAAACGGCTGTCGCGCACGGCACCGGCGGGGTTCTCTCGGCCACGTCGACCGTGATTCTGGGAACGGGGGCCACGCTGTGACTGATACGCTGCCGGTCCCCGAGCCCAGCCCGGCGTCCGCACCCTTCTGGGACGCGACCCGTCGTCACGAGCTGACCGTCCAACGATGCGAGTCGTGCGCGCGGCTGGTCTGGTACCCGCGGTTCGTCTGCCCGCGCTGCGGCGGGTCGTCGCTGGTGTGGGAGAAGTTGAGCGGTGACGGGGTCGTCTACGCGGTAAGCGTGCACCACCGCGCCGCGCTCCCCGCACTCGCCGACAAGGTGCCGTATTCAGTGGTGCTCGTCGATCTGGACGAAGGCGTCCGCATGATGTCGAACGTGTTCGGTCGCCCTCCCGCGGTCGGTGATCGTGTCGCCGTGGCGTGGGTGCCGCTCGCGGACGGCCGTAACCTCGCTGTCTTCGAGCCGAAGTGAGTCCCGATAGCGCCCTGCGGCGCACCCGCGAAGAGCTCGTGCTACGACACGTGGCGGCCGAGAATGCGCGAGACCTGGAGGCGGCGATGGCTACCTTCACCCGTCCCCGCTACGAGATCATCCCTACGGGAACCGTTTTCGACGGGGACGAGGCGGTCCGCGCAATGTTGTTGCAACAGTGGGCGGATCTCCCCATGCTGCGATATGCCGCGGAGGCGATCTACCACGGGGACAACGGTCTGGCCGTGGAGACCAGAACGAGCGCACCCGGCACACCGCTCGACATGTTGAGCGTCAACCTCTTCGGCTTCCGCGGGCCGGATCTGGTTCTGGAACGTTGCTATTTCGACCGGATGCTGCTCGCTGCGCAGCTCGATGCGGTCCGCGCGCCCTAGCCGATCGACGCGCGCCGGTCTTCGGTCGCATCGACGACGACCCTGCGGTGCACGATCCGCCACCGCCCCTCACCGTCGAGCGAATACTTGTCCAGGTAGCGGATGTGCATGACGTGGTTTCGACCGTCCGGCTCGCCACCACGAAAGTGATTGGCAGTGCAGTAAATTTCGCCGACCGCAGACTTCCCCTCGATGACATACAGGCCCTGGCCGATGAGGTGGGCCGTGCGCGGCCACCGCGCGACGATGCCGATTATCCGTTGGATCTCGTCGTGACCGGTCAGCGTGCCCGGTTCGCGCCCGGGCCTTTCGACGAGCATGGAAGCGTTGGGCGCGAACACCGCCAGGAGCGCGTCGCGGTCTCGGCGATCGACCGCCGCCGCGTACTTGCGGGACAGCGCTTCGAGTTCCGCATGGGGAACTGCGCGCGAGATATCCATCTGCTTCCCGTGCCGGTCGGATAGAGACCCCAGACGATACCGCCCGGCGTTGTCGGCTCAGCGGCCGGCGGTTTCGGTGCGCGCCTCGCCGGAGATTCGTGCGCCGAAGCGTGGCACGGTGACGAGATCACTGCCGTGTGCCTCGTTGACGGCACGCTGCAGCGGTATCAGCAGCGGCACGAAGAGGAGTTGGTCGGCAACCATCGGCGTCAGCAGCCGGTTGTGCACGAAAGCGAAAGAGCTCTTGGTAACCGGGTCGGCCCAGCCGATGGTCCCGCCCAGGCCGGCATGTCCAAAGCCCCGCAGTAAGCCCGGCACCGGTGATCCGTGGTAGCCCAGGTGAAATGACATCGGGAAGAAGACGTTGAGGTCCGGCCGCAAGCTGCGCCTGGCCGTGAGCGACGCGACCAATTCCTCCGAGAGGAACCGCTGCCCGTCGATATTTCCACCGTTGCTGAGCGCTCCGTACATCTTGGCCAGCCCCCGCGCGGTCACCACCGCGTTCACGGCGGGAATCTCGCTGTCCAGCAACGCCATGTCGCCCTGCACCAGCGAGGTGATACCGGGTACGTAGGTCGCACCGAGCGGGCCCGGAACCGGCAGTCTGGCCATCAGCGAGATGAGCCGGCCGAGCACCGGGCCGCCCGAGAAGCGTTGCGGGAACATCGTTTGCGCGGCCTTCGTGGGAGCGTCGGCCGGCGGCCGCCCCAGGTGAATGCCGTCGGTGTCCAGTGGTCCCGCGATCTCCGTGCGGAACAGCTCCCGCATGCCCTTGCCGGTGATCGCGCGGGCCAATCCGGATGCCAACCATCCGAACGTAAACGCGTGATACGCCGCCCGGCCGGCGAGGCGGTCAACCGGCGCCGCGGCCAGCCGCTCTTCCATGAACCGGTGATCGAGCAACTGCTCGGTGGTGATTGTCCCGAGCCGGGACAGGCCCGTCGTGTGACGCATCATGTCACGCACGGCGATGTCGGCCTTACCGTTGGCGCCGAACTCGGGCCAGTAGTGGGCGATGGGGTCGTCGTAGGACAGCAACCCACGGTCGGCGAGCCGGTGCAGGACCGTCGACGCCACGCCCTTGCCCGCGGAGAAGACCATCGCGCCGGTGTCCGCAGACCAGGGCACCCGCCCCTCGCGATCCGACCAGCCGGTCCACACGTCGACTACGGGTTGTCCATCGACATAGACGGACAGCGCCCCGCCGCCATAGCGTGGGCCGGGAAACAGCGTGGCGAAGGTTTTCACGGCGCAGGCAAATCGAGGGTCGGCGGCACCGTGCACGTGGGTGGGCAGATCATCACCGGCCCGCAGGGCTGGTCGCTCGGGCATCGCGGTCGAAGTTCTCCTCAACTGGCGCTTGAGTCGCCCCATCGGACGACTGAACAGATATCGTCATATTGTATTGTATGCTCGTCGGCGGAGTGCACATCGCGAAGGAGTGGTGATGGCCACGCAAGTAGACACTGGAACCCGGGCCCTGAGCAGCGACCATGCCGTCGAGTTGTACCGACTGATGAGCAAGGTGCACCACAGCGACCAGCGCGTCCGAAAGGGCCTGTCTTCCGGTGAAATCGCGATGAGCTACTGGCCGGTGGACGGCCAGGAGGCGATGTCGGCCGGGGCCGCGCTCGCCCTGTCAAGCAGCGACCAACTGGTCACCACCTATCGCGGACTCGGCGACGTGGTGGCCAAGGGCATCGACCTGCCCGGGTATTTCGCCGAGATCTTGGGCCGCGGCACCGGTCTGTCGAAGGGCAAGGCCGGCGCCATGGGCATCTACGACCCCGAGCACGGGATCGCGTGGACAACCGGCATCGTCGGCGCGGGCCCGCTGATCGCGAACGGGATCGCATTGGCGGAGGCCATCAAGGGCAGTGACCGCGTGGTTCTGGTGAGCTTCGGCGACGGGGCGACCAGCATCGGCTACGTCCACGAGGCAATGAACATGGCGGCGCTGTGGGCGCTTCCGGTGGTGTTCTTCTGCCAGAACAACGCGTGGGCCGAATGCACACCCGTCGCCGGCTACACCCGCACGACGCAATTGTCCGACCGGGCCGCGGGCTACGCGATGCCCGGCGTCACGGTCGACGGCACGGACCCGCACGCGGTGTACCGGGCCGTGGCCGAGGCCGCCGGGCGCGCACGGTCCGGAGCGGGCCCGTCGTTCGTCGAAGCGGTCGCCTACCGATTGCAGGGGCACTACTTCGGCGACCAGATGCCCTACGCCGACCCCGACGAACTGGCCGCCAAGCGCGCCGACCCGCCCTTCGCCCGGTATCGGCGGCAGCTCATCGACGCGGGTCTGGCCGATGAGGCCGACCTCGATCGCATCGACGCGGATCTCATTGCCGAGATCGACGCAGCCTTCACCGCCGCGCGCGACGCCGAGTTCCCCGACGCCGACGAACTGACCCGCGACGTGTTCGCCGCGCACGGCGTCGAGATCGCGGCACCGGTGACAGAACGTGCCGCGATTCCCGAGGGCGAAACGGAGACCCTCGGCCTCGTGCAGGCGATTCACCGCACGCTGGACCGCGCGATGGCGGCCGACGATTCGATCGTGCTCCTCGGGGAGGACATCGCCGACCCGTCGGGCGGCATGTTCAAGATCACCGCCGGGCTGTCGACGAAGTACGGCAGCCACCGGGTGCGCGACACTCCGATCGCCGAGTCCTCGATCATCGGCGCCGCCGTGGGTGCGGCGTTGGGCGGGCTGCGGCCGGTTGCGGAGCTGATGTTCGTGGACTTTCTCGGTGTGGCCATGGACCAGATCGCCAACCACGCAGCCAAGATCCGCTACATGTCCGGTGGCCGGCAGGGCGCCCCGATGGTCATCCGCGCCATGGTGGGCACAGCGGCCGGCCCGCAACACTCCCAGGCCTTCGAGGTCTGGGCGATGCACACACCGGGCATCAAGGTCGTGTGGCCCAGCACCGCCGCCGACGCGGCCGGGTTGCTCAATGCCTGCCTGGCAGAACAGGATCCATGCTTGTTCATCGAGTCGATGAAGCTGTACTACGGCGGCGGCAAGGGACCGGTGCCGACGGCCGACTACCTGATCCCGCTCGGCCAGGCCGACATCAAACGCGCCGGCACCGACGTCACGATCTGCACCTACGGCAGCCTGGTGCATGCCGCCCTGGCCGCCGCTGAACAGCTTGCAGCCGAGGGTGTTTCGGTGGAGGTGGTCGACCTGCGCACCCTGGTGCCGCTGGATCTGGCCACCATCCTCGAATCAGTCCGCAAAACCCGCCGTCTGGTCGTCGCACACGAGTCCGTCGGATTCTGCGGCCCGGGAGCCGAAATCGCCGCAGCCGTCGGGACGGAGCTTTTCGGCGTGCTGGCGAGTCCCATCCAGCGGGTGGCCGGCACCTACACACCGGTGCCGCGGGCGGCGACACTGGAAGCCGCCTGCCGCCCGGACGCCGCGCGACTCGTCGAAGCGGTCAGGGGGATCGTGTGACGGAGGTGCGGATGCCGAAGCCGGGTGACGCGATCACCGAAGCGGAGGTCACCGAGATCTACGTGGCGGACGGCGCCCACGTCTCCGAGGGCGATGCGCTCTACCAGATCGCCACCGACAAGGTC
This sequence comes from Mycobacterium sp. UM_CSW, assembly GCF_000455205.1. Taxonomy (GTDB): domain Bacteria; phylum Actinomycetota; class Actinomycetes; order Mycobacteriales; family Mycobacteriaceae; genus Mycobacterium. The sequence goes on along the minus strand of NZ_AUWQ01000065.1, from coordinate 36,940 downwards.
GAGATGGACGTCGAGGCGCCCGCCAGTGGCATCGTCACCTGGAAAATCAGCGCCGGGGCAAGCTATGACGTCGGTGAACTGCTCGCCGTGATCGAGGCACGGTGAGCACGCTCCCGAAGTCCGTCGATGTCGACCTCAGTGCCGCCGAGCTCCACGGCAGGATCGACGGCGACACGCTGACCGTCACCATCAACCGACCGGAGAAAAAGAACGCCGTCACCGCCGACGGCTATCACGGGATCAAAAGGGCGGCGATGATCGTCGCCGACGAACCGGACCTGAACTTCCTGGTGATCACCGGCACGGGCGACGTGTTCTGCGCGGGCGGCGACATGAACGCCGTGCAGAATGCCGATCGCGGGTGGGATGCGTTCACCGAGTCCTACGACGGCACGCCGTTCGAAACACTCGGCAAGATACCGAAACTCGTCGTCTGCGCCGTCAACGGCATCGCCATGGGTGGCGGGTTAGTGATGACCCTGTTCGCCGATCTGGTTGTTGCCTCCGATCGCGCCCGGTTTCGGGTCCCGGACCTCACCCGCGGCGTGTACGAGGCGTTCGTCGCGGCGCGCTTGCCACAGCGGCTGGGCACGCTGAGGGCTAATCACCTTATCTACGGCAATGATTGGATCGACGCGCAAGAGGCCGAGCGTCTCGGACTGGTCGGCAAGGTCGTCGCGCACGACTCCCTTGGGTCGGAAGTCGATGCGTTGCTCGAGCGTGTCCGTAAGACCGGCCCCACCGCCCGCGCGGCCGTCAAACGCGAGATGGCGCGCGCGCTACCACCCGTCGACGTGACGGGCTACTGGTCTTCAATAGGAACCGCCGAACAGATCGAGGCCTTCACGGCGTTCCTGCAGAAGCGATCTCCTGATTGGGCGGTCAACCGCGATCGGGACGCGTTCGTTGAGACCCGACGGTCGGCGTGGCTGGCGCCGCACGAGGATGGCTGACTGCCCATGACCGAGCTACCGCAGGGCACGTCGGAACTGACCGGGTGCGAGGAGATCCTCGTGGCCGCCGACGGTCCCGTCCGGATCGTGACGCTGAACAACCCCGACGACGCCAACGCGGTCAACAACACGATGCACACGGCATTTACCAGACTGTGGGCGGACCTCGCTGAGGATGCCGACGCGCGGGCGGTGCTGATCACCGGCACCGGTGACTACTTCTCCGCCGGCGGAAACCTGGTGGAGTGGCTGGAAACCCACGTCAACAATCCGGTCACTCGCCGTGCCGGGATGCGCGACGCCCGACGCATCGTGCGCGACATGATCGACTTTCCGCTGCCCGTCGTCGCCGCCGTCAACGGGCCCGCGGTCGGCTTCGGGTGCAGCATCGCGGTCTTGTGCGACATCGTCCTGATGTCCGACCGGGCGTTCTTCGCCGATACACATGTCGCGAGCGGGCTGGTGGCCGGCGATGGCGGGTCGGTGCTCTGGCCGCTGCTGATGAGCCTGCTGAAGGCCAAGGAGTACCTGATGCTCGGCGAACGCATCAAGGCCGACAAGGCCGTCGAGTTGGGCCTGGCCAACCGGGTCGTGCCGCACGCGGAGATCAAGCAGGAGGGGCTGTCGATTGCAAACCGTCTGGCCGCGTTACCACCACGGGCCGTGCAGGATACGAAGCGGACGTTGAACCTGCACGCCCAGCGCGCGATCACCGGCATCCTCGAATACGGGATCTCCGCAGAGACTGAGTGTTTCACCACGCCGGAACACCGGGCCGCCATCGACAACTTCCTCGGCCGCAAGTGACAGCAAACGATCCGTTGATCCGCCGCGAGGACCGCGACGGCATAGCCCTCCTGCTGCTCAACCGGCCGCGACAGCGCAACGCTCTGCGCTACGAGTCGTGGACCGAACTGTCGGAGGTGCTTGACGGCGTCGTCGCGGATGACGTTCGCGGCGTTGTGCTCGCGGGTGCGGACGGGTTCTTCTGCGCGGGTGGCGATTTGAAGACCGGGCCGGCACATGGCAGCGGCCCGCTGGGCCCGGCGGGGCGCGTCGAACACGCGCAACGGGTGATGGAGCAGATTCGAGCGGTGCCGGTGCCGACCCTTGCCGCGGTCGAGGGCGCGGCCATCGGCCTCGGGTGGAGCCTGGCCCTGTCGTGCGACCTCGTGGTGTGCGCGTCCGACGCCTACTTCGCCGCGCCGTTCGTGGCCCGCGCCGTGGTCCCAGACGGCGGGCTGGCGTGGCGCCTGACCCAGCAGCTCGGGCGGCACCGCGCGGCGTCGTTGCTGCTACGCGGAATCCGCCTCTCGGCGGGAGACGCCGAGCGGCTGGGGCTGGTCACCGATGTGGTGGAGCCGGGTTCGGCGATCGCGCGGGCGGTCTTCATCGCCGATGAGCTCGGCCGAGCCGACGCCGGGGCGGTCGAAATGACCAAGCGGCTGATCAATTCGGCCGAGGCCGCTCAGCTCGCCGCCTTTCATCCGCTCGAGCTGGCGATGGCGACCGTGGCGCAACAACGTTCGGCGGCCGCCGACGGACGGGCCGCCTACTCCTGACATCAGCGCGGCATCCCCAGACCGACCGTCGAAATCAGGTCGCGCTGAATCTCGCTGGTACCGCCGCCGATCGTGTGAAGCAGGGACAGCAAGAGGCCTTCCGAAAAGTGCCCGTCGAGCACGGCGCCGGGGTCATCCGGCATGAGTCCGCCTGCCGGACCGAGGATTTGGGCTCCGAGCCCGCGCAACTCGGCCGTCAGTTCGGAGTGGTACAACTTCGACAACGACGGCAGCGTGGGGTCAAGCGCCCCGGCCGCCTGCAGGTGCGCCACGCGGTACGACAGGGCGCGGCCCACCTCGACGCGTTCGACGGCGCGGGCCAGCGCGATGCGGTTGGCCGGATCGGACAGGGGGTCGTGCGCCGAGCCCTTCTGCGCGTGGCACCAGTCGACGAGCTCATCGAGATAGCGCTGCGCCTGGGCCGCCCTGGTGATGTTCGACCGTTCGGCGTCAAGCAGCGCCTTACCGACTTTCCACCCCTCCCCCTCGGCCCCGACGAGGTTGGCGGCGGGCACGCGCACACCGTCGAAGAACTCCTCGGCGAAGGTCGGGTAACCGGTCATGGACCGGATGGGCCGACGGGTGATCCCGTGACTTTCTAGGTCGACGAGGAAGAACGAGATGCCGGACTGGCGCTTGTCCGCCACGGGCGAGGTGCGGGCCAGCACGAAGATCCAGTCGGCGAGCACGCCATTGCTGGTCCAGGTCTTCTGGCCGTCCAAGACGTACTCGTCGCCGTCTCGGCGGGCCGTCATGCGCAGCGACGCCAGGTCCGAGCCGGCCTCCGGCTCCGAATAACCCTGCGCCCACATGCGTTCCGAACGCGCAATGGCGGGCAGGTGCTCCGCCTTCTGTTCGGGTGTCCCGTATTTGAACAGCACCGGCGCGAGCATGTTGACCCCGTTGGTGTTCACCAGCGGGGCGCCCGCATAGGCTAGCTCCTCGCGAATGATCACCTGCTCGACGATCCCGCGTCCGCCGCCCTCGTACTCGGCGGGCCAATGCGGCACAAACCAGCCCCGCGCGTGCAGCTTCTTGCAGAATGCGACCGCACGCTCGTGGGCGTCGCGCGGTAGGTAGTCGGGATTGGCCGCGGTGCGCCGGAATTCGTCCGGGAGATTGGCTGCCAGCCACTCGCGGATTGAGGCCCGCAGTGACTCGGCGCTCTCATCACAGCCGAAGCGAATGATCGGTTTCAAAGGCATGGCTAAATGCGCTCGGTGGGTTTGGAGCCCTTCTTCATCAGCTCCGCCATGAACTCCTGGAACTCTTTGCTGCCGGTCACCATCGCCTGCAGGTCATTGGTCGTCTGTTGGTGGGTCCGAAAGCCCATCGTCTCCCACGCGCGGATGATGCCGGACTTGACGGCCTGCAACGTGATCAGGGGCGCCTTGGCGATCTGTGCGGCCAGTTCCTCGACGGTGGCCTCGAGCTGGTCGGCGGGGACCACCCGGTTCACGAGGCCGAACTCGAGCGCTTCGGCCGCGCTCAACCGCTGAGCGGTGTAGAGGTACTCGGCGGCCCGCTTGTAGTTCATGAAGACCCACGGCTCGAACATGGTCTCGGCGCCCGGCAGCCCGAAACCCGGCACCAGGGGCATCTGAAACCACGCGTCCTCGGAGCAGACGGTGATCTCGGGGATCAGCGCCCACGTGGTGCCCCCGCCGATCGCATACCCGTGCACCTGAGCGATCACGGGTTTGGGAAATTCCCACAGCTTCAGCACCGGCCACAGAAACAACTGCGCGGCGGAACGCCAGACCTTCCCGGAAGCCTGCAGTTCGGCCATGAACTCGGGGTACGCGCCGGTAGGGATGTGACCGGAGCAAAACCCCTTGCCGTTGGCCTTGATGATGACGACCTTGATGTCGTAGTCGTACTGCGCATCGTCCAGCGCCTCGTTGACGCTGTGGACCATTTCCGAGCTCTGAGCGTTGGCGGCATCCGGGTTGTTCAGGATGATCCGCGCGATCGGGCCATCCTTCTCGTAGACCACGTGCTCGAGTTCTCGGGTTTCCATCGTTCGTCCTCCTCAACACCGGGCGGGCGATCACCACGCCGTCAGCATGGTGCAACTATACAGATTATGTATTAATGTTCTTTGGCGAGAGGACGGTGCCGATGACGACGATCGAGTTACGTTGGGATCCGTTCGACCGCGCGCTGCACCAGAATCCGTACGGAGTCTGGAAGCGGCTGCGCGACGAAGCGCCAACGTACTACAACGACCAGTACGATTTCTATGCGTTGAGCCGGTTTGCCGACGTGTTGGAAGCGTCGCTCGACACCGAAACGTTCTCGTCGTCGCACGGGATCACCCTGGATGCAATCACCGACGAGCCGTGGCCGCCGCCCCGGGCCATGATCATGATGGACCCACCCGACCACACCGCACTGCGAAAGATGGTCAATCGCACGTTCTTTCGCACCCAGATCGCCCAGCTTGAGGACCGGGTCCGCTCGCTGTGCTGCGCCTACCTCGATGCTTTCGTCGGCACCGACGGCTTTGACTACGTGCGCGACTTCTCGATGAAGCTCCCGGTGATGGTGATCAGCTCGCTGCTGGGTTTCCCTGAGGACGACCACGACAACCTGCGCGAGTGGTCGGATGCCCAGCTACATCGCGACGAGGGCACGACCGAGCTGAATGAGGAGGGCCAGCAGGCCAACGCGAAGCTGCTGGGCTACTACGCCGACCAGATTCAGCGACGGCGGGCCGCGCCGACCGACGACATCGTCGGCAACCTGATGACTTCCGACCTGATCCAGGCGGGCCGCGAGACCCGTCGCCTGGACGATGGCGAAGTGTTGATGTTCATCGCCATGATCAACGTCGCCGGCAATGAGACCGTTGCGCGTCTGCTGGGATGGGCCGCGCTGACACTGGCGCAGTACCCCGACCAGCGGGCCAAGCTGGTCGACCGGCCGGACCTCATCGGCAACGCCGTCGAGGAACTGCTGCGCTACGACGCGCCGTCGCCAGTGCAGGGCCGCTACACGGAACGCGACGTCACCTACAACGGGACGCTCATCCCGGCGGGTTCGCGCGTTGCGCTGCTGACGGGGTCGGCGGGCCGTGACGAACGCCAATACGAGAACCCCGACGTCGTCGACGTCGAGCGCACGGGAATTCGCCACGTCAGCTTCGGCCACGGCTCGCACTTCTGTCTGGGTGCGGCACTGGCCCGCCTGGAGGCCCGGGTTGCCCTCGAAGAGACGCTGAAGCGTTTCCCCACCTGGGATGTCGACGAAGGCGCGGTGACCTACGTGCACACCAATTCCGTACGCGGTCCGGCCAGCGTGCCGATGCGGCTGTGACCCCCGGCCTTGCCGTCCGCACCGACGGCGCGGTGCTCTGGTTGGTCTTGGACCGCCCCGAGGCCGGCAATTCGGTGACGCGGGCGGTGCAGCAGGCCCTGATCGAAAACCTGCGGTCGGCATCCGACGAGCCAGGCGTCAGGGCGGTGGTGCTCACCGGCCACGGTGACAAGCATTTCTGTACGGGACCGAATCTCCGGGACCCGGGAATGCAGCCCAAGAAAGATCGGGTTGCGGGCGACGCCGCCCGCATCTTGCGCACCGGGTCTCAGGCGGTGGTGTCAGCGTTGCTCGATTGCGAGAAGCCGGTGCTGTGCTCGCTCAACGGCATTGCCGCCGGGGTGGGCGCCAGCATGGTGCTGGCCTGCGACCTCATTGTGGCCTCTGAAAGTGCCCGGATCATTGAGCTTTTCGCGCGGCGGGGGCTCGCACCCGACGGGGGTGCCGCCTATCTGCTGGCACGCAAGGTCCCGTTCAACGTGGCAAAGCAGCTGTTGTTCTTCGGCGAGGAGCTGTCCGCTGCGGAGGCCGAGCGCCTCGGCTTGGTCAACAAGGTCGTCGCAGCCGATGACCTGGAAGCTGAGACGGCGGCCTGGGCCCAGCGGCTCGCTGATGGGCCCACCCGTGCGCTGGCGGCGGCCAAGGCGATGCTGAATCAGGCGTTCGACGTCGACCGCGATGCCGCGTTTCGCACCGAGGCGCTGTTGGTGGAGCAGGTCGCCGCGACCGACGACGTCGCCGAGGGCATGGCGGCCTTCACCGAGCGACGCAACCCGGACTTTCGTGGACGCTGAACTGCCGCTGTTGCTCGATCGCTACAGACCTAGTTTGAGACCCGCACCCGCGTCGACGAACATTTGCTGTCCGGTGACGTAGCGCGATTCGTCGGAGGCGAGGTACACCACGAGATAGGAGACGTCCTCCGGCTCGATCCACGGCACGGGCATCGCCTGCAGCACCGGAAAGACGATCTCGGCGTCCGCGCGGGTCGGTTCGGGCAAGTCCGGGCGAAACGTCCGGTACATCGGAAGATTGTGCAGCATATCGGTGTTGACGTTCGTCGGGTGCACGGTGTTGATTCGGATCTGTTCCGGAGCCAGCGACAGGGCCAATCCCTTTGTGTACTCGCGCAGCATCTTCTTGGCCAGCCCGTAGCCGGCACCGCCCGGACCTTGCGGGCCACCGCCGCTGGCCAGATCCTTCTGGTCGACCAGGCCGGCGATGGATCCGGTGACGATTATCGAGGCGCCCGCCCGGAGGTGCTCCAGGCATACGTGGACGGCGTTGACGACGCCGATGAAGTCGACGTCGAACGCGTCGGTGAAACCGCGCGACGGAACGTCGTTGCCCAGTGGACAGATGCCGGCGTTGGCCACGACCACGTGCAGACCGCCCAACTCCGCGACCGCCTCGTCGATCGCCTTCTTCAGCGCGGCGCGATCGCGAACATCGACGACCGCGGACACCGCGCGCCGGCCCGACTTTTCGACCAGGTTGACCGTCTCGTCCAGGTCGGCGCGCGTCGCCAGCGGGTATCCGTTGGTGTCGATGTCGGCACAGATGTCCAGCGCAATGATGTCGGCGCCCTCGTCCGCGAGGTGGATGGCGTGACTGCGGCCCTGTCCGCGCGCCGCGCCGGTGATCACGGCGACCTTGCCGCTCAGACGCTGCATCTGGTCCTCCATCGTCCGATTCGGCGGCACGCTCCGCGCCACCGTGGCAGCCGCCACTGATTGGATAATAGAACACTCAGTGTTAATCTGTCACTCGCGGTGAGCTGGTGAAGGCCCCTCCCCGACGCGGTCCGATGGGCGTGAGGAGAAGCGAATGACGCTGCACCGGAACGCCGCATCGCTCGACGGCCAGGTCGCGGTCGTCACGGGCGGCGGCGGGGGGATCGGAAGCGCCATCGCCGCGGCCTTCACCGAATTCGGCGCGCGGGTGGCCATCTGGGAAAAAGACCCGCGGAGTGCCACGGCGGTGGCCGCGCGCGTCGGCGGCCTCGCGTGCGTCACCGATGTACGCGACGCCGAACAGGTCGACGCGGCGCTGGCCACCACCGTCGACGAACTCGGAGTGCCGTCCATTCTGGTCAACAATGCCGGCGGGGTCTTCTGGTCCGGACTGCTCGACACCTCTCCCAATGGCTGGGATGCCCTGATCCGGATCAATTTGACTCAGGTTCTGCTCTGTACTCAGCGCATCGCGCGGGCCCTGGTGGAGGCGGGGCGGGGTGGCAGCGTCATCAACATCAGCACCATTGAGGCGGTACGGGCCGCGCCCGGGTTTGCCGCCTATGCCGCGGCCAAAGCGGGGGTGGTCAACTTCACCAAGACCGCGGCACTCGAACTGGCGCCGCACAACATCCGCGTCAACGGGCTGGCGCCCGACTTCACGCTCACCGAAAGTCTGGCGACGATGGCGCCCAACGGCACCGAGAACGCCAAACTGATGGTGCCAATGGGTCGCGCCGGACACGTTGACGAGATGGCCGGAGCTGCAATATTTCTCGCCACCCACCTAAGCGCCTACGTGACCGGGCAGACGCTACACGTCGACGGCGGGACATCGGCGGCCGGCGGCTGGTATCACCATCCGCAATCCGGGCGCTACATACTAGGCCCGCCGACCTCGGTGCCCTAGCCCCGATGCATGACGCGCAAGTCCGGGAACTGTTGGCGAAGGAGGAGATTCGTCAACTGCCCTACCGTTACGCCGCCGCGATCGAAACGCGGGATGTCGACGCGATGGCCGAACTGTTCGCCCCGCACGCCCGCTTCGGCGACCACGGTGAGGGCCGAGAGGCGCTGCGCCGGCTGATGTCGGCCAGCGTCGACGCCAGCTTGTTCGCCGTCATCCTCGTCGCTAACCACCTCATCGAGCTGGACGCCGAGGACCGCGCCCACGGGCAGGTCTGGGCCCAGTGCTTCGCCCAGACCCACACCGACGGGTTCGTCGAACAGCTCATCAAGTACGAGGACCGCTACGAACGCCACGGCGGGCGTTGGCTTTTCCTGCACCGAAGGCATCGGCTGTTCTACGGCGTAAGCCGCCGAACGTCGCCGCTGACTCAAGAAGCCGCCTCCTGGCCCCGAAATCAGACCGGGGTCGGTGACCTGCCGCTGACCGATCCGGTCTTCACGGCGTGGTGGCAGACCAACGCGGCGGCGCGGAGCGAGGGGGAACAGCGGCTGTGAGCGCTGGCCGTTGCCTGGCCAATGGGCTTTTGTTTCCCGAAAGCCCGGTCGTCTTGGACGACGGTTCCGTCGTGTTGTCGGAGATGGCGGCCGGCAAGATCACCCGCGTCCGCCCGGACGGCGTCGCCGAAACGGTCGCCGAGACCGGCGGCGGCCCCAACGGGGTGGCCCGGCTTCCGGACGGTCGGCTGGTGGTCTGCCAGAACGGCGGTTCCACCTTCGGGCAAGGGCCGTGGCCGTACGACTTCGCCGGTTGCGCAACGCTTTTCCGGCCGGTCGGCCCGCCCGACCATCCCGTCGTTCCCGCGCTGCAGCTGGTCGAATCCGACGGCCAGGTCAGAACCCTGTACACCGAATTCGCCACGCGCTCCGGCACCACGTTGGCGCTGATGCGGCCCAGCGACATCTGCATCGACGGCGATGGTGGTTTCTATGTCACCGACGGCGGAGCCGTGCGCAACCGCAACCGCGGCATGACGGGACTGCTCTACGGCACCGTCGACGGTGGGCTTCGCGAGATCGTCTACCCGCTCGAGATGCCCAACGGCGTTGCGCTGTCCCCGGATGGGGCGTTGCTTTACGTGGCCGAGACGCGCACGCGCCGGGTCTGGGAATTCACACTGGACGGGCCCGGTGTGGTGTCCCGGGCGCGCGGTTTAACAACCGTGCCCAGCGGCGGTCCGCTGAATGTCGGAGGGGCCGACGGGCTCTGCGTCGACGCGGCCGGCCGGATCCTCGTCGCGACCCTCGGGACGGGGGGTGTCACCGTCTTCTCGCCCAACGGCGAACTGCTGGGCGCTATTCCGGCCGACGACCCGATGACCACCAACGTCGCCTTGAGCGCCGATGGCGACACGTTGTTCATGACGCTCGCCTCATCGGGGCGACTGGTCATGGTGGAGGACTGGCGGGAACACCTAGGCGCTGCCCGGGCGTCGCCGTGAGGCTGGTCCCACGCCGCCTGCGTTCACCGTTTGCTCCCGCCGGAAGACCACTGCTCATATCCGGTGCGGTCATCCCGACCCTCGTCGGCGCGGCGGTGATCGCCGCGCTGGCACTGTGGGGTCTCCCGACCGGCACGGCGCTCGCCCAACACCATGTGCTGAGGCTCAACGTCGTTGTGGCGCTGTGCTATTGCGTTATCAGCCTGCCCTTTGCGGTGATCTGCGGCTACCTGTGGATGAGCCTGCCGGCGGGCGCGAGCGACGGTACCGCGCGGCACGTCGTCTTGGCCATACCCAGGAGAATGGCCGTCCTCCACGGGGCGGTGTGGTCAACGGCCAGCGCAGTTTTCGTGCTCATCAATCTCGGCAGACCGTGGCTGGCGGCAACGCTGGGCGTGTCGATGATCCTGGGCGCCATCGTGACAACCGCGCTGTCTTACTGGATGTGCAAGATCGCGCTGCGCCCGACGGCGGCCAGGTTGCTCACCGAAGACCCGCCGACACGGCCATTGGGGCCGGGTCTTCGGCTGCGCGCGGTGAGCGCCTGGGTGATCGGAACCGGTATTCCGACGCTGATGGTCATGCTCGTCGCCGCGAGCGCCCTCTTCGTCGAGTACTCCGCGCATCGGCTTGCGCTGGTTGTTCTGGTACTCGGGGGTTGCGCCATGGCCTGTGGTCTGGTGGTCGCCGCATTCAACGCGTCAACCATCGCCGGTCCCATCGACGAGGTCAGGGACGGCATGCAGTCGGTTCAGCGCGGCGAATTCGATGTGTCCGTGCCCGTTTTCGACGCGTCCGAGCTGGGCCTGCTGCAGGCCGGCTTCAACACGATGGCGACCGGGTTGCGTGACCGCGAGCGAGTCCGCGACCTGTTCGGCCGCCACGTCGGCCGTGAGGTGGCCCGTCGGGCGGAGCAACTCGCCGGCGCGGGTGACCGGATCGAGTTCGACGGGGTCAACCGCGACGTCGCGGTGTTGTTCGTGGATCTGGTCGGCTCGACCCGACTGGCCATCACAGTGGAGCCCCACGAATTGCTCGCTACGCTCAACGAGTTTTTCGCGGCAGTGGTGAACGTCGTCGAACAAAACCGGGGTCTTGTCAACAAGTTCGAAGGGGACGCCGCACTGGCGATTTTCGGCGCTCCCGTCGACGACGTCGACTGCGCCTCGCACGCGCTGGCGACCGCGCGTGAACTCAACAGGCTGCTGAATCCGCCCGGCGCCCCAATCAGGGCCGGCATCGGCGTGTCGGCCGGCATGGCCGTGGCCGGCAACGTCGGTCACCCTGGCCGCTACGAGTACACGGTGATCGGCGACCCGGTGAACGAGGCGGCGCGGCTGACCGAGGTCGCCAAGCTGTCGGGTGGCGTCGCGGCCTCGGCCGCGGCACTGGCCAGGGCCGGTCAGGAGTCGGGGCGGTGGCGGGTCGTCGACTCCAAAGTGCTTCGTGGGCGCGCCAGCCCGACCGATATCGCCGTCCCGGTCGATTGACGTGCAGGTGCGGGAGCCAGATCAAACCTTGTGCGACTTCTGCTCTTCCATCTTGTTCAGGAAGCCCTCCAATCCGATGCCGCCGTGGTCGGCCATGACCTCGTCGTAGTCGTACTCCGGCGGGTTGCCGCCGTTGGGGCGCCATCCGGCATCCGCAGTGCAGGATTTGAAGCCATCCTCGGGGAAGGCGTACCAACGCCGTGTGTTGAGTTCGACGATCTTGGCGGCCTCCTCGTCGGGCACGTCGGCGAGCATCTCCTCGGCGCGCGCGCGGCTCTTGGGCCAGAACGAGTCCGAGTGGGGGTAGTCGCATTCCCAGGTGATGTTGTCGATTCCTATCTGGTGGCGCATCGACATGCCGACTTCGTCCTCGATGAAGCATCCGGAGATGTTGCGCCGGAACAATTCCGACGGCGCCACCGTGGGATGGATGTTCTGGTAGTACTTGTGCTTGCGCCAGACGTAGTCCGCGCGCTCGACGAGGTACGGCATCCAGCCGACGCCGCCTTCGGAGAACGCGACCTTGAGGTTCGGGTGCTTGTGGAACACCGGCGAGAAGATGAGCTCGGTCGCCGCGGCCATGGACGTGGTACCCATCAACGTGATCATCACCGCGAACGGCGCCTCGGGTGCGGTCTGGGGTGGGAATCCGCCACTACCGAAGTGCATCACCGCGGTCAGGTTGGTCTCTTCGAGCGCCGACCACACCGGCTCCCAGTACGCGGTGTGGTAGCTGGGCAGCTTCAGGTTGGTCGGATTGTCCGGCAGCCCGATCGCCCGCGCCCCGTTGGCCGCTACCCGCTCGATCTCGGCCACGATCAGGGCCGGGTCCCACAGCGGCGTGATCGCCATCGGGATGAACCGGGCGGGGTCGGTGGCGCACCACTCGTCGAGCGAGAAGTCGTTCCACGCCTGGACGGACAGGTGCGCGAGTTCCTTGTCCTCGCCTTCCAGGAATACGGTGCCACAGAAGCGCGGGAAGGACGGAAAGCACAGCATCGCGTGCACTCCGTCGATGTCCATGTCCGCCAGCCGGGCTTTCGGGTCGTAGCACCCGGGAATCATGTCGGCGTAGCGGATCGGATCGACGCCGAACTCCTCCGGCGATTTGCCGGCGACCGCATTGAGCCCGATGTTGGGGTAGGCCCTGCCCTCGTACACCCACTGCTGCACCGGTGGGGCCCCTTCGCGCGGAAAGTCGACGATGCGGGGACCGTCGTCGAGGAATTTCTTCGGGAGCCTGTCCGCCCAGACCTGCGGTGGCTCGATCAGGTGGTCGTCGACGGACAGGAGCTTCATCGAAGGTTGCAGCGGCATTGTGGGAATCGTCTCTCGAAGTCGTGCGATACGGTACAAGTGAACAGATTGTGACTAGTTGACTATAGCGCCGATCGCGGCCGGAGCTCAAACGAACAGGCCGCACCAAGGAGAACCATGACACCACCCGAAACGCCACCGTCGCGCATCCCGCACGACGACTGGGCCGACCAGGACCTGCTCACCAAGGGTGAGGCGGCCGAACGCCTCGCCGCCGAAATAGCCGAGGTCAAAGCCAAACTCGCCACGTCGGATGGAAAGGACGAGACCCTGATTCGACGACTCAAAGGACTCGAAGAGGCTTACAAGCACCTGACGGCGGACCGGCACGGCTGATTGGGCTCAGGCCCGCGGCAATCCCAGCACCCGTTGCGCGACGATGTTGCGCTGGATTTGGGCGGTCCCGCCGTAGATGCCGGCGGCGCGCGACCACACGTAGATGTCCCATTCCAGGCCTTCGGTGAGCAGCGGGCCACTGGCAGACAGGTCCATCATGGCGTGGGCGAAGAACTGGTCCGCGCGCGTCATGAGCAACTTGTCCACCGACCCCTCGGGCCCGGGAAGCTTGCCGTTTTGGCGCTCCGTGAGGGATCTCATGACCTTGATCTGCAGCGCGCGCAGCTCGACATAGGCCTGCCCGAGCCGGGCCCGAGCCGACGGGGAGTCTTCGAGCCAGCCGACGCGCACGTCCTCCTCGAGCCGCCGCAGCTGCGTCTTGAGGCGGCCGATCCAGTTGATGTCGCTGGGACCGCGCTCGTAGGCAAGCAACTGGTTGGCAATGGACCAGCCATCCCCGCGCTTGCCGAGCAGGTTGCTCGCGGGGACGTCCACGTTGTCGAAGGTGATCTCGGTGAACTCGCGGTTGCGTGCGGCGTTGACGATGGGGCGCACCTCGATGCCGGGCGTCGACATCGGCACCAGCAACACGGAGATGCCCGCGTGCTTCGGCGCGTCAGGCTCTGTGCGGCACAGCAGGAAGCACCAGTCGGCGACCGCACCGAAGCTCGTCCAGATCTTGCGGCCGTTGACGCGAAACATTTCACGCCCGGCGGTGTCGACCAAATCGGCCCGCGTCTTGAGGCCGGCGAGGTCGGATCCCGCCTCGGGTTCGGAAAACCCCTGGCACCAGCGCACGCGGCCGGACAACAGGCCGGGTAACAGCGTGTCGCGCTGCTCGTCGGTCCCGAACAGCCGCAATGCGTTGCTGAGGTGACCAACGCCCTCGATGGGCGCGGCGCCGGCCCGCCCGAGCTCGTCGTTGAGGATCGCCTCGTAGACCGGCGCCTTACCATGTCCCCCGTACTCGACGGGGAAGGACAACCCGATGTATCCGGCTTCGTAAAGCGTTTGGTGCCAGGCATTTTGCGCATCCGCCCGGGCGGCCGGGTCGTCGGGGATCGCGGCGTCGGGGGCGTGGTCGGACAGCCACTGCCTGAGCTCGGCGCGGAACCGCGCTTCGGGTGCGCTGTCGTTGAAGTCCATCGTTAAGCGAGCTCCCGGTTGGCCAGCCGCAGCGCGGCGATGGCCTCGTAGTGCACCGTCTCGTCACCGAACAACCGCCGGTCCAACAGGGTCCGGCGCAGCCTCAGGTGCGACACGTGCTCCCAGGTGATCGCGATGCCACCGAAGACCTGAACCGTGGTCTCCACCACCTCCCGGCCCGCGGCCGAGGCGTATGCCTTGGCCGTCATCGCCGCAAGGCGCGCCTCGTCGGCCGGCAAGTGGTCGATCGCCCACGCGGCGTGCCAGAGGCAACTCCGGGCGCCTTCCACTCGCACCAGGGCATCCGCGAGCAGGTGGCCCACGGCCTGAAACGAGCCGATCTTCACCCCGAATTGAGCCCGCTCGCCCGCGTAGCGGACCGCGTCGTCGAGGGCACCCTGCATGACGCCGACCAGGTCGGCGGCGACTGCGGTCAAAGCCAACGACTCGACCCGCCGCCACCGTTCGTCATCGATGGGTTCTCCGGTCACCACCGCCGACGCGGCCGCATCGGCTGCAAAGCAACGGAATTCACGCGTCAGGTCGAGCGCGCGGTGCTCGGCGCCGCCCAGCGGTGCGCACACAAGCCGGCGTTGTCCGTCGGTATGGGCGGCCAGTAATCCGTGGGTGGCGCCCGCGGCGTCGAATGCCACCCCCGGTCGGTGAGCCGAGCCGAAACCCATCAGGTCGGGGCCCAGCACAGGCGCCAGCCGAAGGCTGCCTTCCGCGACGAGCTCCAGTTCCTTCTCGGCTTCGGCCGCCTCCAGGAGCTCGGTGGCCAGCACCGCCTGGCCCACCACCGGAACGGCGCTGAGGGTTCTGGCGAGTTCTTCGATGACGATCACGGTTTCCACGCCGCTCGCCTCTAGGCCGCACAGGCGGGGCGAACGCAGCGTTGGCACACCGAGATCCACCAGGCGGCGCCACTGGGCGGCGAGCGCCTCGCCGGTCGGGATCTCGTCCGCGCTGGTGACGCCCACGCTCTCCCCCAGCTGCGCGGCGGTGTCGCGGAGCAGTTGCTGCTCGTCGGTGAAGGCGATCTCCATGGTCAGCGCAGGGTCATCTCCACGCTGGTGTATCCGCGCACCGTCGCGGTGAGCACCCGTTCGCGTGCCCCGATGGCGTAGTCGGGGAACTTGTCGGCGATGTAGTCGAACACCAGCTGGGCCTCCCGGCGCGCCAGCCATTGCCCGAGACAGATGTGGATTCCCCACCCGAAGTACACGTCGGTGCCGCGCGGTCGGCCCATGATGAAGCGGTCCGGATCGTGGTAGCGCCGTTCGTCGCGGTTGGCGCTACCCAGGAGCAGCAGGACCCAGTCGCCGGCGTCCATGGTGACGCCGTGCCGCTCGATGGGCCGGGTCAAGGTGCGCGCCACCCAGTGGCTCGGCGTGTCGTAGCGCAGCGCCTCGTTCACCGCCGCCGGAATCAGCTTGCGGTCCTTGACGATGCGCTGCCACTCGTCGGGGTGCTCGGCGAGCGCGACGAGGCCGTTGGAGATCAGCTTCTGAGTGGTTTCCGAGCCGGCCGCCGACAGGAGATTGCAGAACATCAGCACCTCGTGCGGGGTCAGTGCGCGCTGCTTGCCGGCTTCGGGGTCGTCGAACGTGGCTTGCAGCACGATGCTGATCAAGTCGTCACCCGGGTCGGTGCGGCGCCGTTCGATCAGGTCACCGATGTACTGGCTGATTAGGCGGTTGGCCTCGATGGCTTGGGCCGGCATCGCGACCTGCCCCTCCTCCCGCGTGAGGAAGGCCTCCCACCAGACGCGCAGCTGCGCACGGTCGCTGTGCGGCACGCCGAGGAGATCACCGATCACGTCCGTGGGCACCGAGAACGCGAAGGCCTGCATCGCGTCGATGGTGGTACCCGGTCGCAGCCGGCCCAGGTGCGTGTCGACCACCGCCCGCAGGGCAGATTCCATGGCGGCGACCGCTTTTGGCGTGAAGAAACCCTTGAGGACGCCGCGAATGCGGTCGTGACGGGGCGGGTCCATCGAGATCACTGAGTACTTGCGTCCGTCGTTGTCCGGGTTCTCCGGCGCCGGACCGCGCTTGGACGAGAACGTCTCCCAGTCCCGCAGTGCCTGCGACACGTCGTCGAACCTGGACAGGACCCACCAGCGGTTTTCGGGATCCCGGTAGACGGGCGCTTCGTCGCGCAATCTCCGGTACACCGGGTAGGGATCGTCGAAGATCGCCTTGGAGAACGGCGAATACATCAACTCGCTGGTCGCTGGCACAGCCATGACTCTATCATCCCGATGAACAATCGGACGTTGAGTGACTAACTGCTCAGTTGCTTGGCGGTGTGCGTTCGATCAACTCGATCCAGTTGCCGTCGGGGTCGGTGGCCATCAGTCCCCGATTGCCCCCCTCGAACGTCACCGTCCGCTCCGGTCGAGCCTGGCCACCCAGGCGCTCGATACCCGCGACGAACGCGTTCGGGTCGTCGACGCGGAACGAAAGATGCGTAAAGCCCACCGCGTTCATCCGGCGGGGCCGGCGCTTCTTCCGAACCCCGGGCGCCGGGTAGCTGAGCAACTCGAGGCGGAACCCGTCGCGCTGCAGGTAGACGAGGTCGAGCACCAGCCCGGGCACACCGAGCAGCCGCGCCGTCTCGGTACCGTCGACCCGCAGTCGACCACATTCGTCGAATCCCAATGCCAGGCAATAGAACTGGACTGACCTTTCCAGATCGCTGACGCACAGCCCGATATGGGTGAGGCGGGCACCGGAGCTCATGCGGTGTCGTCGGCGAGTTCGTCGAGCAGCGCGTTGTGTTCCCCGAGCAGGGGAGGCCGTGCGCGGCCGACTGCTGGATTGGCGCCGAACAGGTATGGCGTGCCCGGGTAGCGGAAGGTCTCCCCCAGTTCGGGGTGGTCAACCGGAACATGAAACCCGCGGGCGGCTATGTGTTCGTTCTCGAAGGCCTCGTCGGGTGACAGCACCGCTCCGGCGGGGAATCCGCGTCGCTGGCTTTCCAGGAAGTACTCGTTGGCCGGCATCCGGGAAGCGATCAAGGTGATCGCGTCGCGGGCCGCCGTCAGTATCGCGGTGGTCTCGTCGTCGGCACCGATCTTCGCGATGTCGACCGGCTCGTCGCGAGAGGCGGCCATTTCCAAGAACACCGCCTCGGGAAGGTCGTCGGTCAGGCGGAGGTCCGCGAGCCAACCCAGCAGCTTCGCGAATTCCGGCGGCTTGCGCGGCAGCACGCCGGTGGTGGCGTAGGCGCCGTCGGCGCATCGAACCTGGGTCGGTTGGCTCGGCGTGAAGTACGCGTGACGGCCGGTCTGCCGGACGCACGTCTCGTTGTTGACCAGCCAGTGGTATGTCGTCTGTTCGGAGCTGACATTGCAGGCGGCGTTGACGCTGACGTCGACAAGCTGACCCTCGCCGGTCTGGTCGCGGTGCGCCAGGGCGACCAGCGCTCCGATGGCGCAATACAAGCCGGCGATGTTGGCCGACTGCTCGCCGGCGCCGCGGATCGGCGGCACGGAGTGGTCGTCGTATCCGCAGTTCCAGACCGGACCGCCGCCGGCGAGCATGGTGAGGTCGGTGACCGGTTGGTCGGCCCGCACGCTGTCGAGCCCGAAGGGGGTGACCGCCACCCAGATCAGGGACGGATGCCGGGCATCGCCGACGGGGCCGGCGTCGGAGATCACGATGTCGGCGCCGGAGACCAGGCGCTCCAGTGCGCTGACGCCCTGCGCGGTGTCGAGATCGAGCGTCACCGACCGCTTGCCCACGTTGCCGCCCCACCAGCGCAGGCTGGTGTCCGGCCCAATGTTGTTGTGCGCGAACGGCGGCCGCGACCGATGTGAGGACCCGGCGAGGGGTTCGACGACGACGACCTCCGCGCCGAGTTCGGCGAGCAGCCTTCCCCCGACGGGGGTGAACTGGCCGCTGATCTCGACGACGCGGATCCCGCTCAGCGCGTTCAGATCACACCGTGCTTAGTCAAGTCGTCCAACTCCTGGTCGCTGCGCCCGAGCAGCCCGCCCAGCACGTCCCGGTTGTGTTCGCCCAGGCACGGCGCGGCCCGCGAGATGCTCCACGGCGAGGCCGACATGCGCAGCGGAATGCCCTCGACGCGCACCGTCCCGATTTCGGGGTGCGCCACGGTCGGGAAGAGTCCCCACTCGGCGAGGTCCGGGTCTTCGTCGATCCGCTCCCGGGGTGATTTGACGACGCTCGCCGGAACCCCGGCCGCGCTGAGTTCGCTTGACAGCGTGGAGGCTTCGCGGGTCCGGGTGCACGCGCTAACGAGTTCGTCGAGTGCGTCGGCGCCGTCCAACCGCTGCTCCAGGGTGGCGAACCGGTCGTCGATCAGGCGCGGTTCGTCGATGACTTTGGACAGCAGCGCGACGTCCCGGTCGTCGCGGCAGGCGATGGCTATCCACCGGTCGTCCCCCAGGCACGGATAGATCCCATGCGGAGCCATCTCACCGAAGTCGGCGTGGTTACCGTCCGGGAGCCCCGGCCGGCGCTCGGGCCGCTTATTGACGGTCCAGTCCAACACTTCGGTGGGCAGCATCGCGATACCCGCTGGCACCGTGGCCAAATCGATGTGCTGGCCCTCGCCGGTGCGTTCACGCTGATGCAGGGCCGCCAGGATCGCGACCGTCATGTAGTAGGCGGCAACGTGGTCCATGTACGAGTAGCCCCA
The DNA here is from genome assembly GCF_000455205.1 of Mycobacterium sp. UM_CSW. Classification (GTDB taxonomy): domain Bacteria; phylum Actinomycetota; class Actinomycetes; order Mycobacteriales; family Mycobacteriaceae; genus Mycobacterium. Next base: position 18,009 of record NZ_AUWQ01000065.1, on the reverse strand, counting down.
TCCCGCGGGCTCGTGATCGGGCAACCCGGCGGTGAAGGTCAGCCCACTCAGCGCCTGAACGATCGGACCCCAGGTCTTGAAATCGCGGTACGGGCCGCTGTGTCCGAAGCCGCAGTTGGAGACGTAGATGATGTCCGGCTTGATCCGGCGCAGCTCGTCGTAGCCGAAACCCATCCTGTCCAGCACGCCGGCCGCAAAATTCTCGCAGACGATGTCGGAGACGGCGATCAGCTCACGCAGCAGCTCCTTGCCGGCCTCGAGGCGCAGGTTGATGGTCACACCGAGCTTGCCCACGTTGTGGTTGTTGAAGCCCGCGCCCAGATTCACGCCCCGACGTTCGTCGACGAACGGGCCGACGCCGCGCAGGGCGTCCCACATACCGCGCGTGACGGGGTCCTCGACTCGAATGACCTCGGCGCCGAAGGCCGCCAGGATCTTTGTCGCCCCGGCGCCGGCCAGTTGACCGCCCAGATCGCACACCCGAAGATGCGATAGGCCGGCGCTCACTATGCAACAATAAAACAGAATTTGTTCTTCTGCCAATGCCTGGGCGGGCGCCTCGGCTGAGCGGAGGGCTACTCGCAGATTAACAGTCGATGTTCTATTGTTCAGTCTTATGGTGACGATCACAGCGGCCCGCTTCGACGAGCCGGCGTTCTATCTGGGCGACCCGAACGCCACGTTCGCGCAGTTGCGCGAACACGATCCCGTGCACTGGTACGTCGAGGGCAAGTTCTGGGTGATCACCAAATATGACGACATCAAAAACATCTCCGCTCGACCCGAGAAGTTCAAGTCGGAGCGCATCGGGATCATGATGGACCTGATCGCGCACCGGGAGGGCCGCGAACCCCAGGGGTACGGGAACCGCGGCATCATGTTCATGGATCCGCCGGTGCACCGGGTGCACCGCAAAGCCGTTGGTGTGCGGTTCACACCGGCCGCGGTCGCGAAGATGGAGGCGCGGGTCCGCCAGGTCGTCAACGACGTGCTCGACGGTCTGCCGGACGGTGAATTCGACTGGATTCAACGAGTCGCCGAGCCCATCCCCGTATATGTGTTCGCCTACCTGCTGGGAGTGCCCGAGGAGGACTGGTCCAAGGTCGCCGGGTGGGCGACCACGATCGCGAACGTCGGTGGCGGAGCCGCGAGCGGTGAGGACTACGCGTTCATCTTCGAGCACATCGGACCCTACCTGATGGGGCTCGTCGCCGAACGCAAGGAACGTCCGCAGGACGATCTGCTCACGCTGCTCACGGAGGTGACCGTGGACGGAGAACCCTTCAACGAGATGCAGGTGATGATCTACGCGCTCACCTTGCTCGCCGCCGGCAGCGAGACGACGCAGAGCCTGATCGCGGGAATCGCGGACTGTCTCGACGCGCATCCCGACCAATCCGCAGTAATGTTCGCCGACCCGAACCTCAGCGGCAACGCGGTCGAGGAGGTGCTGCGTTACTGGACGCCGGTGATGAGCATGGCCCGGCAGGCGGCGCGCGACGTTCGCCTGCGCGGCTCGGACATCAAGGAAGGCGACGGGGTGCTGCTCGCCTACGCCTCCGCGAACCGCGACCAAGAGCACTGGGGCCCGACCGCCGAACAGTTCGACATCCACCGCCAGGACGCCGCCAATCACCTCGGCTTCGGGGTCGGCGAGCACTTCTGCATGGGCGCCGCCCTGGCCCGACGCGAAGCTCGTCTGCTCCTGGAGGAAGTGGCGCGGCGTGCCAAGGGGATTCACGTGGTCGGCGACCGCGTGCCCCGCGTGTCGACATTGGTGCACACGCACGATCACCTGCCTGTCGTACTCGACTACCGCTGAGGGGCTTAATGATGGGCGGACCGATGGCGGGCGTGCGCGTCCTGGAGGTCGCGCAATGGACGTTCGTCCCCGCCGCGGGAGCCGTCCTGGCCGACTGGGGCGCCGACGTCGTGAAAATCGAGCATCCCCGCACCGGCGATTCGCAGCGCGGCCTGCGGCAGCTCGGCAAGATCACCATCGATGGTCCGCGCAACCCCGTGATGGAACACGCCAACCGGGGGAAGCGGTCCGTCGCGCTGGATATCTCGACCCCCGACGGCCATGAGCTGTTGATGGAGATCGCCCGGAACAGTGACGTCTTCCTGACCAACTTCCTGCCGGACGCGCGCGCGAAGCTCAAGATCGATGTCGACGACCTGCGTGCGGCCAACCCCGACATCATCTACGCGCGCGGCAGCGCCTACGGCCCCCTCGGGGATGATGGCCGGAAGGGCGGCTATGACATGACCGGGTTCTGGAGTCGTGCCGCCGGGGCCGCCAGCACCACCCCCAGTGATCTGAATGGCGTTGTTGCCCAACCCGGTCCGGCCTACGGCGATTCGATTGGCGGCATGACGATCGCGGGCGGCATTGCCGCCGCGCTCTTCCAACGCGAGCGCACCGGCGTGCCGCGCACGGTGGACATCTCACTGCTCGGCGTGGGTGTCTGGGCGATGGGCGTCGCGGTGAACGCCGCCCTGGTCAGCGGCGAGCCGTGGGTTGCGAACCCGGCCGGCGCCAACGTGACACCGCACAACCCGCTCACCGGCTTCTACCGCACCAGCGACAACAGGTTCCTGGGGTTGTCCATGCTGCAGGCTTTTCGGTACTTCGCCGACTTCTGTGCGCGGGTCGGGGTTCCCGAACTTGGGGCGGACGAACGGTTCGCCAGCCATGAGCTGCTCGCCAAGAACGCCGATGCAGCCATCGCCGTGCTGCGCAAGGTCATCGCTGCGGAGCCACTCGACCACTGGCGCAAGGCGCTCGCGGATTTCGACGGCCAGTGGGCGCCGGTGCTCAACACCGCCGAGGTGGCAACCGACCCTCAGGTGCGTGCCAACGGCGGCATCGTATCCGTTGATGGTGATACCGAGTCGTACGAATTGGTGGCTAGCCCAGTGCTCTTCGACGAGACCCCGCTGCGGCTCGGGCCGTCGCCGGAGTTCGCGGAACATACCGAAGCGCTGTTACTCGAACTGGGCAAGGACTGGGACGACATCATTGTGCTCAAGGACAGCGGAACCATCGCGTGACGACCTTCATGGCCTGACGGCGAAAGAGCCAACAACGGAGGAAGCACATGAATCGCGTTATCGGCAAAGTAGCGGTCGTCACGGGCGCCGCGCGCGGACAACGACGCGGTCACGCAGTCCATCTCGCCGACGAGGGCACCAGCTGACATGACACCCGATGAGGCGGTACGAAGCTGGCTCGAGAGTAACCTCGGGCCCGTGCGAGCCTTCGAGCGTCAACCACGTTGGCGTCCAGCCTGGTTCGCCGACGTCGAACGTGACGGCACAGTCATGCCGCTGTATGTGCGTGGCGACCGCGTGGGCATGGAGTTCTCGATGTCCACCTATCGGGAAGCGGAAGTCCTTGAAGCTCTGGAGAAGCAAGGAATCCCAGTTCCACACATTCACGGTCGGATTGACGCGCCACCGGCCATCGTGATGGATCGCTTGTCCGGCGCCAGCAATCTGTCAACCTCACCGAGCGCAACAGAGCGCAACTCGGTCATCGACGAATACATGGAAATCCTTGCGCGGATCCATCGGCTGGATCCAGGTGAATTCTCCGCCGTCGGACTTAAGTTACCCAAAGACCCTCAGCAGCAAGCGTTGTCGAGCTTCGAAGAGTCCGTCGCGCGGTACCGGTCTACCAAAAAGCGCCCCGAACCGTTTCTCGAGTTCGGCATCGGCTGGATCCGCCGCCACATTCCCGCGCATCGGTTCGACCCTCGCTTCGTCCTGGGCGATCCAGGGCAGTTCATGTTCGCCGATGGGCGCGTGACCGGACTGCTCGACGTCGAACTGGCCTACCTCGGCGACACCGCGCATGACCTGGCAGGACTGCGCCTGCGCGACATCTCGGAGCCCTTCGGCGACCTCGAGCGCGCGTTTCGGCGCTATGAGGAGGTCTCCGGCGTAGAACTGGACCTGCCGGTGGTCGAGTTCCACACCGCGCAGTTCTCACTCACCACACCTCTCTCGTTGGTGATGGTCTTGCACAACCCTTTTCCGATGAGTGACTTGCTGCAATATGAGGAGTGGTTTCAGCAATGCTCGCTCAACGCCGTCGAAGCAATGGCCGCCGTCGAGGGCCTCGCCCTCGGCGATTACCGACTTCCGCCGCCGGCAGATGTCCGGCACGGCGGCCTTATCGACGCATTGGCGCCCATCATCGAGGATTTGCCCGCCGAGACCGAAGTTGAGCGCTTTCGCCGGCGTCAAACCGCGCAAACCGCACGCTACGTTGCCGATTGCTGTCGGCACGATTCCGCGATCGAATCCGAAAACCTTGACGATATTGAGCATCTGCTTGGCTCCCGGTGCGCCGACTGGCGTGCGGGCGATGAGGCCTTGGAGGCATTTGTGTTGCGGGCTCCCGAGAACATGGACGCCGAACTCATTCGGCTGTTCCACCGCCGCATCATGCGGCAAATGCGTTTGCTAGAACCAGTTCTCAATCGCGGTGGGGGCGTGCAGCCGCTGATACCCCTGGCGCAGTTGCTCGGCCGCTGACACCGCACAACCCGCTCATCGCCTTCCACCGCGCCAACCACACAGGCTCCTGGACTGTCCCAATGCGTTCGCCGAACACGCCGTGGCGCTCATGGAACTCGGTGGCGAGTGGGAGCGAATCGCCGCGCTCAAAGACAGCGGCGCCATCGGCTGAAAGCCGCTAACGGGCGGCCAACTCCAGATGCTCCCGTCGCCGAACGAGAATGCTGGGCAACCACTCTCCGACGTCAGTGGCCTCCACCCACTTGGTGCGCTCGACCAGCATCCCCAACACGATCTTGGCCTCCAGGCGGGCCAACGCGGCCCCCAGGCAGAAGTGCACTCCCCTGCCGAAGGTCACGTGTCCCTTGGCGTTGCTGCGGTCGAGGCGGAATTCGTCTGGCGCCTCGAAGTGCGCGGGATCGCGATTGGCCGCTCCCCACATCAGCAGCAGATGGGAATCGGCGGGCACCTCGACGCCGCCGAGCGTGGTATCGCGCATCACGTGGCGGTAGTGGCCCCGAAACGGCGCCTCGTAGCGCAATACCTCTTCGATGAAGGCGCCCAGCAGCTCGGGATTGTCACGAACCCGGCTTTGGATTTCGGGGCGGTCGGTGAGAATCCATGCCGCGCTTCCCAACAGTGATGCAGTGGATTCGCCGGCGGCGCTGAACAGGGTGAGCATAATCGTCAGCGCCGGGTGGCGCTCCAGCTCGCCGGCCGCACAGCGCTGCGCCAGGTCCGCCATCAGGCCGTGTTCGGCTTCAACACTTGCCTTTTCGAAATGTTCCACTACATAGCCGGACAGTTCCATCGCCGCGGCTCCGGCGGCTTCGAGCTGTGTCTGCGTGACGATCCCGTCGAGCAGGGTCGTGGTGGCGTAACCGAGGCGAATGAGCGTGTCGACGTCACCGTCGGGGAGACCCAGCAGTCTGGCCACCACCATCATCGGGAGCCGGTTGGCCATCGCGCTCATCCATTCGATCCGGTCGCCGCGCAGATGCTCGCTCCACAACCGGTCGGCGGTATGGGCGGCGAACTCCTCGATGATGCGGACCCTCTTCGCGGACAGGTGCGGTAGCAGGATCTTTCGGTGCATGGCGTGCACCGGATCATCCGCGGTGGCCAACGCGTGAGAGGGGTCGCCGGGCGGACCCATCTCGAACGGGGCGACCGTCCCGTCGTCGTGATAGACCATGGTCGCGGTGAGGTTCGACGAAAAATCGTCCACACGTTCGACGGCATCCAGCACGGCATCCCACCCGCACACCGCGTAGAACGCCGAGCTCCCGATGCGATGCACCGGCGCCTCGGCACGCATCCGGTCATACAACGGATACGGATCCTGGAGCGCCTCGGGCCCGAAGAACTGCACCGGATCATCAAGAACCATCATCGATCTACCTCACTCCGGTAATCGAATCTGCGTCGCGACCAACCCATCGACATGCCCGCCAATCACCGGCCCAGCACTGCCACGACGCAGGACCCGCCGCCGCCCATCGCCTGCGCCAGCCCGACGCGGGGATCGGCAACTTGCCGCGAATCCGCCTCTCCCCGAAGCTGACCGACGACCTCGGCGACCTGCGCCAGGCCGGTCGCACCGAACGCGTGACCGCGTGCAAGGCAGCCGCCGTCGGTGTTGGTCGGCAGCTCGCCTTTGGATCCCAGCCCGCCTGAGTACGCGAGCTCGGCCACCTCCCGGCCCTCGACCAGGCCGAGCGCGATCAACGCGGTGACCTCCTCGCTGGCGCACATGTCATGCAGGGAGACCACCCCGATGTCGGCCGGCGCCGCCTGCGCCGCTTCGAACGCGCGCCGAGCGGTCAGCGCGATCTGTGACGGCGGGCCGACACACGGACCGGCCAGTGGCCAGGCCGGGTCCCGCGGCCAGCTGCTCTGCTCGATCGCGTTGATCGCCACGGATCGGGGCCGCTGCCCGGAGGTCACGACGATCGCCGCGCCGCCGTCGACGGACGCGTGACACATCATCTTGGTGAGCGGCTCGGCCACCATCCGCGCCGACATCACCTGCTCAACGGTGACCTCGTCGTCATTGCGCCGCGCCGCCAATGGATTGAGACGAGCCTGGTTGTACGACTTTGCCGCGACGGCTCCGAAAACCTCCGGTGCGCAACCTGTCTCATACAGCCACCGATTCGCCTCGATGGCGTAGTGGATCTGCGGCGGAAAGGAATCCCAGAAGTCGACCGCCGCCGGCACCACGCCGCCGGGTTCCAGCGCCGTGGTTTTCTCGTAGCCGATCGCCAGCGCGGTGTCGCAGCGACCGGATGCCACCGCCCACACGGCGTGCCGCAGGGCGACCATGCCTCCCGCCGAGGCACTCTCGATGGCGGTCACCGGAACACCGGTGCGGCCCAAGCGAAGTGCGACTTTGAGTCCGGTCTGGGGCGGCGCCATCGAGGAGGACGTGAACACCTCGCCCACAGCGTCGTAACCGATGCCCGCGTCGGCGAGTGCCGCCTCGGCGGCCGCGACGCCGAGCGCGGCGAGCGCGGTGTCAGCATGCCTACCGAACGGTGTGACGCCGATACCGGCGATGTGCGCGCCCGTCATTCCGATTCCGCCTCGAACAGGATGATGGTGTCGTCCCCCACTGTCTTTTCGACGACTCGGCCGGCGGTGCCGGGCACCGGACGCGGCCCGGACACCAAGATCTGCAGCCGCCCGTCGGAGGTGTCGACCCAGGCGACGCTGTAGCCGTCCTGGCCGTAGCCGGGGATCGGTGACTTCCCGGGAACGAAGGTCGACGCCCACACAGTCGCGCGGCGATCATCCGACATTGGTCATGCCTCCTTCGCGCGCGTTCACGTTGCCCAGGGCCGGCGGCGGCATGAGCGGGATGGGGCCGTGACCGACGAATCGCCATGGCAGCCCGACTAGACGTGCGGTACCGATGTCCGGGTCCGGGTAAGCGATCTCCGGGAAGAATCCGCGAATCGCCAGGTGCGGGTCCGAAACCAGGTCCTCTGCCCGCTGCACCGCCGCGGCGCGCAAACCCGACCCGCTCAGGCGCGCGGCCACCTCGTCGGCCGACGCGGCGGCAACCAGGCCCGCCAGCTTCTCCAGGATCGCGGGATGTTCCGAATCATTCGATACTCCAAAGATTTCTGCCAGGCATTTCCACTCATCGGAGTCCACGACTTCAATGGCGACCCAGCGGCCGTCGGCGGCGCGATAGACGCCGCGATGCCCGCAATCGCCGGCGTCGGCGCTACCCGCAGCCGCGGCTGCGGCGACGAACTCGGCCACGGTGGACGCGACGACCTCGGCCATGGAGAGATCGATGACCGCACCGGTGTCACGTGCCGGCCCGACGGCCCACGCCGCGATCACCGCGGCGGCCACGACCGAGGACAGCGGGTCAGCGATCACGGTGCCGAGCCGTGCCGGAGCTCCATCCGGTCCGAGCGTCAATCCGGCCAACCCACCATAAGCCTGAACGTTGTTGGCGTACACCCGATATCCGGCCATGGGGCCTTCGGAGCCGAATCCGGAGACCCGCAGGGCGAGCCTCCCCGAACCGGCCACGGCGGAGGGCTCCACCTTGAGCCTGGCGAGTCGCGCGCTGCCGACGTTTTCGATGAGGACATCAGCGTCGGACAGCGCCGCGGCGACGTCATCCACCGCGCGGGCCGGGTCGATCAGCAGGCTTTGCTTGGAGTGATTGGCCACCGCGAAATACGCACCGCGGTTGACGCCGGGCTTACCCCGGGCGAAGGGACCAGTACGCCGGTAAATGTCCAGGCGCTGAGGATCTTCGAGCCGCAACACCTTTGCGCCCATTGCACCGAGCAGCGCACCGACGATCGGCCCGGCTAAGACGTGGGTCAGTTCGGCTATCCGCAAGTCGCTCAGACGGCCAGTGCGACGGTGATCCGACCGTTGTCCGACATAGGTGAGCCACGGCGACTCAAGCACGGGGACTTCGACACCGCAGAGCTGTGTCGTCGAGAAAGTGCCGCGGAAGGCGAATTGCGGTGATGCCAAAATCTCTTTGGCGGCATTCACCGGTGTGGACGGCACGCCGTTGGCTTGTAGTGTTGCCGCGCACTCTTCCTTGTCATGCGTTGCCGCCCAGGCTGTTACGTGTTGGTTGATCACATCGGCGTGGTCGATGCGGGCCTGGCGTTCGTCGAGACCGGTGGCCCAGTCCGGATGGCCCAGCGCCGCAAGCAAACCCCGCCACTGGTGATTCTCGACCGCCGTGATGCGGACCAGACCGTCGCGGCAGGGAAACAGTCCCGACGGCGCGAGGTAACGGCCACTGCCCGCCCGCCCGGGACACCCGTACAGCACGTGGGCGCATTCCGGCAGCGCAGCGGTGAACGCGACCGCCTCCTGCACCGACACGTCAACGAGCACCGAACCGTGGCTGTCGTTGCGCCGATCGAGGCCATGCAATGCCGCGAGCGCGGTTACGGCTCCCGCCGTCTTCAGCGCGACGTAACCGGGCGCCGGGACCGGTGCCCCGTCCGACCCCTCGATGGTGGCGAGCATGCCGCCGGCGGCCTGCGCGACGAGCTCGCCGCCGGGGTGCGACGAGCGCGGCCCGTCAATGCCGAACGGGTTGACCGTCACGACAACCGCGTTCTCGGCGGCGGGTGGTGCGACGGCGGCGGTGCCGTGGTCGACGATCACGATGTCGTGTTCGTCGATCAATGCCCTTGAATAATAATGAGATTCGATGACTCGTTTTCTCCGGTCGAGGGTGAGGTCGATCGCCGCGACGGGACCGGCCGCAGTGGCGATCGCCGGTCCCACGCGGGCGGGCGCAGCCCCTCCTGCCACCTTCGTGGCCTCGGCTCCGAGGTCAGCCAGCAGGGCCACGGCGGCCGAGCCGGCGATCCCGTCGCCCAGTTGGAGAACCCTGATGCCCGACAGGAATGTCGCGCGGCCGGCGGCGGTCATGTGGTGCCCCGTCCTGCGCCGGCGGCCGGATGGCGTGCGGTTAGCCACCGCGTGACCGCGTCGCGGTGGTAGGCGCGCGTGCCCAGGTTCGCCGTTACGGTCGCCGCGCGGCGCAGGTAGATATGCGCGTCGTGTTCCCAGGTGTAGGCGATGCCGCCGAATACCTGGGTGGCGCCCTCCGGCACGGCCCGCAGCGCGTCGATGCCCCAGTAGGCGGCGAGCGATACCAGCGCCGCGGCATCGGCATGCTGTTGCTGGCAGGCGTCGGCGGCCCGGTTGACGAGCGCACGCCCAACTTCGATCGCGCACCGCTGGTCGACCAGGCGGTGTTTGATCGCCTGGAAGGCGCCGATCGGGCGGTCGAAAGCGACGCGCAACTTCGCGTACGCGGTTGCGGCGTCGTTGGCGGCCGACGCGATGCCGACCAGTTCGGCTACCTGAGCAACGCGACTCCGCAAACCCGCCTCACGGTGGCGAAGTCCGGCGCGCTCGCCCGACTCGATGACCTGAATGGGCGTGTTATGCAACGTGATTCGTGCCGCGGGGTTGTGGTCGAGCGGGGTCACCGGTTCACAGAGCACGCCCGGTGCGCTGGGTTCGACCACGCCCAGAACCGTCGCGTCACCCGTGCCCGCGCAGACCAGCAGCCTGGTCGCGACCGCGCCGTAGGGCACGAGGGGCCATAGCCCTGAGACGCCCTCTTCGGTGCGCTCACCGCGCTCGGGCAGCAACAGGCTGACGCCGTCGGCGCAGCGGTCCGCACACCAGCCCGCCGCCGCCGCGCAGGTGAGCGGGACGGGTGCCGACGCGGCGCCGGCGGCCTCGGCCAGGGCACACAGTTCGCGAACGCCACCCCCGCCCCCACCGGCGGTCTCGCTCACCAAGACGTCGGCCCAACCCGCTTCGGTGATGGTGTGCCACAGCTTGGGGTCGAACACCGCGCCCGGGCGGTCGAGCAAAGCCCGAAACGCCTGAGGCGACCAAGCCCTTCGCAGGATGTCATCGGCCGACGCGCGCAGCCGGGCCAGTTCTTCTGCGCTCTGGGCGATGTCGCTCAACGATGACAGGCCGTCAGGTGTCACGCGGCAACCCCAACAGCTTCTCGGCGATCACGTTGCGCTGAATCTCCGATGTGCCCGCGCCGAATGTTGCGGCCCGCATCAGCAGGTAGCTCTGTGCGACGTTGCCATTCTTCGTCGCCCCTACCGAGCCGCGCTCCAGGGTTCCCGCGCAGCCGGCGATTTCCAGCCCGAAATCGGCCATCGCCTGGTCGACCTCCGAGGTCATCAGCTTGGCCACCGACGCTTCGGGTCCGGGACTGACACCCCGGACACCGGCGGCCGTTGCCTGCGCCGCAATTTGACGCAACGCCTCCACTCGCGCGGCGAACCCCACGAGACGATCGGCCACGTAGCCGTCATCGCGGCCCTCGCGCCCCAGCGCCCCCTGCTCCTGCGCCATCCGGACGAGAATCGCCAGCCGCCGTTCGATGCGGTGGGTGCGGCTCTGCCCGACGCGCTCGTAGCCCAGCGTGGATTTGGCCACCTGCCAACCGCCGTGCAGTGGCCCGAGCACATTCGCGAGCGGCACCCGCACCGAATCGAAGAACACCTCGTTGAACTCGGCCTGCCCGGTGATCTGGCGGATGGGGCGCACCTCGATGCCGCTCGTGTTCAGGGGCACGAGGATGTAACTGATCCCTCGATGCTTGTCCGCTGCCGGATCGGTGCGCGCCAGGATGTAGATCCAGTCGGCGTACTGGGCCTTGGAGGTCCAGATCTTCTGGCCGTTGATGACCAACTCGTCGTCGCACAGTTCGGCCCTGGTCTTCAGAGCGGCGAGATCACTGCCCGCGTCGGGCTCGCTGAAGCCCTGACACCAGACTTCTTCGCCCGAAAGGATCTTCGGCAGGTAGCGATGGCGTTGCTCGTCGGTGCCCCACTGAATGATGGTGGGGCCGAGCTGATTGACGGCACTGCGGTTGATGGGCTCCGGGGCGTGCGCTGCGGCCATCTCGGCGTTGAAGACGAGTTGCTGCACGGGGGTGGCGGCGCGTCCGCCGAACTGCACGGGCCAGGAGATCGCGGCCAGGCCGGCGTCGTGAAGCCGACTCTGCCACAGGCGCATTCGCTGCAACCGGTCGGCCTCGTCGCGCGCGGAACCGCGGACGTCGTCCGTCAGTGCCGATGACAGGAAGGCGCGGACCTCGTCGCGGAATTGTCGATCGGCCTCGGTGAGGGCGACCCCGTAATCCGGTTCGGTCACGCCCCACCGCGAAGTATCGACGCCATCCGTATCTTCATGTCGCCGTAGGTGATTGCCGTGGCGCCGGCTTTCGGTGCGCGTCCGGCATCCACCTTCGGCGCCGAGAGATCAAGGCCGGCGATCCGTCGCCGCAGCGCCGCGACGGTGCAGTTTTCCCTGCCGCGTCGCTCGACGCCGGTGTAGCCGAAGGCGCGAGCCGCATTACGCCAGGTGATGGCCTCCACCTCGTCGGGCGTGCAGCCCTCCAGCTGGGCGGCGAGCTGCTCGGGGGCATCCGGCCAGCTGCTGTCCGAATGCGGGTAATCCATCTCCCAGCAGATGGTCTCCACCCCGATGCGCTCCCGCATCTCGATGCCGACCCGGTCGCGGATGAAGCACGACATGAAGTTGCGGCGGTAGACGTCCGTCGGGGTCAGCCCGGCGCCGAGGTCGTCGCCCGTCCACGCCCGTTGGCGCGAGTAGATGTCCTCGAACCGTTCCAACAGGAATGGGATCCAGCCGATGCCGCCTTCGGACAGCGAGAACTTGATGGACGGAAACTTGGTTAGCACCGGGGAGAACAACAGATCGGCGGTGAACCGCTGGGTGTCCAGGGGGATCATCGCGTTGTACGCGAGGTAGGTGGTCAGGTCGGACGGCACCGGCATCCCGCCGCCCGTGCCGATGTGAATGTTCACCACGGTGTTTTCCTCGCACAGCGCCTCCCACAGTGGGTCCCAGTGCGGATCCTGCCAGGGGGGCTGCCCGTAATTGCCGATGTGCTGAGGCGCCGTCACCGCGCGACAGCCCCGCCCCGCCAGGCGCCGCACTTCACCAGCGGCCAGGGCCGGGTCCCACAACGGCAGGATCCCCATCGGGATGAACCGGTCGGGATGCCGGCCGCACCAATCCTCGATGTGCCAGTCGTTGTAGGCACGCACCATCGCCTCCGACACGTCGCGGTCTCCGCGATAGGTGAACAGCGCGCCCGAGATGGTGGGGAACGAGGGAAAGCACAGGGAGGCAAGCACACCGGAGGCGTCCATGTCGTTCACCCGTGCGTCGACGTCGTAGCACCCGGCCCGCATGTCGGTGAACCGCGACGGCTCGAATCCCCATTCGTCGTTGGGCCGCCCCGCGACCGCGTTGAGCCCGATGTTCGGCAGCTGCAGACCGTCGTACACCCAGAAACACACGCCGTCGGCGTCCTCTACGATGCGCGGCGCGTCGTCGGCGAAGCGGCTGGGCACCCGGCCGACGAACATGTCGGGCGGTTCCACGGTGTGGTCGTCGACGCTGATCAGTACCAGATCGAGAGGATCAATCACTTGAATAATCCTAAACTAATAGACACTTTCTGTCTAAGTGTTCTATTTGGGTTCGCGGGCTAACGCGAAGTCCTGCACCCACCCCGCCATCAAGCCGTACACCGACTCCATGGCATCGCGTGCGGCGGCATCGTCACCGATGGGCTCATAGTCGATGTCCCAGACCACGATTGACTCCCCGGCGGCATCCGCGCTCCCGGTTACGGTGTTCACGGCCACGAAGCGGCTGACCGGCATCGGATTGTTGGTGATCTCATACGACAGTGCGCGCTCGTCGGGCTTAATCCAGATGAGGGTCTCGATGACCGGCTTCTCGGTGCTCGCGGCGATGAACCGCCGCATGCCGGGCCCTTCGCCCTCGACTTTGACGTCGCTGGGTCCGGGGATCCAGTCCACGTTGCCGAAGTCGGCAAGAACGGCCCATACCGCCTCCGGTGGCGCCGCGAGGCGCTTGGTGACCGTGAATGTTGGCATTCGCTGACCGTATCACCAGATGTGACAATTGATCGACTACTGTACTTATGTACCGCGACGCGCGAAGGAGGGCGGATGGGCACTGACGCCGCCGCTGAAGGCGAATTCGAGGTCGATGAGGACTGGGTCGGCTACGAGGTTGTCGAACCGCACATCGCCCAGATCACCATCAACCGGCCAGAACGGCGCAACGCCATCCTGTCGCCCGGAATGCATCGACTCTTCAAGCAACGGCTGGACCGGGCCGAAGACGACGACGAAGTCAAGGTCGTCATGTTGCTGGCCGAGGGCAAGGACTTCTGCAGTGGCGACGACGTGCGCCGACTCCCGGTGGAAGAGGCGGGACTGCGCAAGGGGGAACGATTGCCGCAGACCGCGCGGTTGGGCAACGCCCGGCGCCTGCACCGGCACCTGACCAATTGGTTGGAGTTTCCAAAGACCGTGATCGCCGGCTGCCAGGGCGCCACGCTGGGCGCCGGGATGAATCTGGCCCTGGCCGCCGACATTCTGCTGGTCTCCGATGACATGTACCTTGCCCGCCCTCAGGCGCGCATCGGGTTCGCCGGATTCTCCACCGCCATGCCGCTCGCGCTGCTCAAGCTGGGGCCCAACCGCGGCTACGAGGCGATGATCACCGGCCGCAGGGTGACCGCAACCGAACTGCGCGAGTGGGGGGTGGCCGCGTCCGTGGTGCCCGCCGACGGGCTCCGCGACGAGGCGTTGCGGTACGCCCGCGCGATCGCTCACCACTCGGCCGACGGCCTGATGGTGGGAAAGCACGCCTTGATCGCGTTCTGGCACGCCGTCGGCATGGCGCAGTTCGGTGACTGGGTTCCGATGGGCCACACGGTGTTCAGCAACCTCGTATGGCGCGACGACGAGTTCAACTTCATGAAGGAACGCAGTACCCGCGGCGGCCGAGAGGCGATGGCCGAGCTCGAACGCCGCTACGCGGAGTGGGGGTTCGAGTAACGCAGACTATACAGCTATACAGATAATGTATGGGTGTTCTGTATGCTCGTACTAGCGCGAAACCACGAGGAGCTGAGTGACGATGGGTGTGCTTGACGGACGTACCGCGCTGGTCACCGGCGCCGGGCGAGGTATCGGCGCCGCGGTGGCCGAGGGCTTGGCCGCCGAGGGCGCTACGGTCCTGGTGTCCGATGCGGGCGTCAGCGTCGACGGGACCGGACACGACTCCACCCCGGCGGAAAGCGTCGCGGCGGCAATAACGAGCCGTGGCGGCAAGGCGTTCGCCGATACCACCGACATCACCGACTTCAACGCGTGCGCGGACCTCATCGGCCGCGCCGCCGAGACGCTCGGCGGCTTGGACGTCGTGGTGAACGCCGCGGGGATCCTTCGGGACGGCATGGTCTTCAAGATGAGCGAGCAGGACTGGGACGCAGTGGTGTCCGTGCACCTCAAAGGAACGTTCAACGTCACGCGCCACGCGGCGGCCTGGTGGCGGGAGAACCGGGGCGGGCAGTACCGGCTGATCACCTTCACATCGATGTCCGGGTTGCAGGGCGCGCCGAGCCAGCCGAACTATGCCGCGGCCAAGATGGGCATCGTCGGCCTGACGTTCTCGTGCGCCAACGCGCTGCGCAACTATGGGGTGCGCTGCAACGCCATCGCGCCGATCGCGGGCACCCGGATGACGCAGGGCATCAAGGGCGGCGGCAGCATGGATTACTCGGACGCCAACGTTCGCCTGTCGCCCAAGAATTGTGTGCCGCCGGTCGTATATCTGGCCAGCGAGCAGTCCGAATGGCTCAATCGCCGCGTCATCTTCGCCGGCAATGGCCGGATCAGCCTGATGTCCAATCCCGTCGTCGAACGGGAGATCGTGTCGGCATCTGGGACGTGGGACATCCCGACCGCATTCGCCGAGATCGAAACGTCGTTCAAGGAAGCGGTGCTGTATCCCAACATCTTCGACAAGCCACCGTCCAGCTGAGCCGACGAAGAGTGTGACAATGACCGAGCTTGCCACCGAGCGGGTGCCCCAGAAGTTCGCCTGCCGCGAGACTTTCGTGCCCAAGAGCCGGTACATCGACCCCGAATTCTTGAACCTCGAGCTCGAGCGATTGTTCACCCGGGTCTGGCAGCCCGCGTGTCGCGAAGAAGAAATCCCGGACGCCGGCTGCTTCTACGAGTACACGATCGGCCGGCAGTCCATCGCCGTCGTGCGCCAGAAGGAAGGCAGCATCAAGGCATTCCACAACACCTGCGCCCACCGCGGGATGAAAGTTATTCGGGGCAGCGGCTGCTCGGGCGACAGGGACTTGCGCTGTGAGTTTCACGGATGGCGCTACGGGTTAGACGGCCGGTCGTCCTTCGTCCCGTGTCGTGACGAATTTGCTCCCCGCCCAGGCGAGCAGTGGGGCTTACGGCCGGTCGCTGTCGGCACGTGGGGTGGATGGGTGTTCGTCAGCATGGCCGAGAATCCACCCGATCTGCTCGAGTGGCTTGACCCGCTGCCGACCGCGCTGGCGCCGTTTCGGTTGCAGGACATGCGCTACCGCTGGCGCAAGCGCACCTTCTTGCCGGCGAACTACAAGACCGTTATCGACGCGTTCATCGAGGGCTACCACACTCCCGGCACCCATCCGCAGACCATGCGATCGGCGGAGGGCCCGCGGCCGTCGGCCGAGCCCGCTTCGCCGCAGGAGTATGTCTACGCCCCCTACACCCCAACCATCACGTATAAGAACCACTCCCGGTTCGTCTATACGCAACGCCCCGAGCATGCCGGTCGCGACAGGGGCCGCCAAGAACAGGCAGCCCGACCCGAGGTGTTCGCCAATTCGATGAAGTACCAATACCTGGAAGTGGGATCGCTGGTCACCGAACGTGACTATCGGGCCGCGCAGAAGCTGGCCGCGATGGAACCCAGCGACGTCCCGCCGTTTGTTCTGTACCACCAGATGTGCGAGGAACTCGCACGCGCCGAGGGCGTTGACTTTCCACAGATGTCGATGGAGCAGTACTTCGCCGGGAACGGCGACTGGCACGTGTTTCCTACCATGGTCATCCTGGTCGAGAAGTCCTGTCTGCTCGGATACCGCATGCTGCCCGACGCGGAGGATCCGAATCGGTGCACGTTCGAAATGTTCTCTCTTGAGCATTTTGCGCCCGGCGAGGTGCCCGAGACGCAATGGCAGGTCTTCGAGCGGTGGCAGGACCACGACGGCTGGGGTGAGCTGCCGTCACAGGACCTGAGAAACATCGGCGCCGTCCACGCCGGCATGCACTCGGCCGGGTTTGACGGACTTTGGCTCAACACCGCGCAAGAGATGTCAATTCGCAATGAGCATGCGATCGCTGACAGGTTCCTTTTCGGCTCGAGTGACTAGGACGATGTCGGTCGTCGGATCGTAAGGGCGGTTCTTCCGCGTCGCCACAGGAGACGCGGTCGCGAGATTTCGTCGCGGATGGCGGCGTAGACAGCCTCGCCGACCCACTGCGGCCCGGCTGCGATCGGGACGACCTCGACAGACCCTTCACGAAGCTAGGCGGCGCATCCCGACGCGTACCGCCGCGCTGGGTCTGGTCGAGCCAAATATGGACTGCTGCAAACAGATCGGATGTGGTTCGCCCCAGGTGATAGCGAACGCTACTGCTGGCCCGGGATTGGCGGCAGGCCATCCCGGATGTCTTGCAAATTGCCATTGATGCCCTGCAGATCACGTTCGATGGCCTGCAGTCCGGACAGGGCATCTTGGAAGCCGGTCTGGAGGTGCTCCTGGCCGGACGGCTGGTACTGAGGGCAATACGCGACGACGGCGCCGGCCGCGACGCTGGCGCTTTGATTCGCATCCCACACCGACGATTGCTGCAGGACGCGGACGGCCTCGGCGAAGTCTGGCTGGTTCGCTAGGAACTCGCAGACCGCGTGCCCATGGGTCGTCACGTACTCGTTGCTGGGAACCGGCACGCCATCCTGCTTGAGCGCGCCGATGAACGCCCTGTCGACGATCTCCAGCGTGGGGGCGTGTGCTGCCGGCGCGGCCGGACTGGGTGCAGCGGCCGGCGGCGGCGGGACGGCCGCCGGGGGCGGGGCGGCCGACGGTGATGCTGGGTCGGCCGACGGCGCCGGGTCCGATCTGTGCGCGGCGAACATGACCGCCACCACGGCCGCGGCGACGGCCAGTAAAGACAACGGCAACGCCGCAGTGAGGGGAACGAAGCGGCGACGGCGACGCTTGCGGCCGTGGGGCCCGTTGCGCGGCGATGAGGTCGCTGTGAGGACCGGAACCTCGTCAACCGCCTCGGGTTCGACGACCTCGACGGGGTGGCCCAGGCGCTCGTCGAGCAGCGCGTCGATGTCCCGGATCGACGGCCGACCACTGTGCTCACCCATCGATTGGCGCCCAAGGGCTATGCGCCTCAGCTCTTGGTCGATCGCCTCCCGATCGCGCATATCAACCAGTCTGAGGGTGTCACGACGTTGCGGCAAGCCCCGGTGACCGCTGACAACGCGTGTGCGCTTGATCATGGTGGCGAC
>NZ_AUWQ01000064.1 GCF_000455205.1 Mycobacterium sp. UM_CSW | reverse complement strand
CGGCGGGACGGGCGGGGCCGGCGGCACCGGCGGGCTGTTCGGTGCCCCCGGCGTCGGTGGACGCGGGGGGCCTGCCCCCATCGCCGGGGCCGGCGGGGCCGGTGGGTCCGCGCTGCTGTTCGGCCCCGGCGCGCTTGGTGGGGTCGGTGGGGGAGGCAACACCACCGGCGGCGCCGGCGGGCCGGGAGGTCACGGCGGCCTGCTATTCGGTTCCGGCGGGGGCGGCGGCGCCGGCGGGCAAGGCGGGACCACCGGTGGGGCCGGCGGTAACGGCGGAAACGCCGGGCTGTTGTTCGGTGCCGGTGGTGCCGGCGGCGCGGGCGCGACAGACCTGGCTGCCGGGACCGGTGGCGCGGGCGGTAACGGCGGCAACGCCGGGCTGCTGTTCAGTCCCGGCGGAGCCGGCGGCAGCGGCGGGTTTGGCTTCACGACCGGCGGGGCCGGCGGAGTCGGCGGTAACGGCTTCCTGATCGGTGCCGGCGGCGCGGGCGGCGCCGGAGGGGACAGCGGCGTCCTCGGCGGTGCCGGCGGGGCCGGCGGCAACGCCGGCATGCTGTACGGCACCGGTGGCGCCGGTGGCGTCGGCGGCGGTGGTGGAACCAACGGCGGTAACGGCGGTAACGGCGGCGTTGCGGTGCTGTTCGGCGACGGCGGTGAAGGCGGAGCCGGCGGCTTCGCGGGCACCGCCACCGGCGGCAACGGCGGTAACGGCGGCAACACGCTGTTCGGCTTCGGCGGTGACGGCGGCATCGCCGGGTTCGGCATCGGGACGGACGGCAAGGCCGGCAAGGCCGGAACCGGGTTGTTCGGCTAGGGGTTCTTCTAACGTGGGCAGCGCCGACCACCTAGGCTGACGATGCGCAGTTTGCGCTGCCGCACTAAGGAGCAAGCCACTATCTCAAGGTATTTCGACAGTTGACCGGGGTGTCCCAGCTGCTCGGTGCGATCGCGTTGATCGCTCTGGGCGGGCTTTTCGCGGCGATCGACGCCGCCGTCAGCACCGTGTCGATGGCCCGGGTCCAGGAATTGGTGCGAGAAGAGCGACCCGGCGCGGTGTCCCTGCTGAAGGTCATGACCGAGCGGCCCCGGTACATCAACTTGATGGTGCTGCTGCGCATCATCTGCGAGATCACCGCGACCGTCTTGTTGGTGGTGTTCCTTTACGACAACTGGGGCATCAAGTGGGGGTTGGTCGGCGCGGCCGCGATCATGGTGGTGACCAGCTTCGTCGTGATCGGAGTCGGGCCCCGCACCCTGGGCCGCCAGCACGCGTATTCCATTTCCTTGGTGACGGCCCTTCCGCTGCGAGCGATTTCGTGGTTGCTGATGCCGCTCAGCGGGTTGCTGGTGGTCCTGGGCAACGCGCTCACCCCGGGCCGGGGATTGCGCAACGGCCCGTTTGCCTCCGAGATCGAACTGCGCGAGGTCGTCGACCTCGCCCAGCAGCGCGGCGTGGTCGCCGCCGACGAACGCCGGATGATCGAGTCGGTCTTCGAACTCGGTGACACCCCGGCCCGCGAGGTGATGGTGCCGCGCACCGAGATGATCTGGATCGAAAGCGACAAGCTCGCCAGCCAGGCGATGAACCTCGCCGTGCGCAGCGGGCATTCCCGCATCCCGGTAATCGGCGAGAACGTCGACGACATCGTCGGGGTGGTGTACCTCAAAGACCTTGTCCGGCAGGCCTTCTCGTCTCCAGAAGGGGGCCGGGACACCAAGGTGTCGGAGGTGATGCGCCCGGCGGTCTTCGTGCCGGACTCCAAGCCGCTGGACACGCTGCTGCGTGAGATGCAGCGCGACCGCAACCACATGGCCCTGCTCGTCGACGAGTACGGCGCGATCGCCGGCCTGGTCAGCATCGAGGACGTGCTGGAAGAAATCGTCGGAGAGATCGCCGACGAATACGACGAGGCGGAAACAGCCCCGGTAGAAGATCTGGGCGACAAACACTTTCGGGTTTCCGCGCGGCTGCCGATCGAAGACGTGGGGGAACTCTACGACGTGGAATTCGACGATGACCTCGACGTCGACACCGTGGGCGGCCTGGTCGCCCTGGAATTGGGCCGGGTGCCGCTGCCGGGGGCCGAGGTGGTGTCGCACGGCCTGCGGCTGCGCGCCGAGGGCGGCCCGGACCATCGCGGGCGAGTTCGCATCAACACCGTGCTGCTGAGCCCGGCCGAGCCCGACGGCGCCGACGGGTCGACGGACGGGGAGGCCGAGTGACTGAGGAACTGGACGCCGAGGACGCCAAGCTGGTCGTGCTGGCGCGCGCCGCGATGGCCCGCGCGGAAGCCGACAGCGGCGCCGCGGTCCGCGACGCCGACGGCCGCACGTATTCGGCCGCGCCGGTCGACCTGCCGACGCTGAAGCTGACCGGGCTGCAGGCCGCGGTCGCCGCCGCCGCCTCCAGCGGGGCGACCGGCATCGAGGCGGCCGTCCTGGTGGCCGGATCCGCCGACGATCCCGGGATCGTCGCGGTTCGCGAACTGTCGCCGACGGCCGTGATCATCGTCACCGACCGCGCCGGCAACCTGCTATGAGCGCCGAGACGCCCGAATTCCGTTCGGGTTTCGTATGTCTGGTCGGCCGGCCGAATACCGGCAAGTCGACGCTGACCAACGCACTCGTCGGCGCCAAGGTGGCGATCACGTCGACGCGGCCGCAGACCACCCGGCACACCATCCGCGGGATCGTGCACCGCGAAAACTTCCAGATCATCCTGGTCGACACCCCGGGCCTGCATCGCCCGCGCACCCTGCTCGGCAAGCGGCTCAACGACCTGGTCCGCGATACCTACGCCGAGGTCGACGTGATCGGGCTGTGCATCCCGGCCGACGAGGCCATCGGCCCAGGCGACCGCTGGATCGTCGAACAGATCCGGGCGGTCGCGCCCAGGACCACGCTCGTCGCGGTCGTCACCAAAATCGACAAGGTGCCCAAGGACCGGGTGGCCGCGCAGCTCGTCGCCGTCAGCGAATTGGTCGGCGGCTCAGCCGAAATCGTGCCAGTCTCGGCGGTGACCGACGCGCAGGTCGACGTGCTGATCGACGTGCTGGCCGCGGCGCTGCCCGTCGGCCCCGCGTACTACCCCGACGGCGAGCTGACCGATGAGCCCGAGGAGGTCCTGATGGCCGAGCTCATCCGCGAGGCCGCCCTGGAGGGGGTGCGCGACGAGCTACCCCATTCGTTGGCGGTGGTGATCGACGAGATCAATCCGCGGGACGACCGGGACGATCTCATCGACGTGCACGCCATCCTCTACGTCGAGCGGGACAGCCAGAAGGGCATCGTCATCGGCAAGGGCGGCACGCGGCTGCGGGAAGTGGGTACCGCCGCGCGGGCCCAGATCGAGAAGCTGCTGGGCACCAAGATCTACCTCGACCTGCGCGTCAAGGTGGCCAAGAACTGGCAGAGCGATCCCAAACAGCTTGGTCGGCTTGGTTTTTAGCCCTCAAGTTTTTTCTGCCTCGTAACGGGTAGCCGCCCAGCATGACGCAACCACAACTCGCACTGATAACCGGCGCGTCCAGCGGGATCGGGTTCGAACTGGCCAAGCAGTTCGCTGAACACGGCTACGACCTCGTCGTGGCGGCCGAGGACGATGCCATCCACGACGTACCCCAAAAGCTGTCCCGGTACAGCGCGGCCGTACAGCCGGTGCAGGTGGACCTGCGCAGTCCGGACGGGGTAGAGCACCTGTACCAGAGCACGATCGAAGGCGACCGCGTGCTGGCAGCGGCGGCGCTCAACGCGGGTGTCGGTCGCGGGGAGATGTTCCTCAAGAGTGAGCTCGCCGACGACCTCGCGATGGTCGATCTCAACGTGCGCTCGACGGTGCATCTGGCCAAGCTGGTGCTGCGCGACATGGCGAACCGTGACGCGGGCAAGGTGCTTTTCACCTCGTCCATCGCGTCTCAGATGCCCGGTTCCTACCAGCCCGTCTACAACGCGTCGAAGTCGTTCATCCAGTCGTTGGCCGAGGCGCTCCGTGACGAATTGCGCGATACCTCAATCACTGTCACGGCCCTGATGCCCGGCCCGACGGACACCAACTTCTTCGCCCGCGCCAAGATGGTCGATTCACTGATGGGCAGGATGCCCAAGGACGACCCCGCTCAGGTCGCCCGTCAGGGATTCGAGGCGCTGATGCGCGGCGATCAGAAAGTCGTTGCCGGCTCGGTCCTTTCGAAGTTGATGGGCGCCGCGAACCGCGTGCTGCCCGACGACGTCAAAGCCATCGGCAACCGGGTCATGTCGATGCCTCGCGCCAACGGCAACTGAGTCAGGCGAGCACCCGGATGGTCTCCATCGACGGATCGGCCGCGTCCGGGACGTTCATCCCGGCGCGCACACCGGAGCGCAAGTAGTCCAGCACCGCGTCATTGAGGCACTCGCCGGGAACGACCGCCGGAATGCCGGGGGGATACGGCGTGACCTGCTCGGCGGAGATCCGCCCCGCCGCCCGATCGCTTGGCACGGCCTCGACGCGCCCGAAGAACGCGTCGCGCGGCAGGCAGACGTTCTCCAATTGCAGCTCGTCGGGCGACGGCAGGTCGATTTGCGGTGGGGGCTCGAAATCGTCGGCCGCCTTGCGCCATTCGGTCAGCGCCTGGATGAGACGGTCGGCGGTCGTCTTGTCGTCGGCGAAGGACAGCGTCGCCAGGATGCGGCGGTGATCGCTCATTCCGATATCGACGTGAGCGTGCGCGCGCAGCCAGTCGGCGGCCTGGTAACCCGAAGTGCCCGTGGCCGATACGTCCATTAGCACCTGCATTCGGTCCAGGTCGTGTGATGCCTGCACCCCGAGCAGCTCGTCATCGAGCACCTCCACATCGGGAATGCGTTCGATTTCATCGCGCAGCTGATGTGCCAAATCCAGTGCGGCGCGAAGCAATTCGTGACCCTGTTCCACCATCTGCCGCCGCCAACCGTCTATCGCCGAATACACCAGCACGTTGGGGCTGGTGGTCATCAGCAGGTCCGCGCACGCCGAGAGGCGCTTCTGATCGATCAGATCGCCCTGCAGGTGAAACACCGAGCCCTGCTCGAAGCCCGCCCCCATCTTGTGCACGCTGACCACGCAGACGTCCGCACCGGCGTCCATCGCCCAGGTGGGCAGGTCCTCATGGAATGGCAGATGCGCACCCCACGCCTCGTCGATGATCAGCGGCTTGCCGCGCGCGTGGCACACCTCGGCGATTCCGGCGATGTCTGCGCAGGTCCCGTAAGGGCTGGGGCTCACGACCAGCGCACCGGCGGCGTCGGGGTACTTCTTCCACGTCTCCTCCACCTCGTGCGGGGAGGGCGGATGCGAGAAGTGATGCTCGGCGTCCCAGCGAGGGGTGATCCAACGGGGCTGCATGCCCGAGAAAATCAGGCCCGCCACGATGGACTTGTGGCTGTCCCGGCTTACCAGCAGGCTGCCGTCACCGCCGGCCACGGCCATCATCGCCGCCTTCACCGACAGCGAACTGCCGCAGGTGGAAAACCAGGCGACGTCGGCTCCGACGGCGTCAGCCATCAGGTCCTCCGCGCGCTTCAGGAATTCGTTGCTGGTCTTGCGGTCATCGAGGCCGCCGCTGGCCAGCACGTCGTCGAGGAACGGCTCGCGCCCCAGCACCGCAAGGACCCGGTCATCGGTGCCGCGACCCTGCCGGTGGCCCGGTGGCGTGAACCCATAGCGGTTCTTGTCGCGGTAGTCGGCCAGCGCGTTCAGCAGTGGAGCATCGGATTGATCCATTGCAGGGGGATACCCGGCTTGTCGCGGGCTATGTGCCCGACCCCGGGTTCGGGCGGCAACACTATCTGCGCGGCGGCGAGCCGGCCGGCGGCGTCTCGCCGCCGGCGTGCCACCACACCGTCGGCTGCTTGGTCGACCAGCCGCAGACGGCCTCCAGCTCGGCGGCCAGCGAGATGAGCATCCCCTCGCTGTTTGCCGGGCCCATCAGCTGCACGCCGATTGGCAAACCTTCGGAGGTGAACCCGGCCGGCACGTTGATGGACGGCCAGCCCAGCAGGTTCCACGGCCACGTCAGCGGGCACGCGGCGATCATGGCGCGGTCGGTGCCGAAGCCGCCCAACCGGTCGAAGGCGCGCGCCAGCGGCGGCGGCTGGGCGGTGGTCGGCGCGAGCACCACGTCGACGATGTCGAAGATCGAGCCGACCCGGCGCTGGTCGGCGGCTTCGTGGCGGCGCGCGCTGCGCAGGATCGCCTCGCCCATCACGTGTCCGACCCGCAGGTTGGACAGCGTGCGGGGGTCCCAGATGACGCCGTCGCCCAGTCGCTCCTCCCACTCCCGCAGCCCGGCGGTGGACCGGGCCAGGAAATTCCACGACAACCGCAGCCCGTAGTCGGGGTTGCCGGGTACGACGGTGTGGCCCAGGAGCTGCAGTTGCTTGCCGACGGCCCGGGTCGCGGCCAGGATCTCCGGGTGCAGCTTGGCCCGGAAACCGGTGTACGGGAACCGCGTTGACAGCGCGATGTTGAGCGGACCGGGCGCCTTCCCGACATAGTCGGACGCGGTGATCGGGGGCGGTTTGTGCCGGTCGCCCTCGACGTTGCCCGACGCGGCGTCCAGCACCAACGCCGCGTCGGCCACGGTGCGCGCCAGCACGCCGTTGACCGTGATTCCGTTGAACGCCTCCGGCAGCGGCCAGGTGGAGATGCGGCCGCGCTGCGGCTTGATGCCCACCAGGTGCGTCCACGCCGCGGGGATGCGCACGCTGCCGGCGCCATCGGAGCCGATCGCGGCGGTGACCAGGCCGGCGGCCACCGCGGCCGCGCTGCCCCCCGACGATCCGCCCGGCGTGTGCCGCCGTGACCAGGGGTTGCGGGTGTGTCCGAAGCCGGGGCCGCTGGTGAACGGCCACTGGCCCAGCTCGCAGGTGTTCGTCTTGCCCACGATCACTGCGCCGGCGGCTTTCAGGCGGCGCACCACCTCGGCGTCCTGGGTGGCGGGCGCCACGTATCCCTCGGTGCCGAACGCGGTCGGCACGCCCGCGACGTCGACGTCGTCTTTGATCGCGATCGGGATGCCCAGCAGGGGGGCGGTGTCACCGGCCGCGCGCCGCCGATCGGCCGCGGCCGCGTCGGCCAGCGCCGATTCGGTCAGCACCACCCGGAAGGCGTTCAGCGTGGGCTGGCTGGCATGGATGGCGTGCAATGAGCGGCTCACCAGCGTGGTCGACGTCACCGCCCGGCTGGCCAGCTGGTAGAGCAGGTCGGTCAGCGTGGGCAGGCGCTGGCCGCCGGATCCCGAACCCGGGCCAGAAAGGGCCCCGAAAGCGGACCCGGAAGCGCCAATCACGGGGTACGAGACTAACGGCGCGGATACCCGGATTGTCGCGGCGGGGTGCAAAACTATTGTGATGCGGCTATATCGAGACCGGGCCGTTGTGCTGCGCCAGCACAAGCTCGGCGAGGCCGACCGGATCGTCACCCTGCTGACCCGCGATCACGGGCTGGTTCGCGCGGTGGCCAAGGGCGTTCGCCGCACCCGCAGCAAATTCGGCGCGCGACTTGAGCCGTTTGCTCACATCGACGCGCAACTGCACCCCGGGCGCAACCTGGACATCGTCACCCAGGTCGTCGCCATCGATGCGTTCGCCACCGACATCGTCAACGACTACGGCCGATACACCTGCGGGTGCGCGATGCTGGAAACCGCCGAGCGGCTCGCCGGCGAGGAGCGGGCCCCGGCCCCGGCCCTGCACCGTCTCACGGTGAGCGCGCTGCGGGCGGTCGCCGACGGCCGCCGGCCCCGCGACCTGCTGCTGGACGCCTACCTGCTGCGTGCCATGGGCATCGCCGGATGGGCGCCGGCGCTCACCGAGTGCGCCCGGTGCGCCACGCCCGGCCCCCACCGGGCGTTTCATATCGCCGCCGGGGGCAGCGTCTGCCCGCACTGCCGGCCGGCCGGTTCGACCACCCCACCGCCGGGCGTGCTGGATCTGATGACCGCACTGCACGACGGCGATTGGGAGGCCGCCGAGGCGTCGCCGCAATCGCACCGCAGCCACGTCAGCGGATTGGTGGCCGCGCACCTGCAATGGCATCTGGAGCGTCAGCTCAAAACGTTGCCGCTGGTGGAGCGGACGTATCAGGCCGACCGCACAATCGCCGAACGGCGTGCAACGCTGTTCGGGCAGGATATGGCCTGTGGTTGAGCGCAAGCCGAAGTCGACCGACTTCCCGCAACTGCCCCCCGCACCCGACGATTACCCGGTCTTTCCCGACAAGTCGACCTGGCCGGTCGTCTTCCCGGAGCTGCCGCCGTCCGCCGACGGTGGCCCGCGCCGGCCGCCGCAGCACATTTCGAAGGCGGCCGCGCCGCGAATCCCGGCGGACCGACTGCCCAATCACGTCGCGATCGTGATGGACGGCAACGGTCGCTGGGCCACCCAGCGCGGGCTGAGCCGCACCGACGGCCACCGGGCGGGCGAGGCGGTGGTGATCGACATCGTATGCGGTGCAATCGAAATCGGGATCAAATGGCTCAGCCTGTACGCCTTTTCCACCGAGAACTGGAAGCGCTCGCCCGAGGAGGTTCGCTTCCTGATGGGGTTCAACCGCGACGTCGTGCGGATGCGCCGCGTCAACCTCAACACGATCGGGGTCCGGATCCGGTGGGTGGGTTCACGGCCCCGCCTGTGGCGCAGCGTCATCAATGAACTGGCGGTCGCCGAGGCGATGACGGTCGGCAACGACGTCATCACGGTGAATTACTGCGTGAACTACGGCGGCCGGGCCGAAATCGCCGACGCCGCAAAGGATATCGCCCGGTTGGCGCAGGCCGGCAGGCTCAACCCGGAACGCATCACCGAGGCGACGATCTCGCGTCACCTGCAACGGCCCGACATCCCCGACGTGGACCTTTTCCTTCGGACGTCGGGGGAGCAGCGGTCCAGCAATTTCATGCTGTGGCAGGCGGCGTACGCCGAATACATCTTTCAGGACAAACTGTGGCCCGACTATGACCGCCGCGACCTGTGGGCCGCCTGCGAGGAATATGCCGAGCGCAATAGAAGATTCGGGAGCGCCTGATGCCGTCACTGCAGGAGCGTCTGGCGTCGATACTGCGCGACGTACTTTCCGTCGACGAGGAACCCGACGGCGCACTCACGTTGCGCCACAACGGCACGCTGGCGTCGTTGCGGGTGGTGAACATCGCCGAGGACCTGGACCTGGTCTCGCTGACCCAGATCCTGGCCTGGGACCTGCCGCTGACCAAGAAGGTTGCCGACCAGATCGCCAAACAGGCGCGCGACAGCAACTTCGGCAGCGTGACGCTCGTCGAGAAGGTCAACGACAAGGCGGTGCAACGCAACTCCGGCAAGGGCGCGTCCAAAACCGGAGATGTCATGCTGCGCTACAACTTTCCCGGCGGCGGGCTCACCGACGACGCCCTGCGCACGCTGATCCTACTGGTGCTCGACACCGGCGCCGATATCCGGCGTTCGGTGACGGGCTAGGACACGGCGGATTCGGCCGGCGCGACGGCTGCCGGAGCAAGGTCCTCCCGCGCGCCGGTGCGCAGCAGGGAATGCATGAGGTTCGGGTCGTGATCGGCGGGCCGGGTCGAATCGATGAATCGTTCGACGACCTCCACGAAGCGATCCGGGTGGTCGTGATGCGGCACGTGCCCGGACTTTTCGAAGATCGCCAGGCGCGACCCGGCGATCGCCGCGTGAGCCGTCCGGGCGTGGCTCACCGGGATGACGACGTCGTCCTCGCCCCAAATGATTTGCACCGCAATGGATTGCACCAAGTAGCTGCGATCCAGCATGGTTACGTATTGGCCGCGCCCGTCCACCACCGACCGCAGGGTGCGCGCAAACGCCGCCAGCGCGCTGGGGTCCTTGAAGCCCTCGAGCAGCCGCACGGTGTCGACGGCGTCGCGACCGAACTTGGTGGAACCGAACAGGGCCTGAACGGCGCGGCCAAAGACCCGCATCGCGGGCAGCGCGCCCGGCACGCGGACCATCGCCAACGCCTCGCTGCCCAACGGCATCGCGGCCAACCGCAGCGCGAAGCTGACGTCCGACTCGACGCCACCGGCGCTGACCAGCACGAGGCGCTCGATCAGATGCGGGTACTGATAGGCGAACTGCATCGCCACGCCGCCGCCGAACGAATGCCCGACGACGGTGACCCGCTCGATGCCCAGCACGGCGAGCAGGTCACGCATCCCGTTGGCGAAGGCCGGCAGCGAGTAGTCGGCGCGCGGCTTGTCTGATTCGCCGTGGCCCAGCAGGTCCGGCGCGATGACGGTGAAGCGCTGCGCGAGCTTGGCGTGCACCGGCCCCCAGGACTCGGATTTGTCGCCGACGCCGTGGATCAGCAGCAGGGCCGGCCCGGAACCGGCGATCCGGAAGGCGCGGCGGTAGCCGTGGATGGTGCGAAACTGCAGTGACGGGCCCTCGACGTCGCGTACCGGCCGCAGGTGGGGGGCGGGTTGCTTCCGCATCGTGTTCTCGCTTCCCTTGAGTTCTGGTTGCCTCGGCCCGTGGGCCACTCATGGGTAGGAGCACGCAACGGTCGCGCATCGGACGCTTTTTTCAGAACTTTTTTCCGGTTTGAAACAACACGACGTCCGCGTCGGGGCGGTTCAGCCTAGGACGCGCACTCCGAGCACGTTCCGAAGATTTCGATGGTGTGGCCGACGTCGGAAAAGCCGTGCTTGGCGGCCACCTGCGCCGCCCATTCCTCGACCTCGTGGTCGCCCACCTCGATGGTGGCGCCGCAGTGGCGGCACACCAGATGGTGGTGATGATGCTCCGAGCACCTGCGGTAGACCGACTCGCCGGTGTCGTTGCGCAGCGTGTCGACCAATCCGGCCGAGGCCATCGATTGCAGCGTGCGATACACGGTGGTCAGACCGATGTTCTCGCCGCGCCGGCGCAGCTCGTCGTGCAGCTCCTGGGCGGACCGAAATTCGTCGAGCGTCTCCAGCAACGTGGAAATCGCCGCGCGCTGGCGGGTGGCGCGCACGCTGGTGCCCTCCATAGCGCCGCTCCTCCTCATCGTTTCGCTCTGCATCGTCGCCGGCGCGTCACGGAGTGTCCTCACTCGCGTGGGCGACGGCGTCGACGACGATGTGCGCCAGGTGGTGGTCGGCGAGCCGGTAGAGCACCTCGCGGCCGGATCGCTCCCCGGCGACCACGCCGGCCGCCTTGAGGATCTTCAGATGCTGGCTGACCAGCGGCTGTGGCACGCCGAGGGCGTCGACCAGTTCGTGCACGCAGCGCTGCGATTCGCGCAACTGCAGCACGATGGCGATCCGCACGGGTGCGGCCAGCGCGCGCAACAGCTCGCCCGCGGCGTCGAGAATCTCGCGCGACGGCGGCACGGGATATTCGGGAAATCTCCCGTGCTCGGCAGCGGCGCCGCCGTGCTGGTGAGGCATTCCGCCCAGGTCGGGGCGTGCGTCGTCGGCCGCGGCGGTCTGCGCCGGGCCGGACTTAGGAAGGGGCACAGAGGAGGACATCGTCATCCGAGAGTCATCACCTCGAGAAGTGCCGGGTCTTTTGGAAGGGGCGCGACGGAGTCATGGTCGGCCGCCTTCCACTGTCACATGCATGATGATGCATGTCAAAGACCGGGGCGGTGGTCGATACCATGGCTGATGTTTTGCGGGCGGCCTTCGCCGCCCACCTGTTTGCCCGGATCTTCGAGAGGGAGTGCACTGCCCCGTGGCGTCCGTCATCGACACAGTTGTCAACCTGGCCAAGCGGCGGGGCTTCGTCTTTCCCTCGGGTGAGATCTACGGCGGCACCAAATCGGCGTGGGACTACGGTCCGCTGGGCGTGGAGCTCAAGGAGAACATCAAGCGCCAGTGGTGGCGCGCGGTGGTCACCGGCCGCGACGACGTGGTCGGCATCGATTCGTCGATCATCCTTCCGCGCCAGGTCTGGGTGGCCTCCGGCCACGTCGAGGTTTTCCATGACCCGCTGGTGGAGTGCATGAACTGCCACCACCGGCACCGTCAGGACCACCTGCAGGAGGCATACGCGGCGAAGAAGGGGATCGACGACCCCGAGTCGGTGGCGATGACCGAGATCGTCTGCCCCGATTGCGGCACCAAGGGCCAATGGACCGAGCCGCGCGAGTTCAACATGATGCTCAAGACCTATCTCGGGCCCATCGAAACCGAGGAGGGGCTGCACTATCTGCGGCCCGAAACCGCGCAGGGCATCTTCGTCAACTTCGCCAACGTGGTGACGACGGCCCGCCGCAAGCCGCCGTTCGGCATCGGGCAGATCGGCAAGAGCTTCCGCAACGAGATCACGCCAGGCAACTTCATCTTCCGCACCCGCGAGTTCGAACAGATGGAGATGGAATTCTTCGTCGAGCCGTCGACCGCCAAGGAATGGCACCAGTATTGGATCGACACGCGGCGCGAGTGGTACATCGACCTGGGCATCGATCCGGAGAACCTGCGACTGTACGAGCACCCGAAGGAGAAGTTGTCGCACTACTCGGACCGCACCGTCGACATCGAGTACAAGTTCGGTTTCGTCGGCAACCCGTGGGGCGAGCTGGAAGGCGTCGCCAACCGGACCGACTTCGACTTGTCAACGCACGCAAAGCATTCCGGCGTCGACCTGTCGTTCTACGACCAGGTCAACGACACCCGGTACACCCCGTACGTCATCGAACCGGCGGCCGGCCTGACGCGGTCGTTCATGGCGTTCTTGATCGACTCCTATACCGAGGACGAGGCCCCCAACGCCAAGGGCGGCATGGACAAACGCACGGTGCTTCGGCTCGACCCGCGGCTGGCGCCGATCAAGGCCGCGGTGCTCCCGCTGTCGCGACACGCCGACCTGAGCCCCAAGGCCCGCGACCTGGCCGCCGAATTGCGCAAGAACTGGAACATCGAGTTCGACGACGCCGGCGCCATCGGGCGCCGCTACCGGCGCCAGGACGAGGTCGGTACGCCCTTCTGCGTGACGGTGGATTTCGACTCGCTCTCCGACGACGCCGTCACCGTGCGTGAGCGCGACAAGATGACCCAGGACCGGGTGGCCATTGGCGCCGTCGCCGACTACCTGGCCGCGCGCCTCAAGGGCTGCTAGCCCGGCTTGCGCCTCGGGCATCAAATAACGGGTTCAGCCTGGTCGCAATTTGTCGCGGCTATTGACGGATAAATCGAATCAGATTCTATTCCGTCGGTTCGGTAATTAGTAACTGCAATTTGCGCGCGGCGTCCGGCCAGCCGAGCACGAGCGGGCCGATCGGCGCTGCTAAGCGGCAGTTGACGCCCCGTTTTCGGATCAGATCAAGTTTGTGTAGTTGACTGGGTCAAGTTTATCTTTTCGATCGATTCAAGTTTGGAAAAAAGATGCTGTAGTTCGGCGATTTTTGTCTTACGATCCGGCAGTGGGCTGTGTTGATTTCCGCGCAGCGCCGAGGCGCTTGCCGCGGCCGGATGTTGGGGGGTCGTGATGGTCCTCGACTTTTCCTGGCTGCCGCCCGAGATCAATTCGGCGCGGATATCCAAGGGGGCGGGTTCGGGGCCGTTGTTCTCGGCGGCATCGGCCTGGGACGCGCTGGCGTCGGACCTGTCGGGAGCCGCGTCGTCGTTCAACACGGTGGTCACTGGATTGACCGGCGGGCCGTGGACGGGTCCGTCGTCGGCCGCGATGGCGGCG
>NZ_AUWQ01000063.1 GCF_000455205.1 Mycobacterium sp. UM_CSW | reverse complement strand
GGCGGCGGTGGCGGCGGCGGCGCGGGCGGTACCGTCGCGGCCGGTAACGCCGCAGGCGGTGGCGGTGGTGGTGGCGGTGGGGCCGCATCTGCCAGCGGCGCCGCCGGGCACGGCGGCACCGGCGGCAATGCGGAGCTGTTCGCCGGCGACGGCACTACGACCATGACCAACGGCGGCCTCGGCGGCGCTGGTGGCACCAATGCCACCGGCACCGGCGGTGGCGGTGGCGGCGGCGCCTCCAACATCCCGGACCTGGTACAGGTCGGCGACGGTGACCCCGGCGCTGACGGTGTCGATGGCGGCGCGGGCGGTCTCGGCATCGGTACGAACAACTCTGGCGGCGCCGGTGGCGCCGCCGGGAACGGCGGCACCGGAGGCCTGTCCTTCGGCGGGATCCAGAGCGGCGCGGAAGGCCGCCCGGGGACATACCCGTCGTGGACCGGCAACCCGTAACCCCGGGAGCTCGACCGGCCGGCTTGGCTCAGTGGCCCGGGGTGTTGCCGATCAGCTGGACGCCGTTGCCGTCCCAGTGGAACCGCACGTCGGTGTTGAGCCCATTGACGCCGCCGGGATAGGTCAAAGCGACTGTGTCGCCGGTGGTTTGGGCCGCGTCGATGCCGTTGAACCCGTAGGTGTCCGGCACACCCTGCGGGATGAACTGGCCCAGATGGAACAGCACCGCCCGGGTCGTCGGGTTGACGGCGTTGGTGTTGGCCTTGATGATCACCGCCGACAGCTGGGCGCACTCGTTGTAGTTGCCGGCCACCGGCTCCGGACTCCAGGGCTGCTGGCTGCGCGGGTCCTTCGGCAGCTCGGACACCACCTTCGCAATGGTGGGCGAGGCCAAATTGACCGCGCACGGGTCGGCCGGCGCGGCGCTACCGGGCGGCGCGGCGACGCCGGACGTCGGGATCGGCGTGGCGGGGGCGGTGATCGACGCCGTCGACGTCGTCGTGGTGGCCTGCGGCGTCTTGGCGACCGTGGAATCTCCCGAACCGCAACCGGTCAAAGCAACGGAGGCCGACGCGAGAACGGCTACGCCCGTCAGCGCACGGCAGGGTAGCGAGCACACATCGCCAAACCGTACCGGCACCGACCCAGCCGGCGCAGCAGGCGCGGCCGTGACCCGCAGCGCCCAGCTTCGCTGGGCCCGCCAGCACAACTAGACTCTTGACACGATGACCCTCCCGGACAGCCCACCCGAGGCTGCCTCTCCCACATTCGCGGACCTGCAGATTCACCCTGCGGTCCTGAAGGCGACCGCCGACGTCGGCTACGAGACGCCGACGGCCATCCAGGCGGCGACGATCCCGCCGCTGCTGGCCGGATCCGACGTCGTCGGGCTCGCGCAGACTGGCACCGGCAAGACGGCGGCGTTCGCGATCCCGATCCTGTCCAAGATCGACGCCAAGAGCACCGCCACCCAGGCCCTGGTGCTCGCGCCCACCCGCGAGCTGGCCCTGCAGGTGGCCGAGGCGTTCAGCCGCTACGGCACCCACCTGCCCAAGATTCACGTGCTGCCGATCTACGGCGGCTCGTCCTACGGCGTGCAGCTGGCCGGGCTGCGGCGCGGCGCGCAGGTGGTGGTCGGCACCCCCGGCCGGGTCATCGACCACCTGGAACGCGGCACGCTGGACCTGTCCCACCTCGACTACCTCGTGCTCGACGAAGCCGACGAGATGCTCACCATGGGCTTCGCCGAGGACGTCGAACGCATCCTGTCCGAAACGCCCGAATACAAACAGGTCGCGCTGTTCTCGGCGACCATGCCGCCCGCGATCCGCAAGCTCACCACCAAATACCTGCACGACCCGGTGGAAATCACCACCAAGTCGAAAACCGCCACCGCGCAGAACATTTCGCAGCGCTACATCCAGGTCGCCGGCTCCCGCAAGATGGACGCGCTCACCCGCCTGCTCGAAGTGGAGCCGTTCGAGGCGATGATCGTGTTCGTGCGCACCAAGCAGGCCACCGAGGAGGTCGCCGAAAAGCTCCGGGCCCGAGGCTTTTCCGCCGCTGCCATCAACGGCGACATCCCGCAGGCGCAGCGCGAGCGGACCATCGCCGCTCTGAAGAACGGCAGCCTCGACATCCTGGTCGCCACCGATGTGGCGGCCAGAGGCCTTGACGTGGACCGCATCTCGCACGTCCTGAACTACGACATCCCGCACGACACCGAGTCCTACGTGCACCGCATCGGGCGCACCGGCCGGGCCGGGCGCAGTGGAACCGCGGTGCTGTTCGTCTCGCCGCGGGAGCGCCACCTGCTCAAGGCCATCGAGAAGGCCACCCGGCAAACGCTCACCGAGGCCGAGCTCCCCACCGTCGAGGACGTCAACGCCCAACGGGTGGCGAAGTTCGCCGACTCCATCACCGACGCGCTCGCCGCCCCGGGAATCGACCTGTTCCGCAAGCTGATTCAGGACTACGAGCGCGAGCACGACGTCCCGATGGCCGACATCGCCGCCGCGCTGGCGGTGCAGTCGCGCGACGGCGAGGCGTTCCTGATGGCGCCTGAACCGCCGCCGGAACGGCGTGAACGCCGGGAGCGCCCGGATAAGCACCAAAGACCAAGGACACCAAGAGATTTCGCCACCTACCGGATCTCGGTTGGCAAGCGGCACAAGATCGGCCCGGGCGCGATCGTCGGCGCCATCGCCAACGAGGGCGGCCTGCACCGCAGCGACTTCGGCCACATCGCCATCGGGCCGGACTTCTCGCTCGTCGAGCTGCCGGCCAAGCTGCCCAAGTCGACGCTGAAGAAGCTCGAGCAGACCCGCATCTCGGGCGTGCTGATCGACCTGCGGCCGGACCGCTCACCGGGCAAAACGAAATCACGCCGGTGACGCTCTCCGAGGAACGCGACGCCCAGGGCGGGCTCGAGCAGGTCGCCCACGTCGACCGCGTCGCGTCGCTGACCGGCATCCGCGCGGTCGCCGCGCTCACCGTCGTCGGCACCCACGCGGCCTACACCACCGGCAAGTACACCCACGGCTACTGGGGACTGGTCGGTTCCCGGCTGGAGATCGGCGTGCCCATCTTCTTCGTGCTGTCGGGCTTCCTGCTGTTCCGGCCGTGGGTCAAGGCGGCCGCCACCGGCGGCCCGCCCCCATCGCTGAGTCGCTATGCGCGGCACCGGGTTCGGCGCATCATGCCCGCCTACGTCATCACCGTGCTGGTCGCCTATGTGCTCTACCACTTCCGCGAGGCCGGGCCGAACCCCGGGCACACGTGGCTGGGGCTGGTGCGCAACCTGACGCTGACGCAGATCTACTGCAACGGCTACCTCGGCAAGTACCTGCACCAGGGCCTGACGCAGATGTGGAGCCTGGCGGTGGAGGCCTCGTTCTACGTCGTGCTGCCGTTGCTGGCCTACCTGCTGCTGGTGCTGATCGCCCGGCGGCGCTGGCAGCCGAACGTGATGCTGGCCGCCCTGGCGGCGATGGCTCTGATCAGCCCGGGATGGCTGGTCCTGGTGCACACCGACCACTGGTTCCCCGACGGCGCCCGGCTCTGGCTGCCGACCTACCTGGCCTGGTTCCTGGCCGGCATGGCGCTGGCCGTGCTGCAGGCGATGAAGGTGCACTGCTACGCATTCATGGCCATCCCGCTGGCCGTCATCTGCTATTTCATCGCCTCCACGCCGATCGCCGGCGCACCCACGACGTCGCCGGCCACGCTGAGCCAGGCCGTCTGCAAGACCGTGTTCTACGCCGTCATCGCCGCGCTCGCGGTGGCGCCGCTGGCGTTGGGAAATCAGGGTGCGTACGCGCGGCTGCTGGCCAGCCGGCCGATGGTGTGGCTCGGCGAGATCTCCTACGAAATCTTCCTGATCCACCTCATCACCATGGAATTCGCGATGGTCTACATCGTCCGCGCGCACGTCTACACGGGCTCGATGGGCTACCTGTTCGTCGCGACGCTGGCGGTGACGATCCCGCTCGCCTGGTTGTTGCACCGCTTCACCCGGGTCAAGGACGGCTAGGTGGCCGACGACGAAGGCGGGACGGCACTTCACCCCCGCCTGACGCTGCTCGCGGTGTGCCTCGCGGTGTTCATGCTGCTGCTCGACATGACCATCGTCTCGGCCGCGCTGGCCAACATCCAGGCGTCCCTGGACGCCGACCTCAGCGGTTTGCAGTGGGTGGTCGACGCGTACGCGCTGCCGATGGCGGGGCTGCTGCTCACCGCGGCGACGTTGGGTGACCGGCTCGGGCGGCGACGGCTGTACCTGGCCGGGATGACGGCGTTCACGCTGGCCTCGGCCGGCTGCGCGCTGGCCCGCAGCATCGAGGTGCTGAACGTGTGCCGGGCGCTGCAGGGCGCGGGCGGGGCGGTCCTGCTGGGCGTCTCGCTGCCGATGGTCGCCGCGGGCTTCCCCGAACAGCGCGGTCGGGGCATCGCGATCGCGATCTACGGCGCCGTGATGGGCGCGGGCGCCGCCGTCGGGCCCCTGCTCGGCGGGGCGCTCGTCGGGGCCTTCGGGTGGGAGTCGATCTTTTTGATCAACGTGCCGATCGGGGTGGTCGCCCTGTCGATCGCCGTGCGGTTCGTCCCGGAAACCGTTGGCGCGCAAGACCGCCCGCTCGACCTGGTCGGCACGGCCGTGTTGTCGGCGGCGCTGTTCGCGGGCGTGTACGTATTGATCGAGGGCAACCACCGCGGCTGGACCAGCGGGGTGATCCTGGCGCTGGGCGCGTTCGCGGTGTCGGGCCTGGCGGTATTCGTGTGGTGGGAGTCGCGATCCGGAGCGCCGATGCTCGACCTACAACTGGTGCGCCGCCCGGGTTTCGCGGGGGTGTCCCTCGCGGCGTTCGCCGCGGCCGGAACTTTGATCGCCTCGACCAACTACCTGGCGCTGTACTTCATGAACACGCTGGGATACAGCCCATTTCAGGCGGGGCTGCGGGCCCTGCCGCTTACCGTCGCCTGCGTACTTGGCGCCCCGCTGGCCATGATCGCCGCGCGTTATTTTCCGGCGTGGACGTCGATCCCGGCGGGGGTGGCGCTGATCGCGGTGGGGCTGTGGCTGACCACCGGTGTCGACGCCGACACCCAATGGACCCATTTCATCGCCGGTTCCGTCGTGGCCGGGCTCGGGCTGGGCGGCCTGTTCGCGCTGACATCCGACATCGCACTGCAGTTCGTGCCGGTCGAGGACGCCGGGATGGCGACCGGCGCGGTGAGCACGGTTCGCCAGGTCGGCATCCTGGCCGGTGTCGCGGGCCTGGGCGCCCTGTTCGGCCGGCGCGGGTCCGACAGCGCCACCCGCGAACTGGCCCGGCTCGGTGTCGCCGGCCCCGGGCCCGCGCAACGCCTCGTCGATCGGTTGTCCGCGGGCGCGGGCCTGCGGGCGCTCGATTTCCTGCCCGCCGAATACCGTGCCGCGCTGCCGGCGATCGCACGGGCGGCCCGTCAGGCCAGCGCCGCCGGAATGCAGGTTGCTCTGGTGGCCGCGGCCATCGCGGCGACCGCCGCGGCGGTGGCGAGCGCGATCTTGATCGCGGTCGGCGCGCGCCGCCACGATGAGCCCGAAATGCCGTTTGCTGAAGGCATGTCCGTGTAACGTTCCGGTCCATGTTGGGCGATGCGATCATCATCCCGGCGACGGATAACAACCGTTACAGCGTGATCATCTCCAGCGACCCGGCAAACATCGAAGCCGCGCAGCGGCTGCGTTACCAAACGTTTGCCGAGGAAATGGGTGCGGCCCTGCCGCAGGCGATCCGCGGACCCCGGACGGGGGAGATGATCGACGTCGACCAGTTCGATCCGTACAGCGATCACCTGCTGGCGAGGGACGAGACGAACGGGCAGATCGTCGGGTGCTACCGGCTGCTGCCGCCCGACGGCGCCAAGGCCGCCGGCGGCCTGTTCGCCGACACCACCTTCGACATCGGTGGCCTGAACGAGTTGCGCTCCGAGCTCGTCGAACTCGGCCGGGTCAGCGTGCATCCCGACCACCGCAGCGGGGCGGTCATGGGCTTGTTGTGGGCGGGCATCCTTCGATACCAGGAAATCAGCGGCTATCAATGGGGGATCGGGTCGCTGTCGGTCCGGATGGAAGACGGCGGGCCCCGCGGGGCGCTGGTGCGCGGCGTGCGCGATATGGCCTTGGGTAAGCATGCCGCCCCCGACCGATACCGGGTCATTCCGCGAAACCCCGTCACGGTCAACGGATTGAGCCTTTCCGAGCTGCCCGACCCGGGACCCGTGCGCATTCCGCCCATGGTGCAGGGCTCGCTGCGGATCGGCGGGACGATCTGCGGGGAGCCCTCCTACGATCCGGACTTCGACATGGCCGACTTCATCGTGCTCATCAACAGGGCCACGGTGCGCGAACGATACTTGGAACGACTGGCGCGGTCTTATGCCCATACCTGAGAAGACCGGCCTGCTGGGGGTCGGCTTCGGGCCGTCCAACCTTGCATTGGCGATCGCCCTCGCCGAGCGACGCATGACCGCCGTGTTCATGGAGGAGCAGCCCGAGTTCGGTTGGCACCTGGGGATGCTGCTGCCGCACGCCCGCATGCAGATTCCGTTCCTCAAGGACCTGGTCACTCTGCGAAACGTCAAGAGCGACTTCACGTTCTTGAACTACCTCAGCGAGCGCGGCCGGCTCGTCGAGTTCATCGGCCTGCACACGCTGTTTCCCAGCCGGATGGAGTTTCACGACTACCTCGCGTGGGCCGCGGACCGGGTCGCCGCCGACGTTCGCTACGGCCATCGTGTCGTCGAAATCTCCTCGGGTGAGCCGGGGTTCGTGGTGCGCACCGAACCCGACCGCGTCATCCACGCCGGGGCGTTGGTCTTGGCAACCGGCCTGCACCCCGTGCTGCCCGACGGCGTGGTCGAAAGTCGACGCCAGTGGCACAGCCACCGGCTGCTCGACAACCTGGCCGCGCTGAGCCCTTCTGCCCCAAGGCGTTTCGCCGTCGTCGGCGCGGGTCAAAGCGCCGCCGAGGTGGTCGCCCATCTGCACGAGACCTATCCCCAGGCCGAGGTGCACGCGGTTTTCGCCCGCTACGGCTACAGCAGTGCCGACGACAACCCCTACGCGAATAGGATTTTCGACCCGTCGGCGATGGACGAGTTCTATTGCGCCGACACGGAAGTGCGCCAGCGGCTGCTCGATTACCATCGGTCGACCAACTATTCGGTGGTCGATCCGGAGCTGATCGATGACCTTTATTCGCGCGAGTATGCCGAGCGGGTGGCGGGCGACCGGCGACTGTTCGTGCATAACGCCTCCGAAGTCGTTGCGGCGCGGGAGTTTCCGGACAAAGTGCGCCTGACCGTGTGCCACCTGATCGATCGCTCGCGTGCGACGGTGGACTGCGACGCGGTGATCTACGCGACGGGCTACGAACCGCTGGATGTCCGGTCTTTCCTGGGCGAGCTTGCCGGCCGGTACGAATTCGACGCACACGGGCGCCCCGCCGTCACCCGGGACTACCGACTGGTGGCCAGGGCCGGGGCACCGGGCGACATCTACCTAAACGGCGCCGTCGAGCACACCCACGGGCTCTCGTCGTCGTTGCTGTCCAACGTCGCGGTGCGCGCCGGCGAGATCGTCACCGCGGTCGCGGCGCGCGAGCACCGACGGCCACACGTCGCCTCCGCGTAGCGACGGCGGCGATCCGCCGTCGTCACATCGGCCCCATTCGTATCTGCTGCTGAGCGGCCGAGGTTGTGCCCGCCTCACAGCGACTGTCCGGTTGCGCGGCACCGCGGCGGCTCGCTGTCGCTGTGAGGCGGGCACAGCGGGTATTGGTCCTCGATCTAGCCCCGCGCGCCGACCGGCGCCACGATCGGGACGACGAACTCCTCGATCATCGCCCGCTCGTCGGCCTCGTCCCGGCCGGGCCACCGCGGCGGCTCGCTGTCGCTGTGAGGCGGGCACAGCGGGTATTGGTCCTCGAGCTAGCTCCGAGCGGAAACCGGCGCCACGATCGGGACGACGAACTCCTCGATCATCGCCCGCTCGTCGGCCTCGTCCCGGCCGGGGTAGGTCAGCAGCGACGTGAGCACCCGCACCACCCAGCGGGCCCGGCGCTCCACGACGTCGCGATCTTCCGGGCCGAGCGAGCCGACGAACGCGGCGGCCAACGCGGTGATCACCTCCGACTGCGCCAGCTCCCCGCCGACCGGCGGGCGGCTGACGGCGAACCACGCTGACAACGCGGGGCTTTCGCGCACCATCCGCAGCGCGGCGGTCATGCTCGCCACCAGCCGTTCGCGCGGGTCGTCGACGCCGCCGATCTCGTCGGCGATCGCGCGGCCGAGCCGGCGCGCCTCG
Source organism: Mycobacterium sp. UM_CSW (assembly GCF_000455205.1). Taxonomy (GTDB): domain Bacteria; phylum Actinomycetota; class Actinomycetes; order Mycobacteriales; family Mycobacteriaceae; genus Mycobacterium. The sequence continues at coordinate 29,839 of NZ_AUWQ01000063.1, read as the reverse complement.
CGGTGGACGTACGCGGTCCGCAGTACCTCGCGGTTCTCGAAGTACCGGTACAGCGTCGCGCGGGAACAGCCCGCCGCCCTGGCGATCTCGTTCATGCCGATCGAAGCCTGGTCCCGCCGCGTGTAGAGCGCCTCGGCGGCGTCGAGTATCCGGTCCACGGCCGCCTCGCCGCGGCGGTCGGCCAGCCAGTCGGTCATCGGGACTTCACCCGGATCGGCACCGACAGCGGCCGGCGCACGTAGCTGCCGCCGGACCACACGATGCCGGGCACGTCGACCTCGAATTCCGGGCAGCGGGACAGCAATTCGGTCAGCGCGACCCGCGATTGCATCCGCGCCGCCGCGGCGCCCAGGCAGTGGTGCGCACCGTGGCTGAAGGTCAGGATGTTGCGGGGACAGCGGGTCACGTCGAGTTCGCCCGCGTCCGGCCCGTACTGGCGCTCGTCGCGGTTGGCCGACCCATAGAGCAGCAACACCTTGCGACCGGCCGGGATGGTGGTGCCCTCAACAGTCACGTCCCGGGTGGTGGTGCGCGCCAGGCCCTGCACCGGCGACGTCAGCCGCAGCAGCTCCTCGACCGCGTCGGGGATCAAGCCCGGGTCGTCGGCCAAGCGCCGCCGCTGGTCGGGGCGCTCGTGCAGCAAAGGCATTGAGCCGCCGAGCATTCCGGTGACGGTGTCGTTGCCGCCGGTGACCATCGTGAACGTGAACGCCAGCACCGACAGCGTCCCGGCGATGTCCCCGTCCGCGCCCACCCCGGCCGCCACCAGATGCGAGATCGTGTCGTCCTCGGGTTCGCTGCGCCGACGCTCGATCAGCGCGGTGAAGTAGGCCATCATCGACCCGACCGCGTCCAGTGACGTGCCGATTCCCCCCTCGGACGTGTTGGCCGCGACGATCGCCTGCGTCCAGCCGTCGAACTGCGCCCGATCTTCCTCGGGCACACCGAGATAGTGCGCGACGACCATCGAGGGCAGTGGCTTGAACAGTTCGGTGACGATGTCGCCGCCGCCGTCGGCGCGGATCTTCTCGATGCGCTCGACGACGAACTCCCGCACCGTGGGCTCCACCGCCTCGACCTGTCGCGGTGTGAAACCGCGGGACACCAGCTTGCGAAACTCGGTGTGCACCGGCGGATCCTGCATCACGAACGGCGGATTATCCTGCAGCCCAATGATCTCCAATTCGCCGTACTCAACCGTCAGCCCCTGCGCGGAGGAGAACGTCTCGTGGTCGCGTGCGGCGGCCCAGACGTCGGCGTGCCGGGACAGCACGTAGTAGTCGCGGTCGGGCCGGCCGTCCGGGACGACGTGGTGCACCGGGTCGTGGTCGCGCAGCGCGCGGTACATCGGCCAGGGATTGGGCCACGTCTCGGCGGTGGCCAGTTGGAACCCGTGAGACATCACCGATGGCATGTCTCATTCCTAAGGCATGTCGGAGCAGATGTCAATCGGTGTACACTTTGTTCAGTCCGTACTGAACGAACGAGATGGAGCGGGATGACTCCGGAGGAAAGCGAGTTCGTCGACCGTTTGGGCCTGTTCTTTGAGCTGCTCGGCGCCACCCGCACCATGGGCCGCGTCTATGGTTGGCTGCTGATCTGCGATCCGCCGGCGCAGTCGTTGACCCAGCTGGCCGGCGCCCTGTCGGCGAGCAAGGCCTCGATCAGCACGGTCGCACGCCAGCTGCTGGAGGGCGGCATGGTGGAGCGATTGCCCAGCCCCGACCGTCAACACCTCTACCGCGTCGCCCCGGGCGGGTTCACCAGCGTGATGGAAACGCAGCTGTCGCTGATGCGCCTGGGCATCGAGCCCGCCGAGTACGCCCTGTCCGTGCTGGGGGAGGACCGCGCGGAACAGCGTGAGCGGGTCGAGGACTTCCGCGATTTCTGCGAGTTCTGCACCCGCGACTACCGCGACCAGCTGATGCGGATGTGGACCGAATACCGGGAGGGGAGAAGGCAGCCATGACAAAGACGGACAAGGTCGACTTCACCGACGTGGCCTGGGGATCGGTGGAATGGACCAACCTGTGCACGCTGTACCTGCGGGCCTACGAAACCCGTTCGCCCGAACCCATTCTCGATGACAAGGCCGCCGCCGAGGCGGTGGACCGCATCGAGTACGACTGGGCGCGCATGCGCCGCGCCTCGTGGCCCCGGTCCAACCAGTACCTGGTCACCATGCGCGCCAAACAGTTCGACGACTGGAGCGCCGACTTCCTGCGCCGCCACCCGAACGCCGTCGTGCTGCACCTCGGGTGCGGAATGGACACCCGGGCGTTCCGGCTGCATCCGCCGGACACCGTGCTGTGGTTCGACGTCGATCAGCCGGAGGTAATCGCGTTGCGGCGCAAGCTGTACGACGACGCTGACGGCTATCGGATGATCGGCTCGTCGGTGACCGACGCGGCGTGGCTGGACGAGGTGCCCACCGACCGCCCGACGCTGATCGTCGCGGAGGGCCTGCTCATGTACCTCGCCGGGGCCGACGTGCGTACGCTGCTGCAGCGCCTCACCGATCGATTCGGCAGCGGCGAAATCGCTTTCGACACCGCGTCGCCGCTGGCGCCGCGGCTGTCGAAGGTGCTCACCAAGGGCATCACCAAGTGGGGCATCCGCGACGCCCGCGAACTTGAGCGCTGGAACCCGCGGCTACGCTTCCTCGAGCGCTCGCCGGTCGGGGCGCTCTACCAACGCATCCCCTCGACGCCGCTACGGGTGCTCTGGCGGCTGGTCAACGCGACGCCGATGGGCAACTACGACGTGCTCAACCGCTTCGCGTTCTGAGCCGTCGTGCGCTAGATTGCCGCGCCCGGGTTCAGGATCCCGAGCGGGTCCAGCGCCCGCTTGATGCGCTGGTTCAACTCCATCACCTCGGGTCCGAGGTAGCCGTCCAGCCACGGCCGCTTCAACCGGCCCACGCCATGCTCACCGGTGATCGTGCCGCCCAATCCGACTGCCAATTCCATGATCTCGCCGAAGGCGAGGTGCGCGCGCTCGGTCATCGCGGCGTCGGCGGGGTCGTAGACGATCAGCGGGTGGGTGTTGCCGTCGCCGGCGTGCGCGATCACCGAGATCATCAAATCCCGTTCCGACGCGATGCGCTCGATCCCGGAGACCAGCTCGCCCAGCGCCGGCAGCGGCACCCCGACGTCCTCGAGCAGCAGCGACCCCTTGGCCTCCACCGCGGGGATGCAGAACCGGCGGGCGGCCACGAAGGCCTCGCCCTCGTCTGGGTCGTCGGTCGAAAATACCTCCGTGGCACCGTTTTCCGTGAACACCTCGGCGATCACCGCCGCGTCCTCGCCGGACGCACGTCCCCGCTCGTCGGAACCGGCCACCAGCATCGCGGCCGCCCCGCGATCCAGGTCCATGCGCAAGCTGTCCTCGACGGCGTTGATCGCCACCGCGTCCATGAACTCCAGCATCGAAGGGCGAAGCCGCGCAACGACTCCCAGCACCGCGTCGACGGCCGAGGTGACCGACGCGAACGTCGCGACCACCACACTGGACACGTTCTGTGCGGGCAGTAGCCGCAGCGTCACCTCGGTGACGACGCCCAACGTGCCCTCGCTGCCCACGAACAGCTTGGTCAGCGAGAGGCCCGCGACGTCCTTCAGCCGCGGCCCGCCCAGCCGCACCGCGGTGCCGTCGGCCAGCACCACCTGCATGCCCAGTACGTAGTCGGTCGTGACGCCGTACTTCACGCAGCACAAGCCGCCGGCGTTGGTGGCGATGTTGCCGCCGATGCTGCAGATCTCGAATGACGACGGGTCGGGCGGATACCACAGCCCGTACTCGGCGACTGCCTTTTTCACCTCGGCGTTGAACAGGCCCGGCTGGCAGACCGCGGTGCGCGTGACCGGGTCGACGGTGATGTCGCGCATCTTCTCCGTCGACAACACGATGCCGTCGTCGAGCGCGGTGGCGCCGCCGGACAGGCCGCTGCCGGCTCCGCGCGTCACCACCGGCACCCGGTGCGCGGTGGCCCAGCGCAGGACCGTCTGCACCTCCTCGGTGCGCCGCGGCCGCACCACCGCCAGTGGCTTGCCGGCCGACGGGTCGAAGGCGCGGTCCTGCCGGTAGCCCTCGGTGATGGTCGGGTCGGTGACGACCATCCCGTCGGGCAGCTTGGCGATCAGCTCGGCCAGGGCATCGGCATTCACGAGGCAATCACGAACCGATCCTACGGCGACGGGTCGACCGCCAACTCCGGTTCGCGGTCCAACTCCTGCAGCGACGGCAGACCGCAGGCGACCAGGCCGACCAGCAGGATCGGCACCGCCAACGCCAGGAACGTCGTCCGCAGCCCGGCGGCGTCGGCCAGCGGACCCGCCACCAGCAACCCCAGCGGCCCGGCGGCGTACATCAGGCCGGTCATCACGCCCACCACCCGGCCGCGCAGATGCTGCGGGGCCCGGGTTTGCATCACGTAGTTGTAGATCGGCTGGATCGGCCCGTAGACCAGGCCGGTGACCCCGCAGAGCACCAGGATCACCGGCAGCGGCGGCAGGAACGCGATGCCGACCGTCGCCGCGCCGAAGGTGAGGGTCGCGGTCAGCACCGCCGTGCGTCGCCGGGTGTGTTTCGACAGCGCCGCGTAGCCGAGCGCGCCCGCCACGCCCCCGACCCCGAGGGCCATCAGCGCCCAACCCAGCTGGGCCGGTTGGTGGTGGTCGGAAAAGTACTTGGGAAACAGCACGCTTTCCATCGGCAGGTACAGGGCGGTCACGACCAGGTCGATCAGGCCCAGCGTGCGCAACACCCGCAGGTTCCAGACGAATCGCAGGCCCTCGGCGATGCCGGACGCCAATCCCTCGGGTCGGGTGGCTTGGTGTGGCCTGCCGGCGCCCTCGAGCCGCAGCACCGCGACCGCCAGGAAGGACAGCCCGAACAACCCCGCGGTCACCCACATCGTGTTGATGCCGCCCACCGTGGCGATCATCAGGCCGCCGATGCCGGGGCCAACGATGTACGCGAGGTTGAGAATCGCCTCGTAGATGCTGTTGGTGCGGTCCAGCGACCAGCCCGCGCGGGCGGCGGCCTCCGGCAGCATCGACTGGCGCGCCGCCGTGCCGGCGGGATCGAAAGCGGCGGCGAGGAACGCCAGCACTGCCAGCTCGACCAGGTTGATCGCGGCGGCGCCGAAAAACCAGGCGGTCAGCGGCACGGCGGCCACCGCCGCGCAGGACAGCGAATCGGAGACCAGCGAGACCCGGCGGCGCCCGAAGTAGTCGACCGCGGTGCCGGCGACCAGCGTCGAGGCCACCAGGGGCAGCGTCATGCAGGCGGCGACGATCGACGCGTCCTTGGCGCTGTCGTGATGCTGCAAAGCCAGCCACGGGAACGCGACTATCGAGATGCCGGTACCCGCCGTCGCCGTCAGCGTGGCGAACAGGATGAGGAATGCCGGGCCGCCGCTTTTCATGGGATATCGCGGCTGAATCTAACGCCAAGGCGGTATTGGCGGCGACCGATTTTTTGCGGCTAATGCAGGATGTTCATGTGCTCGCCCACCCCAAGACCGGCCAGGCGTTCGGTTCTCCGGTTCCGCCCGGCGCCGGATGGCCGGGTGATCCGGCGACACCGCGAACGCCGGTGGCCGCCGACCCGACCCAGGTCGCCGCGCTGGCGGCCCAGGCCGGTTCGATCGCGGAACTCGACGCCGCGATCAGCGTCTGCCGGGCCTGCCCGCGGCTGGTCACCTGGCGCGAGGAGGTCGCCGTCACCAAGCGCCGGGCGTTCGCCGACCAGCCGTATTGGGGGCGGCCGGTGCCGGGCTGGGGATCGGAGCGGCCCTGGCTGCTGATCGTGGGGCTGGCGCCCGCCGCGCACGGCGCCAACCGGACCGGACGGATGTTCACCGGCGACCGCTCCGGCGACCAGTTGTACGCGGCGCTGCACCGGGCGGGGCTGGTCAACCAGCCCACCAGCGTGGACGCCGCGGACGGCTTGCGCGCCAACGGGATTCGGATCGCCGCGCCGGTGCGCTGCGCGCCGCCGGCCAACGCGCCGACGCCGGCGGAGCGGGACACCTGCTGGCCGTGGCTTCAGGCCGAGTGGCGGCTGGTCTCCGACGACGTCCGCGTGATCGTGGCCCTGGGGGGATTCGCCTGGCAGATCGCGCTGCGACTGCCCGGCCTGTCCGGGCTGCGCAAGCCGCGGTTCGGCCACGGCGTGGTGGCGGAACTGGAATCCGGCGTGCGATTGCTCGGCTGCTACCACCCCAGCCAGCAGAATATGTTCACCGGTAGGTTGACTCCGGTAATGCTGGACGACATCTTCGTGGACGCAAAGAGGTTGGCAGGAATCACGTGACCGAAATTCTGGTTTCCGGTGCGAGCGTGGCCGGTATGACGGCGGCGTATTGGCTTGCCCGCCAAGGCTATTCGGTCACCGTGGTGGAACGGCATCCCGGCCTGCGGCCGGGCGGCCAGGCGATCGACGTGCGCGGTCCGGCGCTGACGGTGCTGGAACGGATGATGTTGCGGGCGGCCGCCGACCACGCTCGGACCCGGATCCGCGGGGCGTCCGTCGTCGACGCCGATGGCAACGAGCTGTCCGAGGACATCGCATCGACACCCACCGGCGGTCGCCATCATATGCTTGACATCGAGCTGCTGCGCGACGACCTCGTCGAATTGTTATACGACGCAACCAAACTGGACGCCGAATACATCTTCGACGACAGCATCGCCGCGTTGGAGGACGACGGCACCGCCGTCAACGTGACCTTCGAGCGCGCCGCGGCGCGCAGCTTCGACCTGGTGATCGGGGCCGACGGTTTGCACTCCAATGTGCGCCGGCTGGTCTTCGGCCCCGAGGCGCAATTCATCGAGCGGCTGGGCACCTACGCGGCGATCTTCACCGTGCCCAATTTCCTCGACCTGGACTACTGGCAAACCTGGCATTACGGCGACAACACCATGGTCGGCGTCTACAGCGCGCGCAACAACACCGAGGCCCGGGCCATGGTCGGCTTCATGGAGGCCGACCTGCGGATCGACTACCGCGACACCGAGACGGTGTTCGCCGAGCTGGAACGGCGGATGGCCGACGACGGCTGGGTCCGTCCGCAGCTGCTGGAGTACATGCGCAGCGCGCCGGACTTCTACTTCGACGAGATGTCGCAGATCAAGATGGATCGCTGGTCAAAGGGCCGGGTGGCGCTGGTCGGCGACGCGGGCTATTGTTGCTCGCCGCTGTCGGGGCAGGGGAGCAGTGTCGCGCTGCTGGGCGCCTACATCCTGGCCGGCGAGCTCGGCGCCGCCGGTGGCGACTATGAAAAGGGCTTCGCCACCTATCACGCCGAGTTCCACGACTACGTCAAGCGCAACCAGTGGCTGGTGATCGACAACATCCCGGGCGGCGCGCCCATCCCGCAGGAGGTGTTCGACCGCATCGTCAACTCCCTCACGCTGAAGGACTACTGACCCGGCTTTGAATGTGAAGCCTCGGCTTCGCGTGTGAATCCTGGGCGCAGATCCGGCCGGAATCCCCGCCCTGCGTACACACCGAAAGCCGTGAGTGCACACGCAAGCGCGGGAACGTTCGCAGGCAAAACGGCGTTGACGCCATCGTGCGACTTTCCGTCCTTGACCTCGTCCCGGTGCGCAGCGACCAGACCACCGGCGACGCGCTTGCGGCCACCGTGCAGCTCGCGCAGGCCGCCGACCGGCTGGGCTTCACCCGCTACTGGGTCGCCGAACACCACAACATGCCGTCCGTGGGCGCTACCAGCCCGCCGGTCCTGATCGCCTACCTGGCCGCGCAGACCACGCAGGTCCGCCTCGGCTCGGGCGGCGTGATGCTGCCCAACCACGCGCCGCTGGCGGTCGCCGAGCAGTTCGCGCTGCTGGAAGCCGCCGCGCCGGGCCGCATTGACCTGGGCATCGGGCGCGCGCCCGGCTCTGACCCGGTGACGTCGTACGCGCTGCGCGGCAGCCGCGGCGATGAGGACATCGAGCGCTTCCCCGACTACCTCGACGACGTGGCGGCGCTGATGAGCGCGCGCGGCGTGGTGGTGCCGCTGCGCTCGGGGGACTACCGGCTCAAGGCAACCCCGGCGGCCGCGAGCGAACCGAGGCTGTGGCTGCTGGGCTCGTCGATGTACTCGGCGCACCTGGCCGCGGCCAAAGGGCTGCCGTACGTCTTCGCGCATCACTTCTCGGGCCAGGGGACCGAGGAGGCGCTTGCGGTTTACCGGTCCCGGTTCAAGCCGAGCGCGCTGACGCCCGAGCCGGTGACGTTCTTGACGGTCAACGCCGCGGTGGCCGAAACCCGCGACGAGGCGACGGCTTTGATGCTGCCCAACCTGCAGATGATGGCGCGGCTGCGCACCGGGCAGCCGCTCGGGCCGGTGCCGTTGGTCGAGGAGGCCGAGGTGGCCCAGCTCGGCCCGGAGCAGCAGCGCATCGTGGAGAGCGGGCTTAAGCGGGCCGTCCTCGGCACGCCGGAGGAGGCCGCCGAGCAGGTGCGCGCGCTGGCCGACCGGTTCGGCGTTGACGAGGTGATGGTCCACCCCGTGGCGTCGGCCCACCTGGGTACCGATCCCGCGACGGCGCCGGCTCGGGTCGCGACGCTGGAGCTGCTGGCCAAGGAGCTGTTCTAGTCGGTCACACCCGCCTGAGACGTAGTACTCGGCGCGTGCTCGGCGATCCAGTCGCGCAAGTCGTCCGCCGGCAACGGCGGGCTGTGCACGAAGCCCTGGGTGATGGTGCAGCCGTATCGCCGCACCGCGCGCAGGGTGAGCTCGTCTTCGACGCCCTCGGCCACCAGGTCGGCGCCCAGGCTGCGGGCCAGGGCCACGGTCGACCGCACGATCGCGACCGATCGCGGGTCCTGGGCCAGACGCGCCACGAAGATCCGGTCGAGTTTCAGCTCGTCGACCGAGACGTCCTGCAGTCGCGCCAGCGACGACCACCCCGTGCCGTAGTCGTCGAGCGAGATCCGCACGCCGAGGCGCTGCAGCGCGGCGACGGTGTTGCGTGAGCGTGCCGAGTCGACCAGCGCGCTCTCGGTGATCTCGACGATGAGGGCGTCGGGGGGCAGTGCGTGCGTCTGCAGCAGACGCTCGATCGTGCTCACCAGGTCCAGGTCGAGCAGGTTGGTGGTGGACAGGTTCACCGCGACGGTCAGGGGCATGCCCTGGTCGCGCCACGACCGGACCTGCCTCAGCGCCACGTCGATGGCGCGGTTGGCCACCTGACGCATCAGGCCGCCGCGTTCGGCGGCGTTCAGGAATTCGTCCGGGAGCAGCAACCCGCGGCTGGGATGCCGCCAGCGCAGCAGCGCCTCGACGCTGTGAACACTGCCGTCGCTCGCGTTGATCTTTGGCTGGTAGTGCACCGTCAGCTGGTCGTCGTCCAACAGCGCGACGCGCAGTTCCTCGACGAGGTTGGGGTCGTTGTCGCGGTACAGCTCGTATGCCGAGTCGTAGACGGCGATCTTGCTGACGGCCGACTTCGCGTGCGGGATCGCCATCTCGGCGCGGTTGAGCAGCTCCTGCGGATGATCGCAGTGGTCGGGGCAGAGCGCGATGGCGATGCGGGCATCGACCTGCACGGTGATCGGGTCGAGCGCGAACGGCTCGCTCAGCGCCTCGAGCAACCGGCCCGCCTGGGCGCGCGCGGCGATGACGTCCGACCCCTCGCCGAGCAGGATCGCGAACTCGTCCTCGCCCACCCGCGCCAGCAGGTCTTCGCGACGCACGCACCGCGCGAGCCGGTGCGCAACGTCGCGTAACAGCTCATCGCCGAAATGCTGGCCGACGGAGTCGTTGATCTCGTCGAACTCGTACAGGTGCAACAGCAATAAGGCGCGCCGCGGCGTTCCGGGCGCGGACAGCGGTCCGGCCGGCGCCGAGTCGGGTAGCCCGGTCAGCGCGGTCGCCAGCGACCGCCGATTGGGCAGGCCGGTCAGTTCGTCGGTCATCGCCTGCTTGTGGTTTTCGGCCAGCATGCTGACGTCGCGGAAGGTCGCCGATAGCCGCGCGGCGACCGCGACCAGACTCAACGCGGCGAGAGTTGTTGCCAGCCTTGAGTTGTGACTCACGACGACGCCGAGCGCCACCAGGGTGCACGCTAGTGGCACCGCGTAGGAACTGAGCCCGCGTCGCGGTGCGGGCGGCGTCGACGACCACGGCGCCCAGCTGGCGATGGCCACCAGTAGCGACGCCGCGGGCCAGAGGGCGTCCAGCGTGGTGCCGACCCGGTAACTGCCCTCGGCTGTCTCGAAGAGGTACGCCGTGTCAGCGACGGCAAAGGCGATGAATCCGACGACGAGCAGGGCCCAGCGGAATCCCTTGCGCCAGCCGAGGATTGGCAACATGCCGGCGGTCAGGGCCAATAGGACCAGGTCGCCCCACGGGTAGACCAGGCCCACCAGCACGGTCGCCGGCGCACGGACCGCGGCCGCGTGCATGGGCCCCGCCCGGAGCGCCACGCCAACCGCGGCCGCGGCCAGCGCGCACACCAGGGCATCGAGCCGGATCGGAAGCGGCACCACCTTCAGCCGCGATCGCATCAGCAACAGCAGCCCGGCGTAGAGGAGCGGGTAGAACGCCAGGTACTCCGGATCGGCGGCCGACGGCGACTGGCCGTTGGGAACCCATGCGGCGTAGACGATGTCACCCACGGCCGACACGGCCATGCCGGTCGCGATCAAGGCCCAGGCGAGGCGATCGGCCGTAACTCGGTAGGCGCGAACGGCGATCAGCGCCGCGGCCGCCAGGTTCAGGGTGGGGTACAGGCATTTGGCGAAGAACGCGTTGCGTGCGACATCGGGAGCCAGCACGCTCGTCACGGCGAAGGTAGCCACACCAATCCCCAACGCCGCCAAGGCGATCCGGATCGACATGGGCGGCCACCGCACACCGTCGGGCATGTCGTGCGGTCGGCCCCGCGGTGCCGTCGCGGCCTCGGCGATCGGCGCCAGAGACCGTGCGAGCTTCGTCTCCCTACCGAATGCGCCGGTGGTTACCCGGTCCACGCTCGCCGGCGTGGGATCCGCCGACTCGGCCAACTGGGGAAACGCATAGGGGAACGGCAGGTCCGGCACGAATCCCCGAATGCATTGTCCACCTTCGCGTTTGGCGGCGTACATGGCGAGGTCGGCGTGCTGGAGGAGCTGATCCACGGTGCAATTCGACGCGGCCGCGGCGACCGTGTAGCCGATGCTGGGCCTGACCTCGATGGGAACGCCGTCGATCACGATGGGCGTGCCGAACGCGTCGAGCACCCGATTCGCGGTGGCCTGCGATTCGTCGAGAGAGGCCTCGATGAGGACGGCGAACTCGTCGCCGCCGAGTCGCGCCACCAGGGTGCCGGTGTCCTCCAGCGCAGCGGTGAGCCGGCCGGCCACCCGGACGAGGAGTTCGTCACCGGCGGGATGCCCGAGCGCGTCGTTGACCGACTTGAAGTTGTCGAGGTCGAGGCACAGCACCGCGATCGGTCCACCTTCGAGGCGTTGCCGCGTGACGGCCTGTTCCAGGCGATGCAGGAAGTGCGCGCGGTTGGCCAACCCGGTCAGGCTGTCGCGGAACGCTTCCCGCGCGACTTCGGACAGCAGGCCCTGGTTTTCCATCAGCACGATGAACTGCCGGGCGAGCACCGCGGCGACGAGGATCCCCAGCGCGGCCAGCATCGGTCCGTGCGCCATCAGGTTCACCGCCTGACCGAGGCCGACGGCGGCGGCCAGCATGAGCGGCAGATAGGGCAGCCAGAGCAAGGCGGGCGACATGATCTCGGTCCGTGCCGGGTCCGTGGCGGTCTCGTGCACGCTGGCCAGGCCCGCCAGCGAGAGCAGTGCGAATCCGGCGACCCGCCCCAGATCGGTCAGGTCGCCCAGGTGATAGCTGCCCACTCCGGTTTGGAAAACCATCGCGATGTCTGCAGTGGTGATGGTCGCGATTCCGGCCGCCAGCAAACCCCGGCTCGGCAGGTCGTTGGAGCGGATCCGGGACAGCATCAGGATTGCCGTCGTCAGCAGAACGATGTCGGCGAAGACCTCGATGAGTGTCGCAAGCCGCGAGCCGGTGTTCTCGCGTAGTTGTTTGTCGAGGACGAACACCCACGAGATGACGAACAGTGAGGTCGCCACGATGAGGCCGTCCAACACCAGGCGCCGGGGGCTGTGGCGGGACAGATGCGACAGCAGTGCCAACGAGACCATCGCGCCGAGCGGGTACAAGGTGAACACGGCCTCCGCGGCGGCGGGATGGGTGGCATGCTCGATATCCGGACGCACCTCGTACACCGACCACAGGACCTCACCCGCGGCCCAGCCGAGCAGGCCGATCACCAGCGCCAGCCATCCGAATCTGCGGCGCCCGGTGGAGAAGAGGGCCGCGTAGCCGGCAGTTGCGGCGGTCACCAGCAGGCACAGCGCGAACACAGTTTCGTCCACTGGCCGCGTCCCGTACGCGCCGCGCCATCTGTTCACCGACGAGGCGACAACCAGCACCGCCGCCGTGCCGTAAACGGCGACGAGGAGCCAGCCCATGCGCCGGGACAGCCCGAACCGCCGCCACGGATTTCCCGTCCAGCGTGTCATAAGCCGCCCCAGCCGATCCCGCGCTTCGTCGCGCGCTACAGGAGAATAAACCGCCGCGGGGCTATGCGGGCGGACGCTGCGATATTCACCGCGGAGTCAATAAAAAGACAGGGATGGGCCGTGACGTCCGAGTCTGATAGCTGCTGTAGCGGTTGCCGTTGTTCCTGTTGACCAGCTCCCACAGCCGCGCGTAGTCGGGGTCGTCGGGGCCGACTTTCCGCGCGGTCACCGGGATACGCCTGGAACCGACGTTGATCTCAATGTCGGGACGCTTCTGCAGGTTGTGATACCACCCGGGGTTGCGGTCGTCGCCGCCCTTGGACGCGACGATCACGTACGAGTCGCCATCCTTGGCGTAGGTCAGCGTCGTGGTGCGCGGCTGACCGGTCTTCGCGCCGACCGTGTGGAGCAGCAGGCTGGGCGGCATCCCCGGTATCTGGTGACCGATCCTGCCGTCGGTCTTGCGGTAGATCGTGTCGTGCAGACGCAGCATCGGGATCAATACGAATTGTTCTAGCGGGGTCAGATTGCTCATGGTCTCAGTCTGTCTGACGATCGTCGATCCGGGCGAGGTCCTGGAGGGCCTCCCGCAAGATCTGTGCGGTGGCCTCCCTGTCCGGGTCGCGCCGCAGGAGCATCCCCTTTGCGAACGACAGCTTGTCGCCGTTGCGCCGCGGCAGCACGTGCAGGTGGATGTGCATCACCGTCTGGAAGGCGGGGCGGCCGTCGTTGATCGCGATGTTCGTCGCGTCGGCCAACTCCGTTGTCCGCGCGGCGCGCGCGACCCGCTGGCCGATGGTGGCCATGTCGGCGAGCGTCTGCGGCGGGGTGTCGGTCAGGTCGACGGTGTGCCGTTTGGGGATCACCAGCGTGTGGCCGCGGGTGAACGGTCGGATGTCGAGGATCGCCAGGTACCCGTCGTCTTCGTAGATCCGGTGGGCCGGGGCGTCGCCGGCGACGATCGCACAGAACACGCAGGACATGTCGCCCACGGTACTGATCGCCGGATACGCTGCGGCGGTGGACGCTCGCGAGGTGGCCTTTGCCGGCGCCGCCGAACAGGCCCGGATGCTGGCCGACGGCGAACTGACCGCGCCGGAGTTGCTCGAAATCTTTCTGGACCGGATCGCGCGGCTGGACAGCGAGTTGCGCTGCTATCGCGTAGTGCTGGCCGACACCGCGCGGTACGAGGCGGCGGTGGCGCAGGAGCGCCTCGACGCGGGGGAGCGGCTGCCGCTGCTCGGGGTGCCGATCGCGATCAAGGACGACGTCGATGTCGCGGGCGAGGTGACGGCGTGCGGCAGCGGCGGGCACCGCCCCGCGGTGACGTCCGACGCGGAGGCGGTGCGTCGGCTGCGCGCCGCGGGCGCGGTCGTCATCGGCAAGACCAATGTGCCCGAGCTGATGATCTTTCCGTTCACCGAGTCGCTGACCTTCGGGGCAACCCGCAACCCGTGGGACCTCAGGCGCACGCCGGGTGGCAGCAGCGGCGGCAGCGCAGCCGCGGTGGCCGCCGGGCTGGCGCCGCTGGCGCTGGGATCCGACGGCGGCGGGTCGATTCGCATCCCGTCGTCGTGGTGCGGGGTGTTCGGTGTGAAGCCGCAACGCGACCGGGTGTCGCTGGAGCCGCATGACAACGCGTGGCACGGGCTGAGCGTCAACGGCCCGATCGCCCGGTCGGTGCGCGACGCCGCGACGTTCCTGGACGCGACGTCAACCGTGCCCGGTCCGGAGGGCGAGTTCGCCGCCGCCGCCGCGCGCCACCCCGGCCGGCTGCGAATTGCGTTGAGCACCAAGGGCCCAATGCCGGTCCCCGTCCGCGTCGGCAAGGCGCAACTGACCGCCGTGCACGAGGCGGGCGCGTTGCTGCGCGATCTCGGCCACGACGTCATCACCCGCGACCCCGAGTACCCGCCGGCCGCGGTCCTGACCAATTACCTGCCCCGCTTCCTGCGCGGCATCAGCGACGACGCGGACGCCCAGGCGCACCCCGAACGCCTCGAGGCCCGCACCCGCAGCCTGGCGCGCGCCGGGGCACTCTTCTCGGACCGCAGGATGGACGCGATCCGCGCCGCGGAGCCCGCGGTGGCCGGCCGGATCCAGGCGATCTTCGACGACGTAGACGTCGTCGTCACGCCGGGGAACGCGACGGGACCCCCGCGGGTGGGCGCCTACCGGCGCCGCGGCGGCGTCTCGACGCTGCTGCTGGTGGCGCAGCAGGTTCCCTATTTCCCGATCTGGAACCTGACCGGTCAGCCCGCCGCGGCCGTGCCGTGGGACCTCGACGGCCACGGGTTGCCGATCGCCGTGCAGCTGGTCGGCCGGCCGTACGACGAGGCGACGCTGCTGTCGCTGTCGGCGCAGATCGAGGCCGCCAGGCCATGGGCCCACCGGCGCCCGCCGGTGTCATAGGGGAAGCCGAATGCCCGACGCCGCCGAGGAAAACATCGACGATCTGCTGGAGGGGCTCGAGGGCGCCGCGCGCGCCGAACGGGCGGAACTCGTGCGGTGGCTGCTGGACCAGGGCATCACGCGCGAGGAGATCCGGAGCACCAACCCGCCCCTGCTGCTGGCCACCCGCCACCTGATCGGCGACGACGGGACCTACGTCTCCACCCGTGAGATCAGCGAGACCTATGGCGTCGACCTGGCGCTGCTGCAGCAGGTGCAGCGCGCCATCGGGCTGGTGCGGGTCGACGACCCCGACGCGGCCGTCCACATGCGCGCCGACGGCGAGGCCGCCGCCTTCACCCAGCGCTTCGTCGAGCTGGGCCTGGATCCCGAGCAACTGGTCCTCGTGGTCCGGGTGCTCGCCGAGGGTCTCTCCCGCGCCGCCGAGGTGATGCGGTACGCCGCCCTTTCGACGATCATGCGGCCGGGCGCCACCGAGCTGGAAATCGCCCAGGCGTCAAAGGCTTTGGTCAGCGAGATCGAGCCGATCCTCGGCCCGATGATCCAGCACATGCTGTTCATGCAGCTGCGGCACATGATGGAGACCGAGGCCGTCAACGCCGCCGAACGGGCCGCGGGAAAGCCGCTTCCCGGCGCGCGCCAGATCACCGTCGCCTTCGCCGACCTTGTCGGCTTCACCCGGATAGGCGAGGTGGTGTCGGCCGAGGAGCTGGGGCAGTTGGCCAACCGGCTGGCCCACCTTGCCCGGGACGTGACCGTCCCGCCGGTGCGGTTCGTCAAGACGATCGGCGACGCGGCCATGTTCGTCTGCCCCGAGCCGCTGCCCATCCTGGACGCCGTGCTCAAGCTCGTCGAGGCCGTCGACACCGACAACGACTTCCCCCGGCTGCGGGCGGGGGTGGCCTCCGGCATGGCGGTCAGCCGGGCCGGCGACTGGTTCGGCAGCCCGGTCAACGTGGCAAGCCGGGTCGCCGCCGTGGCGCGACCGGGCACCGTGCTGGTCGCCGATTCGGTCTGGGAGGCCCTCAACGCGACGGGTCACAACGGGAACCTGCAGGGTTCGTTCGCCGGTGCGCGCCGCCTCAAGGGCATCAAGAACGAGGTGAAACTTTTCCGGGTGCGCCGGGGCGACGCATAGGCAGGCCCGGGCGACTCTAGGGGGCGTTTGACGCTTAGGTCGTACGCGGCTGGTTTCCTACCCCGTTTCCCAGCGCTTCGAATCGGTCGCTTCCGGGCCTGCTTCGCTACCAAAAATACAACTCCGAACAGCGCATATCAACGGTTTTTCCCGACCCGAACGGACGGGCGCCCGCCCCACCGGCGTTCGCCCCCGGTGAACGCCATTCCATTACATGTGTAACGGTGTAATCATGTAATCATGAAGACACACCACACCCACGGGCGGCGCTACGGTCGCCCCGGCGGCTGGCAGCAGGCCCAGCAGCCTGACGCGAGCGGCGCGGCGGAATGGTTCGCCGGACGCCTACCGGAAGCCTGGTTCGACGGCGACCCCACCGTCATCGTCGATCGCGAGGAGATAACCGTCATCGGCAAGCTGCCCGAGTTCGCGGGCTCCGGCGAAGAAGAGAGCGAGGCCCGCGCGGAAGGCCGCGTCTCACGGTTCCGCGAAGAGACGCGGTCGGAGCGCATGCGCATCGCGGACGAGGCGCAGGATCGCTACGGGCGCAAGGTTTCCTGGGGCGTCGAAGTCGGTACCAAAACGGGTACCGAGCGAATCCTGTTCACGCACATCGCCGTACCGGTGATGACGCGCCTGAAGCAACCCGAGCGTCAGGTGCTCGACACGCTGGTCGACGCCGGCGTCGCGCGGTCCCGCGCTGACGCGCTCGCGTGGACGGTCAAGCTGGTCGGCGAGCACACCGAGGAATGGCTGGCCAAGCTGCGCGACGCCATGTCGGCGGTCGACGATCTGCGTGCCGAGGGCCCCGACCTCCAGTCGTAAGCCGAACTGGCCCTTGGTTATTCGTTGCCGACCTTGGCGAGGATCTTGTCGGTGATCTGCCCACCCTGATCGGTGATGTGGTAACCGCAGGCGTTGACGTCGACGACGACGTTGTTGGCCACACCCATCGCGCGTTGGCACTCCCAGCCGTCGGCGCCTTCCTGGGTGTCCATGATGGTGATCTTCGGCGGGCTGCCGTTCAGTTGGGCGAACGTCCACCGGTATTGCTTGCTCTTGTTCGTCACCGTGACCGTCTTTCCGGCGCAGCCCTTCCACTTGTCGGACGACGCCTGCACGAACGCCTTCGCCTTGTCGGCGGACGGGAATGCGACGGCGGCCTGGTTGACCCAGTGGTCGTAGTTGTCGCCGGATTCCGAGGACACCAGCCCGCTGATGCCCGTGTAGCCGGTCCCCGCGTACACCGGGTCCTGGCTGGTGTAGAGCGCGCCCAGGCAGTTCGGCAGGGACAGCGTCACCGTTGAGGTGTCCATCGACGTGATGGGCTTGCCGGGCGTCAT
The DNA here is from genome assembly GCF_000455205.1 of Mycobacterium sp. UM_CSW. Taxonomy (GTDB): domain Bacteria; phylum Actinomycetota; class Actinomycetes; order Mycobacteriales; family Mycobacteriaceae; genus Mycobacterium. The sequence goes on along the minus strand of NZ_AUWQ01000063.1, from coordinate 12,394 downwards.
CTCGGAGGAACCCATGATGCTGTTGATCCCCGACGGATCCAGCAGCAGGGCGCTGAGCCGGTCGGGCGCTACCGGTTCCGGGGGCGGCGGCGCCGGCTTGGGCTTCAGGATCAACCACGCCCCGACCCCACCGACGGCCAGGACGATCACGACCGCGACGGCGGCGACGATCGGCCACGGGTTGCGTTTGGGCTTGGCGGGCGGCTGATTCCACGACGAGGACGCGGGCCCGGTGAACTGCGGCGGCGGGCCGCCCCAGCTACCGCTGCCGCCCTGGTAGTACGGCGGGGTAGCTTGGTTCGCCCCGGGAATGGGCCCGCTTTCGGGGGCCCACGGCGGGGGCGTTTGGGCGGCCTGCGGAATGGGACCGGACGCGGGGTAGCCCTGGGCGGGCGCCGGCGGCGGGGTGGTGACCTGTTGTGGTTGGGGCGGGGTCACGGGCGGGGCGGCCACCGTGGGGTCGAGGACGTCCGCGGTGCGGGCCTCGGCGGTGGCGGGCAGCGTGGCTTCCTGGCTGCGACGCACGATGTTGTTGGCGTGGTCTTGGTCGGGGTCGCTGAGGGCCTCGTGCGCGGCCAGGGCCAGGTCGCCCGCGCTGGCGTAGCGGTCTTCGGGCTTCTTGGCCATGCCGCGCGCGATCACCGCGTCGAACGCCTTGGGGATGCCCGAGCGAACGTCGCTCGGCTTCGGAATGGGGTCCAACAGGTGGGCGTGGACCAGGGTGCCGGCGCTGTCGGCGCGGTAGGGCGGCGATCCGGTCAGCGCCTCGTGCAGCACACAGGCCAGCGCGTAGATGTCCGCGCGATAGGTGACCTCGTCGTTCGAAAACCGTTCCGGCGCCATATATTTCCAGGTTCCCACCGCAGTGCCGAGCTGGGTCAGCTTTTCGTCGGTGGTCGCGCTGGCGATGCCGAAGTCGACGAGGTAGGCGAAGTCGTCGCGGGTGACCAGGATGTTGGGCGGCTTGACGTCGCGGTGCATCACCCCGGCGGCGTGGGCGGCGTCCAGGGCTGAGGCGATCTGGGTGATGATGGCCACCGCGCGCGGCGGGGTCAACGGGCCGAACCGCTTGAGCAGGGTGTCCAGGTCGACTCCCTCGATCAGCCGCATCTCCATGTACATCTGGCCGTCGATCTCGCCGTAGTCGTGGATGGGCACCACGTGCGGTTCCTGCAAACGGCCGGCGATGCGGGCTTCGCGCTTCATCCGCTCGCGAAACACCGGGTCCTTGCTGAACGTGTCGGACATCAGCTTGACGGCGACCGTCCACTCCTTGACGGTGTGCTCGGCCTCGTAGACCTCGCCCATCCCACCGCGGCCCAGCAGCCGTTTCAGGTGATAGGGCCCGAACATCGAGCCCACCCGTGAGGCCTGCGCGTCGCTCATCCCTGACCCTCCAAACCAACCCCGGACCCGCCGACCATATCAACACCCGCCGACCCGAGCGGCCAACCGCGAGCCCCCGGCTCAGCAATCAGACGGTCGGCCCCGGCAGGGCTGCCACAACCGACGTCGAGCACCCGCCGCGTCGCAGCGGCAGCTGCGTCACTACGAGTGCGCGGCCCACCACTTATACAGCTGATCGAGGTTCGGCCCGTTGGTATCTCCGCCGACGACTGCGAACACCAGGGTCTGCTGGTTAGTCCACATCACCTTCGGCTGATCGCCCTTGTAGTGGCCGCAGGCGATCTGCCCGAGGATGGTGTTCGGGTCTTTGTTATGCCACCAGGTGCCGGGCGAGGCCTTGTCGCCTGGGCACTTGACGATCGTGTCGGTTCCGGTGAATTCGGTGAACGCGCCCTGCACCGTTTGCAGGTCACCGAACAGCGCGTAGGACGAGATCGTGGGGCCGTTGGGGTCGGTGTTCGGCCCGCACGAGACGGACACGATCGCACCCGCCATCGGTTGGGGGTCCGGCGTGCACGCGCCGGGTGGGTAGCCGGCGGGCAGCAGGCCCAGCAGCTTGCTCGCGGCGACGGACGGCGCGGTGGACGTCGGCGCCGGGGTGGTGCGGGTGGTCGTCCTCTTGGTCGTCGTGGTTGCGGTCGTGGTGGTGGCCGCGTCGGGGGTCTCGTTGTCGTCGTGCCCGACGGCCATCGAGATGCCGATCACCGCGGCCACCAGGACGACGACGGCGGCGGCCGCGCCGGCGACGATGGGCCACGGGTTGCGTTTGCGCGCCGGCGGATGCCCATAGCCGAAGGGGGGCGGGCCGGCGAACTGCGGCGGCGGACCGGCCCACTGGGGTTGGTGCGCCGCACGATTGGGCGCCGGCGGGGCCGCGCGGGGGATGGGTCCGCTGTTGGGGGCCGGGTTCCGGGCCTGTAGTGGCTGCGGGGCGCCGGGCCCAACCGCCCCTTGGGCGGCTGCGTTCAGTCCCGGCAGCGTGGACTCCTCACCGTGGCGCAGGATGTTGACCGCCTGGGTCTGGTCGGGGTTGGTGAGCGCGTCGTGGGCGGCGCGGGCCAGGTCGCCGGCGCTGGCGTAGCGGTCCTCGGGCTTCTTGGCCATGCCGCGCGCGATCACCCCGTCGAAGGCCCGGGGGATGCCCGAACGCTTGGCGCTGGGCTGGGGGATGGGCTCCAGCATGTGGGCGTTGACCAAGACCCCGGCGCTGTCGGATTGGTAGGGCGGCGACCCGGTCAGGCATTCGAACAACACACACGCCAGCGAGTAGATGTCGGCGCGGTAGTCCACCTCGTCCTTCGAAAACCGTTCGGGCGCCATGTATTTCCACGTGCCGACGGCGGTGCCGAGCTGGGTCAGCTTCTCGTCCGTCTTCGCGCTGGCGATGCCGAAGTCGACGAGGTAGGCGAAGTCGTCGCGGGTGACCAGGATGTTGGGCGGTTTGACGTCCCGGTGCGTCACCTCGGCGGCGTGCGCCGCGTCCAGCGCGGAGGCGATCTGGGTGATGATGGCGACCGCGCGGGGCGGCGACAGCGACCCGAACTGCTTGAGCAAAGTTCCGAGATCGGTGCCCTCGATGAGGCGCATCTCCAAAAACATTTGCCCATCGATCTCGCCGTAGTCGTGGATGGGCACCACGTGGGGTTCCTGCAAACGGCCGGTGATGCGGGCCTCGCGCCGCATCCGCTCGCGGAACACGGGGTCGCTGCTGACCGATTCCGACATCAGCTTGAGCGCGACGGTCCACCCCTTGACGGTGTGTTCGGCCTCGTAGACCTCGCCCATTCCGCCGTGGCCAAGGGCCCGCTTGAGTTCGTAGGGTCCGAACATCGTCCCCACCCGCGAGCCCGGCGCCCCGCTCATCGATCCTCCCAACAACCGCGACCCGCCGACCATATCAATCCGCTCCGATCTGGTCGGCCGGTCGCAACGCCTTACGTGGTGACGACAATCAACTGGTCGCTGGCGTCCCACGCCTTGAGGAAGAGCGCCATCGGGATCTGCGCGTCGCGGCCCTTCGGATCACCGCTGTCGTTGAGATGGACGATGCCGTAGCCGGTGTCGACGCCGGTCACCACCACGGCGTGGTCGCCCTGCGGTTTGCCGTTTTCGTCCTTCGTCTCGACGGGGACGTTCCAGATCAATTCGCCGTTGACGCTGACGATCACCTTGTGGCCGGTGCCCAGTTCCTGCTCGATTCCCGCGATGCCGCCGGGGACCCCGCTCGCCGCAGCGTGCCGCCGGTCGGTGGCGACGGCGTCGACCTTGTACTGCGCCAGCAGCGTCGGGACATCGGCGAACATGGTGCCCTGGCCCGAACCCGGGTGTCTGGTGTCGGACGGCTTGATGTAAATCGACCCGGGGTGGATTGTGCTGGGGGTGGACTGGGCCTTCTTGATGATGGCCTCCTCCGAGGGCTCCTTGCCGGTCACCTGGCCGACCACATCCGCTGCGGCCATCAGCACGCAATCGTCGTATTTCTGGTGGCGCCACCATTTGGCCGCGCCGTCGGGGTCGCCGTAGGTGGCACCCGAAGCCGCGCCGGCGGTTCCCGCCACTCCCAACGCGATGGCGCCGGCGGCGACCGTGACTACGGCGGTCTTGGTGATGCTTGCGATCTTCATGGTCTTCACTGCTGGGTCCTTTTGTCGTTCCGCTTGGTTGCGGTTTGGTTGAGAAAAGGTTCCAATGTTGACCTTGTCGTAATCTCAACGAATTCTTGAAACCATCTATGCAGCAACCCTTTTCGGTCAAAAACGACGAATGGGGGACCCCGTGATCGGGATCCCCCATTCGGGTGGGTGGGTTGGTCAGGTCAGTTGGGCGGAGAGTTGCGGGCAGTAGGCCTGCGCCGCATCGACGACGAAGTAGGCGGCCTGCTTGGTGGTGAGGTTCGTCTGGCTCAGGACCTCGGTGGCGACGTCCGTCCCGGTCTTGCCGGCGGCCAGCTCCTTGCACACCTGGTGGCCTTCCTTGATGGCCTCCTGCGGCGAGGTGAAGGTGACGCCGAGGCCCCTCATCTCGGTGATGAAGGTGTCGTCGGCCGTGCTGGCCCCGGCGGCGCCGGCGGTGGCGATCGCCAGCCCGGCGGCGGCGGCGCCGATGGCCGTGGTGACGACTGCGGTGATGCGGGGAGAGAACCGGGGAGAGAACCGGGGAGAAAACATTGTCGAGATCCTTTGCTGTGGGTTTGGCCCGTTGGTGTGCTCAGCTTCGGGTCCGACCCTTGGAGGATTCTCAACGAAATCTTGATGCCCGCGTTACCCCTGGCTGACCTCGAAGGTGAACTCGTGCTCGCCGATGCGTATGCGGTCGCCGTCCTGCAGCGGGGTCGCCGAGCGGATGCGCTCGCCCTGCACCTGCACGCCGTTCGAGGAGCGCAGGTCGTTGATCACCCAGCTGGTGCCGGTATCGACGATGACGGCGTGGTGGCGGCTGACCTTGGGGGTGTCCAGCACGATGTCGTTGGCGCTGAGGCGCCCGATGCGGGTCGCGGCCTCCTGCACCGGATAGCTTCGCCCCCCGACTTCGCGCAGATGCGCGACGGCGTTGCGCTCGGAAACCCTGGTGTGCTGATCCATGACCGTCTGCGTGACCGCGGCGGTGGTCACGGCGATCTTCTTGACGTCCAACGGCTCCTGGCGCAGGATCCGCTCGTTGAGAGCGCGCAGGTTCGGGCCCGGGTCGATGCCGAGCTCGTCGGCGAGCGTCTCCTTCACGCGGCGGTAGGCCGCCAACGCGTCGGATTGGCGCTCGGTGAGGTAGTAGGCCGTGATCAACTGGGCCCACAGCGGCTCGCGGTAGGGGTGCTCCACGGTCAGCGCCTCGAGCTCGGTGATCACGGCAAAGGCGCGCCCGCAAGCGATTTCGGCCTCCGCCTTGGCCGTGTGGACCAGAATCTTCTCCTCGACGAGGGAGGTGGCATAGGTGTCGACGAACTGGAAGTCGCGCAGGTCCTCGAGCACCGGTCCGCGCCACTCCGCCAGTGCCGCCGACAGATGCTTGCTCGCCTGTTCGAACCGGGACGCGGCGGCCGCATTCACGCCCGCGGTCTTCTCGGCGATGAATCGCCCGATGTCGCAAGCGTTGTCGGGGATGCTGAGGCGGTAGCCCGGGGGCGCCGCGGCCAGCACCACCCGCGGGTCGATTCCGGCGCCGCTGAGCAGCTTGCGCAGGTTGGAGACGTAGGAGTGGATGCTGGCCCGCGCCCCCGACGGCGGCGACTCTTCCCACAGAGCCGTGATCAGCCGGTCAACGCCGACCGGGCTGTTGCGGTTCATCAGCAACATGGCCCCCACGGCCCGCTACTTGGGGGTGCCGAGGGGAACCAGGGTCCCGTCAACGCTCATTTCCAGCGGCCCGAGCAGACCGAACTCGAGGCGTTTCTCGACCATCGCGCGTCACACCCTCCCGTCTTCCGCGGCGTTGCGTTCATTGATTGTGATACGAACTTCGCGAATTCGGTAACACCCCAACGCGATCTACAGCGTGACCACCATCAACTCGTCGCTGGTGTCCCAAGCTTTGACGAAAAGCTCGATGGGAACCTGCTCGTCGCGGCCCTCGGCGATGCCGCTGTCGTTGAGGTGGACGATGCCGCGGGCGACGTCGACACCGGTCACCACCACCGCGTGGTCGGACACGGGGTTGCCGCTCTTGTCCCTCGCGTCGACGGGCTCGTGCCAGATGATTTCGCCGTTGACGCTGGCAATCACCTTGTGGCCGCCGCCGAGCGCCTGCTTGAGCCCCGCGATGCCCGAGCGGATTCCGCTCACTGCGCGGTCGTCCCTGTCGATGACCACCGCGGCCACCCGGTAATGCGCGAGCAACGCGGGAATGTCCGCCATGCTGGCGCCGTCGCCCGAATTCGGGTCGTCCGGGTTGGCCGGCTTGGTGTAGATCGGGCCGCCGTGAACCACGCTCGCAGTCGAGTGGGCCTTCTCGATGATGGCGGCCTCGGAGGGCGACTCGCCGGTGATCTGACCGATGACGTCGGCGCTGGACATCAGGACGCAGTCGTCGTACTGCTGCTGGTGCCAGAACTTGCCGGCGGCGACGGGGTCGCCGTACACGGCCTCGGAGGCCGCATTGGCCGGGGCGGCCACACCGAACGCAATCGCGAGTACCGCGAATGTGACTGTGGCCGTGGCGATCCGGTTGGGCTTCATTACCAGTCCTTTGCTTCTCGGCGTCACTTGGCGAATTGCGGGCAGTAGGCCTTGGCGGCGACGACGACGAAGTAGTCCGCCTGCTTGGTGGTCAAATTGGTCTCGCTCAGCACCTGACGGGCGATCTCGGGCCCGCTGCTGCCGGCGTTGAGCTCCACGCACACCAGGTAGCCGTCCATGATCGCGGCCTGCGGCGAGTCGATTCCGATGCCGGCGCCCCTGATCTCCGTGATGAAGGCGTCGTCGACGGTGCCGGCCGATGCGCCGCCCGCGGTGGCCACCGCGAGCCCGACGGCGGCGCCGACGAGAGCGGTTGCGACGGCTGCGGCGATGCGAAATGCGAACATGCGCCAAGGTTCCGGCCGGACCCTTGACGGATCCTCAACGATTTCTTGGTGATTAAGCCCGAGTCATCGCGTAGTAGGCGCCGCGCCGCGCCAGCAGTTGGGCGTGGCTGCCCTCTTCGACGATGCGACCGGCCTCGACAACGACGATGCGGTCGGCGTCGCGGATGGTCGAAAGGCGGTGCGCGATAATGAAACTCGTGCGGCCGCGGCGGAGTTCGCGCATGGCGTGCTGAACGAGGGTCTCGGTGCGGGTATCCACCGAGCTGGTCGCCTCGTCCAGGATCAGCAGCCGCGGCCGGGCGAGGAATGCGCGGGCGATGGTGATGAGCTGGCGCTCGCCGGCGCTGATGTTGGTGCCGCCGCCGCTGACCGGGGTCTGGTAGCCGGCCGGCAGCGTATGCACGAACCGGTCCACGTACGCCGCCTTGGCGGCCTCGATCACCTCGTCTTCGGTGGCTTCCGGGCGGCCGTAGGCGATGTTCTCCGCGATCGTCCCGTCGAACAGCCAGGTGTCCTGCAGCACCATGCCGATTCCCAATCGCAGCGACTGCCTGCTCACGGCGGTGATGTCGAGCCCGTCGACCAGTATTCGGCCCGAGTCGACGTCATAGAACCGCATCAGCAGGTTCACCAGCGTGGTCTTGCCCGCCCCGGTCGGCCCCACGATCGCCACCGTGCTGCCCGGCTCGGCCACCAGCGACAGGTCGTGGATCACCAGCGTGCCCGGCCGGTACGAGAAGTTCACGTGCTCGAACTCGACCCGGCCGCCGTTGGACCGCGGCAATGCCCGCTCCGGGTCCGGCGGCTCCTCGGGCTCGTCGAGCAGCTCGAACACCCGCTCGGCGCTGGCCACCCCGGATTGCAGAGTGTTGTACATCCCGGCCACCTGGCTCACCGGCGCGTTGAACTGCCGCAGGTATTGGACGAAGGCCTGGATGCTGCCCAGTGTGATCTGCCCGGTGGCCACCTGCAGGCCGCCGACGACGGCGACCGCGGCGTAGCCGACGTTGCCGATGAACCCCGTCGCCGGCGCCACCAGGCCGGAGAAGAACTGGGCGCCGAAGCTGGCCCGGTAGACCTCGTCGTTGAGGCGGCGGAACTGCTCGCGCGCCGCGGCCTGGTGGCCGAACGTCCGGACCACCGTGAATCCGCTGTAGGTCTCCTCGATGTGGGCGTTCAGGCGCCCCGTGCTTCGCCACTGGGCGACGAACAGGCGCTGCGAACGCCGCGCGATCGCCCGCGTCGCCAGCAGCGAGATCGGCACGGCCAGCAGCGTGATGCCGGCCAGCAGCGGGGAGATGGACACCATCATCGCCAGCACGGCGACCACCGTCAGGGCCGCGGTCAAAAGCTGGCTGATCGTCATCGACAGTGACGACTGCACGTTGTCGATGTCGTTGGTGACCCGGCTCAGCACCTCGCCGCGTTGGCGCCCGTCGAAGTAGGCCAGCGGGAGCCGGTGGATCTTGTCCTCGACGTCCGAGCGCAGCGCGACCATGGTGCGCTGCACGGTGACGTTGAGCAGCCGGACCTGCGCCCAAATCAGCAGCGCGGAAACAACATACAGCCCCAGCGCCAGCGCCAGCGTTCGGGCCACCGCTCCGAAGTCCACCCCCTGCCCCGGCACCACGTTCATCCCGGACAGCAGGTCGGCGAACGCGTTCTGGCCGCGGGCGCGGGCGGCGGCGATGGCCTGCGCCTTGCTGACCCCGGCGGGCAGCTGCCGCCCGATGACGCCGTCGAACAGCAGATCGGTGGCGTGGCCCAGGATTCGCGGCACGACCACCCCGATCGCCGTGCCGGTGACGCCCAGCGCGATCACCGCGAGGCTCAGGCGCCGTTGCGGCGCAAGCCGTTTCGTCAGCCGGGTCGCCGACGCCCAGAAGTCGCGGGAGCGTCCCGCCGCCGGTGCCACGGGCGCCACGGTCATTGCTCACCCCCGACCCCGGCCCCCACCGACTGCGAGTCGGCAAATTCCGCGTAGGTGGGACATTCCGCGAGCAGCGATTCGTGCGTGCCCGCGCCCACCAGTTTCCCGCCGTCGACGACGATCACCTGGTCGGCCTGGGCCGCGGTGGAAACGCGTTGGGTGACAACGATTATCGTCGCGGACCCCGACACCTCGGCCAGCGACGCGCGCACCCGAGCGCCGGTGTGCACGTCGAGCGCGGCGAAGGAGTCGTCGAACAGGTAGATCGCCGGGCGGCGGATGACGGCCCGCGCGATCGCCAGCCGCTGCCGCTGGCCACCGGAGAAGTTGATGCCGCCCTGCGCGACGCGCATGTGCAGCCCGTCATCGTGGGCGCGCACGAACCCGTCGGCGTCGGCTATCCGCAACGCATCCCAAATCTCCTCATCACTGGCGTCCGCCTTGCCGTAGCGCAGGTTCTCGGCCACGGTGCCGGAGAACAGGTAGCCGCGCTGGGGCACCAGCCCGATCGCCGACCACAGCCGCTCGGTGTGGTAGTCGCGGACGTCGACGTCGTCGATCAGCACGGTGCCCGAGGTGACGTCGTAGAGCCGGCAGATCAGGGAGATCAGCGTCGACTTGCCCGAACCGGTGCTCCCGACGATCGCGGTCGTCGTCCCGGGCGTCGCAGCGAACGAAATGTCTTGCAGCACCGGGCGATCGGCGCCCGGATAGGTGAAGGTGGCGCCGTCCAACCGCACGACGCCCGCGATCCCGCCCAGCGGGAACCTCGGGTTCGGTGGGTCCTGCACGGCGGCGCGGGTGTCGAGCACCTCGGTGATCCGTTCGGCGCACACCGCCGCGCGCGGCAGCACCACCAGCGTCATCGTGGCCATCAGGACGGCCATCAGGATCTGGGTGAAGTACACCAGGAAGGCGGTCAGCGAACCGACCTGCATCTGGCCCCGGTCGATGCGCAGGCCGCCGAACCAGATCAGCGCGACGCTGGACACGTTGATGGTCAGCGTGGTCAGCGGGAGCATCAGCGCCTGCAGATTGCCGGCGGCCAGCGCGGTGTTCGACAGCGCGGTGTTGGTGCGGGCGAACCGGTCGCGCTCGTAGCCCTCGCGGGCGAACGCGCGGACCACCCGGACGCCGGACAGTTGGTCGCGCACCACGCGGTTGATGCCGTCGATCAGGCTTTGCATCCGGCGCAGCAGCGGCAACATGCGCGACATGACGAAGTAGTTAGTCACCGCCATCACCGGCACGCTGACCAGCAGCAGCCAGGCCAGCGCCGCCTCCTGGTGCAGGGCCATGACGATGCCCCCGACGCACATGATCGGCGCGGTGATCAGCACGGTGCCGCCGATCTGGACCAGGTACTGGATCTGCCGGACGTCGTTGGTGCTGCGCGTCAGCAGGGTTGGCGCGCCGAATCGGTCGGTCTCGTGCTCGGAGAAGGTGGTGACGTGTTCGAAAATCGCCTGGCGCAGGTCGCGGCCGAAGCCCATGCCCGCCCTCGAGCCGACGTAGACGGCCCCGACCGCGCACAGCACCTGCAACCCGGTGACCGAAAGCATCACCATGCCGAGCCTGACGATGGTGGCGGTGTCGCCCTTGGCGACGCCCTCGTCGATGATCGAGGCGTTGACCGTGGGCAGGTACAGCGACGCCAGGGTGCTGGTCAGCTGGAGCGCCAGCAGCACCGCAACCAGCCGCCGGTACGGCCGGATGTACTGGCGCAGCAGTGCCAGGAGCATCTGGTAACTGTCGCATACGGCGCGCCACGCGCTGGTCAACACGGGGCCGAAATGCCTGCTCAGGCGCGGCGTCAGCGGTTGGCCGCCGCGGTCCCGCTACAGTGCATCGTGTGACGAGCAGAAGGCGAGGCGCGAGGGCGCTGGCTCTCGTGGCGTCGGCCTTAGCGATTCTGATCCCGACGATTGCGGGATGCTCGGGTTCCGGCGACAACAAACCGGGAGCGACGGCATCGTCGACGCCGGGCAACGGCGAGGGCCACCACGGGCCGATGTTCCCGCAATGCGGCGGCATCAACGATCAGACCGTGTCGGAGCTGACGAAGGTGACCGGGCTGGTGAACACCGCGCGGAACTCGGTCGGGTGCCAGTGGCTGGCGGGTGGCGGGATTCTCGGCCCGCACTTCTCCTTTTCCTGGTATCGCGGCAGCCCGATCGGACGGGAACGCAAGACCGAGGAGCTGTCGCGCGCCAGCGTCGACGACATCAACATCAACGGCCACGGCGGCTTCATCGCCGTCGGCAACGAGCCCAACCTGGGCGACTCGCTCTGCGAGGTAGGCATCCAGTTCCAGGACGACTTCATCGAATGGTCGGTCAGCTTCAGCCAGAAGCCATTCCCGCCGCCCTGCGACATAGCCAAGGAACTGGCCCGTCAGTCGATTGCGAATTCCAAATGAGCCGGCGAACCGTTCGCGCCTGCGTGGCCCCGGTGTTCGCCATAGTGCTCGCCGCGCTGTTGGTGTTGACCGGATGTTCGAGGTCCATCGGGGGTAACGCCATCAAGGCGGGCGGCAACCCCCCGCGCAACAACACCTCTCAGCAGCAGTACCCGAACCTGCTCAAGGAGTGCGAGGTGTTGACCAGCGACATCCTGGCCAAGACCGTCGGCGCCGATCCGCTGGACATTCAGAGCACGTTCGTCGGGGCCATCTGCCGGTGGCAGGCGGCGAACCCGGCCGGGCTGATCGACATCACCCGGTTCTGGTTCGAGCAGGGCAGCCTGGGCGAAGAGCGCAAGGTGGCCGACTTCCTCAAGTACAAAGTCGAGAACCGCTCGATCGCGGGCATCGAGTCGATCGTGATGCGCCCGGACGACCCGAACGGCGCCTGCGGCGTGGCGAGCAACGCGGCCGGGGTGGTCGGGTGGTGGGTCAACCCCCAGGCGCCGGGGATTGATGCCTGTGGTCAGGCGCTCAAGCTGATGGAGCTGACGCTGTCCACCAACAGCTAGCGAGGAACTTCGAAACCGGTGAGCGCGGCCCCGCCCGGTTCGAGTCCCTTCCACGCGCCCGGCACCGCCAGCACGGCGATGGCCGACGTCGGGAATTTCGTCGAGATGCGTTCCAGCACAGCGATGTCCGTGCCGTCATCGGCGGCCAGGATAATCGCGAGCCCCGACATCGTGGGCTCGTGACCGACGACCAGCAGCGTGCCGATGTCGTCGCCGGTCTCGTTGATCTCCGCGATCATCGTCCCCGGGGTGGCGCCGTAGAGCCGCTCGCTGTAGCGCACCGGGGCGTCGATTCCCGTCCTGTCCAACGTCTGCCGGGCGCGCGTCGCGGTGGAGCACAGCACGGCATCGATCGCGGGAACGTTGCCGCGCAACCAGTCCCCGGCAAGCCCGGCCTCCCGGATGCCTCGCGGCGCCAACGGCCGGTCATGATCCGGGACGCTCTCCGGGTAATCGGATTTCGCGTGCCGCATCAACAGCAGTGTGCGCCGTTCAGTCACGCGCTCACGCTACGCCGCGTCGTCATCGTCGTCGTCGTCTTGTCCCTCGTCGGTGTGGAGGAGTTTTTC
>NZ_AUWQ01000062.1 GCF_000455205.1 Mycobacterium sp. UM_CSW | reverse complement strand
GGCCAGCGCCAGCGCGGTGCCCACCGCCGACGCCGCGATGATGTTGTGCCCGCACGCGTGCCCGATCTCGGGCAGCGCGTCGTACTCGGCGCACACCCCGACGGTCAGCGGTCCGCTGCCGAAGTCGGCGCGGAAGGCGGTGTCCAGGCCGCCGGCGGAGGCGGTGATCTCGAAACCGCGCTCGGCGACCAGGGCCTGGGCCTTGGCGCAGCTGCGATGCTCGGCGAACGCGAGCTCCGGCTCGGCGTGGATGGCGTGGGACAACTCGACGAGGTCGGCGCCCCGTCGTCGCACGGCGTCCTCGACGCTATCCAACGGGTCGTCTAACGAGCGAGCGGGCATCTTCGCAGTATCTCACCGCCCCGAGCCGCACCCAGGAAACCAAACCGTATCGCTAGTTTTAGGCCTACAACTGGACTTAAAGTATGTAATTCTGCTATCTATATGACGTCCAGTCAAAAATGTGGCCGAAAGCAGAAGGAACCGACTGATGAGTTTTTTGGTGTTGCCCCCCGAGATCAACTCGTTGCGGATGTTCGTCGGAGCGGGGTCGGCACCCATGCTAGAGGCCGCGGCCGCCTGGGACGGCCTGGCCGCCGAGCTCGCGTCGGCGGCGTCGTCGTTCGCGTCCGTGACCTCCGAGCTGACCGGCCAGGCGTGGCAGGGCCCGGCGGCGGCGGCGATGATGGCGGCGGCCACCCCCTACGCCGGCTTCCTGAGCGCGGCCGCCACCCAGGCGCAGAACGCGTCGGCGCAGGCCCAGGCCGTCGCCGCGGTGTTCGAGTCCTCGCTGGCGGCGACGGTGCACCCGGTGATGGTCGCGTCCAACCGCAGCGACCTGGTGTCCCTGGTGATGTCGAACCTGTTCGGCCAGAACGCCCCCGCGATCGCGGCCACCGAGGCCGAGTACGAGCAGATGTGGGCCCAGGACGTGGCCGCGATGGTCGATTATCACGCCGGCGCGTCGGCCGCGGCGACCCAGCTGGCGGCGTCCGGCCCGCTGGAGTTCATCGAACAAAACATCTTCAAGCCGCTGGAAGCCCTGCCGGGCATCAATTTCGCGGGCATCGGCAACCAACACCTGATCACCCTGGGTATCGGGAACTCGCAGTCCTGGAACCTGGGCAGCGGCAACCTGGGTGAGCTCAACCTGGGCAGCGGCAACATCGGCAACGTGAACCTGGGCAGCGGCAACTTCGGCCACTGGGACCTGGGCAGCGGCAACATCGGCAGCTTCAACTTCGGCAGCGGCAACACCGGCGGCTTCAACCTGGGCTTCGGCAACAACGGCGGCTACAACCTGGGTTTCGGCAACCTCGGCAGCAACAACTTCGGCCTCGGCAACCTGGGCTCGGGGAACTTCGGCTTCGGCAACACGGGCACGGGCAACATCGGCATCGGGCTCACCGGCGACCACCAGATCGGTTTCGGCGGCCTGAATTCCGGCCTCGGCAACATCGGGTTCGGCAACTCGGGCACCAACAACATCGGCTTCTTCAACTCGGGCAGCGGCAACATCGGCATCGGCAACTCGGGTCAATTCAACTGGGGCGTGGGCAATTCGGGAGCCCTGACCGCGGGGCTGTTCAACTCGGGATCGAGCGACACCGGATTCTTCAACTCGGGTGACTACTGCACGGGCGCCTTCAACGCGGGCAACTACAACACCGGCATCTTCAACTCGGGCAGCATCAACACCGGCCTGTTCAACTCCGGCGACCTGAACACCGGCGCGGGCAACCTGTTCACCGGGAGCGGCGCCAGTTCGGGTTTCGGCAACCTCGGCACCGGGAGCTCGGGCTTCAACAACGCCGGCGACTTCGCCTCCGGGGTCGGCAACACCGGCGACTACGTCTCGGGCTTCTTCAACGCGGGGGTCAACGGCGCCGTGACCGGGACGCCGTCGGCCTTCGCCTCGGGCGTCAACGCGCTGCGCAGCCTCCTGGGCCTGTAGCGGCTACACCAGCCCGGCGATGAACCCCGCCGCCTGGCCGGGGTAGGGCGCCACTTCGTACAAATGGTGCGCGTCGCGGTCGCGACCGCCGACGACGCAGACCGGATCGCCGTCGCTGCACAGGTCGATGGCGCGACCGGCCCACGCGCCCGTCGACGACAGCGGCGTGTTGAAGCGGTTGCCGGGATTGCCGAACACCGCGACCGCCCGCACCTTGTCGGCCAGCGCGGGATCCAGCGCCGGAGCCGATCCGAAGTTGCCGATGCGCTGCCCGAGGGGCGGCACCCCCGCCAGCATGGACACCGCGGCGGCGCCCTGCGAGAAGCCCCCGAGCACCAGGCGCGTCGCGGGGCACTGCTCGACCATCTGCGCGATGTGATCGCGCGCGTCGTTGGCGCCATCGGCCGTCGTCAGGAAGTTGTAGCTGGCCGGATAGTTCACCGGGTACGCGTCGACGTGGCGCGACCCGAGGGCCGGCTGTAGCGCGGCGAACAGCGCGTCGCCCACCGCCCCCAGGCCGGGTGGCTCGGCGGTCCCGCGGGCGAAGATGAGCTGGACATCGGGACACGGATCGGCCGCCGCCGCCGGCGCCCGGCCGCACGCGATCACGACCGCCGACACCGCAACGGCAACCACCAGAGGAAAATTCGACCACCCACGACGACGCATACGGCAGATCCTCACATACGCCGGGATAAGCTCGCCGACTGTGGCCGAACCCCTGCCCGATCCCGACGAGCTCGCACGGCGGGCGGCGCGGGCCATCGCCGAGCGCACCGGGGTTCCCGAGCACGACGTCGCCATCGTCCTCGGCTCGGGATGGCGGCCGGCGGTGGCCGCGCTCGGCCCTCCGACCGTCTCGCTGGCCCAGGCCGAGCTGCCGGGGTTCGCGCCGCCCACCGCCGTCGGGCACACCGGTGAGCTGTTGTCGGTGCGCGTCGGCGCCCATCGGGTGCTGGTGTTGGTCGGTCGCGTCCACGCCTACGAGGGGCACGACCTGTGCCACGTCGTGCACGCGGTGCGGGCGGCCTGCGCGGCGGGCGTGCGCACCGTGGTGCTCACCAACGCGGCCGGCGCGCTGCGCCCCGATCTGGCGGTCGGCCGGCCGGTGCTGATCAGCGACCAGCTGAACCTCACGGCGCGCTCACCGCTGGTCGGCCCGCAGTTCGTCGACATGACCGACGCCTACGCGCCGCGGTTGCGCGAGCTCGCCCGCGCCGCCGACCCGGAGCTGACCGAAGGCGTCTACGCCGGCCTGCCCGGGCCGAACTACGAGACGCCCGCGGAGATCCGGATGCTGCGGGCGCTGGGCGCCGACCTGGTCGGCATGTCGACGGTGCACGAGACCATCGCGGCCCGCGCGGCCGGTGCGGAGGTGCTGGGGGTGTCGCTGGTGACCAACATGGCCGCGGGGATCTCCGGAGAACCGTTGAGCCACAACGAGGTGCTGGCCGCCGGGACCGCCTCGGCCAGCCGGATGGGCGCGCTGCTGGCCGACGTGGTGGCCCGGCTGTGACGACGTGACGCCGGAGGAGTGGATCGCCCAGGATCCCGACCCGACGACGGCCGCCGAGCTCGCCGCCCTGGATCCCGAGGAGCTGGCCGCGCGGTTCGCCCACCCGCTCGCCTTCGGCACCGCGGGGTTGCGCGGGCCGGTGCGCGGCGGGCCCGACGCGATGAACGTCGCGGTGGTGTCGCGCGCGACGTGGGCCGTCGCGCAGGTGCTGGCCGAACGGGGCCGGGCGATCGTCGGCCGCGACGCCCGGCACGGCTCGGCGGTGTTCGCCACCGTAACCGCCGAAGTCCTTGCCGCCGAGGGCTTTTCGGTGCTGCTGCTGCCGGGTCCGGTGCCGACGCCGGTGGTCGCGTTCGCGGTGCGCCGCACCGGCGCGGCCGCCGGCGTGCAGATCACGGCGTCGCATAACCCGCCGGCCGACAACGGCTACAAGGTGTACTTCGAGGGCGGCATCCAGATCGTCTCCCCCACCGACCGCCGTATCGAGACCGCGATGGCCGCGGCTCCCCCGGCCGACCAGATCGCCAGGCGCGCCGTGGCACCCGCCCACACCGACCTCGTCGAGCGGTATATCGAGCGGGCGGCCGCGGTGCGCCGCGGTGCCGGGTCGGTGCGGGTCGCGCTGACACCGCTGCACGGCGTGGGCGGCGCGGTGGCGGTGGAGGCGTTGCGCCGCGCGGGATTCGAACAGGTGCACACGGTCGGGGCCCAGTTCGCGCCGGACCCCGACTTTCCCACCGTCGCATTCCCCAACCCCGAGGAGCCCGGGGCCACCGACGCGCTGCTCGCGCTGGCCGAAGACACTCGCGCCGACGTCGCGATCGCGCTGGACCCCGATGCCGACCGCTGCGCCGTCGGCATCCCGACCGCATGGGGTTGGCGGATGCTGTCCGGCGACGAAACCGGTTGGCTGCTAGGCGATTACATCTTGTCTCACGAAGGGTCCGGCACGCCCGTGGTGGCCAGCACCGTGGTGTCGTCGCGGATGCTGGCGGTGATCGCCGCCGAACACGGCGCCACCCACGTCGAGACGCTTACCGGCTTCAAGTGGCTGGCGCGCGCCGATTCCGGCGTCAAGGGCGGCAGGCTGGTCTACGCCTACGAGGAGGCGATCGGCCACTGCGTCGACCCGGATGCCGTGCGCGACAAGGACGGCATCAGCGCGGCGGTGCTGGTGTGCGACCTGGTGGCCGCGCTGAAGGACCGGGGCCGCTCGGTGCCCGATGCGCTCGACGACCTCGCCCGCCGCCACGGCGTGCACGACGTCGCCGCGGTGTCGCGCCGCGTCGCCGACGCCGGCGAGGCCGCCGAGCTGATGCGGCGCCTGCGGGCGGCGCCGCCGGCCCGGCTGGCCGGCTTCCCCGCCACAGTCACCGACATCGCCGACGCGCTGATCTTCACCGGCGGCGACGGGCAGACCGAGGCGCGGGTGGTGGTGCGCCCGTCGGGCACCGAACCGAAACTGAAGTGCTACGCGGAGATTCGCTGCGCGCCGACGGACGACCTGGCGTCGGCCCGCGCCCGGGCCCGGGCAATGCGCGACGAGCTGGTCTCGGACGTGCGCCGCTGGTAGCTAGCGCGGCCCGAATTGGCGGTCGCCGGCGTCGCCGAGGCCCGGCACGATGTAGGCGATCTCGTTGAGGCGGTCGTCGACGGCCACCGTGAAGAGCCGCGCGTTCGGCGCCGCTTTCTCAAGCGCCGCAACGCCTTCTGGCGCGGCCACCGCGCACAGCGCGGTGATGTCCGACGCGCCGCGCTGCCGCAGCAGCCCGATCGTGTGGCACATCGACCCGCCGGTGGCCAGCATCGGGTCCAACACGATCACGGGCGCGCCGGTCAGGTCGTCCGGCAACGACTCGAGATACCCCGTCGCGCAATGGGTTTCCTCGTCGCGGGCCACGCCGACGAAGCCCACCCGCGCCTCGGGAAGCAGCTCCAGCGCGCGCTCGAGCATGCCCAGTCCCGCGCGCAGCACCGGCACCAGCAGGGGCGGGTCTGCCAGCCGCACCCCGACCGTCTCGGCAAGCGGCGTGCGAATGGGAAAGGTTTCGCGGGCGGCGTCGCGGGTTGCCTCGTAGACCAGCATCGCGGTCAGCTCCCGCAACCCGGCCCGGAAGTGCGCGTTGTCGGTGCGTTCGTCGCGCAGCGTCGTCAGCCGGGACAGGGCCAGCGGATGATCAATGACGCGCACGTCCATGGGATTTGACCCTATATAACGATTGCGCGTAGCAACGCCGACACGCTCGCTCGGTGCCGTCGGGCGGGCCGATCCGCCCATATACTCCCGGCGTGCTGAGCACAATCAAAGGCCTTCTCGGCGCGGCGGCGTTGGCGGGACTGGCGATCGTCCCGTCGGCGCCGCGGGTCGAGCTCGCGGCGGCCGCGCTGCCGCAGCCCGCGCACGTGGTGATCGTGGTCGAGGAGAACCGCGCGGCGACCACCATCATCGGCAACAAGTCGGCGCCGTTCATCAACGCGCTGGCCGCGGGCGGGGCGAACATGGTGCAGTCGTTCGCCGAGGCGCATCCCAGCGAGCCCAACTACCTGGCGCTGTTCGCCGGCAGCACCCTTGGGGTGACCAAGGACTCGTGCCCGGTCGACGGCGGCGCCACCCCCAACCTGGCTTCCGAACTCCTGGCCGCCGGGTACAGCTTCGCCGGTTACGCCGAGGGCCTGCCCGCGCCGGGTTCGACGGTGTGCAGCGCCGGCAAGTATGCGCGAAAGCACGTGCCGTGGGCCAACTTCAGCAATGTGCCGGCCGCCAACTCGCTGCCGTTCTCGGCCTTCCCGATGGGCAACTACGCCGCGCTGCCGACGGTGGCGTTCGTCATTCCCAACAACGACGACAACATGCACGACGGCTCGATCGCGCAGGCCGACGCGTGGCTGAGCCGCGAGCTGTCGGGCTACGCCAACTGGGCGGTGGCCAACAACAGCCTGCTGATCGTGACCTGGGACGAGGACGACGGCGGCCCCCGCAACCAGATCCCCACCGTGATCTACGGCGCGCACGTGCAGCCGGGCAACTACAACGAGCAGATCAACCACTACAGCGTGCTGTCCACGCTGGAGCAGATGTACGGGCTGCCGAAGACCGGCTACGCGGCCGGCGCCGCGCCGATCGCGACGATCTGGGCCTAGATCGATTGCCCGGGGCCAGGTGGCCGCGCCGCCCGTCGCTATTGTGTGCCGCATGGCTGCTGACCTCGTGCCGATCCGCCTGAGCCTGTCCGCCGGTGACCGCTACACCGTGTGGGCGCCCCGCTGGCGCGACGCCGGAGACGAGTGGGAGGCGTTCCTGGGCAAGGACGAGGACCTGTACGCGTTCTCCTCCGTCGCCGACCTGGTCGCGTTCGTGCGCTCCGGCGCCGACAACGACCTGACGGACCACCCGGGCTGGGCGGACCTGACGTCGGCGCACGCGCACACCTTCGAGCCCGGCGAGGACCGGCAGTTCGATCTGGTCGTCGTCGAGGAACTGGTGTCGGAGAAGCCGACCGAGGAGTCGGTGAACGCGCTCGCCGGCGTGCTGGCGATCGTGTCGTCGATCGGATCGGTGTGCGAGCTGGCGCCGGTGTCGAAGTTCTTCAACGGCAACCCCAACCTGGGCACGGTGGCCGGCGGCATCGACACCTTCACCGGCAAGGCGGGCCAGAAGCGCTGGAACGCGATCGCCGAGGTGATCGGCCGCAGCTGGGACGACGTCCTCACCTCGATCGAGGAGATCATCAGCACGCCCGAGGTCGACGAGGACGCCTCGACCAAGGCCGCCGAGGAACTGGCCGAGGAGCGCGAAGAGCCCGAGGAAGAGGCGGAGGCCGACGAGGAGGCGGACACCGCCGACGAGGACCTGGACGAAGACGACGCCGAAGACGAAGAGGTCGAAGAGGACGAGCCACAGGAGGCCGAGGAGGAGACCCGCGCGCCCGGCGACACCGTCGTGCTGGGCGGCGACGAGGACTTCTGGGTGCAGGTCGGCATCGACCCGATCCGCATCATCACCAGCTCCGGCACGTTCTACACGCTGCGCTGCTACCTGGACGACCGGCCGATCTTCCTCGGCCGGAACGGGCGGATCAGCGTGTTCGGCTCGGAGCGCGCGCTGGCCCGCTACCTGGCCGACGAGCACGACCACGACCTGGCCGACCTGAGCACCTACGACGACATCCGCACGGCCGCCACGGACGGCTCACTGGCGGTGGACATCACCGACGAAAACGTCTACGTGCTGAGCGGGCTGGCCGACGACTTCGCCGAGGGGCCCGACGCCGTGGACCGCGACCAGCTCGACCTGGCCGTCGAGCTGCTCCGCGACATCGGCGACTACTCCGAAGAGAGCACGGTGGACAAGGCGCTGGACACCGCCCGGCCGCTGGGCAAGCTGGTGGGCCACGTGCTGGAGCCGGACTCGGTCGCCAAGCCCACACCCCCGTACGCGGCCGCCGTGCGCGAGTGGGAGAAGTTGGAGCAGTTCGTCGACGGGCGGCTCCGGCGGGAGTAGGCCGGCAACAGAGGGCGAAATGCGCCGCGTTTGACGGGCCACCGAGACTGCTCTTTACTGGCGCAGGTGTCGCTTCCCGGCATCGGCCCACTGCCCCTGTACGGATTCCAGCGTCCGGGCCTGCTGCTCTTCGGTCTGATCCCGCTGGCGCTGCTGGCCGTCTATGTCGTGGTGCAGGCCCGTCGCCGGCAGCGGCTGCGCCGCTTCACCGAGGCCGAGGTGCCGCAGTCGTGGCGGCGGCACATTCCCATCGCGGTGTCGCTGCTATCGCTGTTCCTGTTGACCGTCGCCCTGGCCACGCCGACGCACGACATGCGCATCCCGCGCAACCGCGCCTGCGTCGTGCTGATCATCGACATGTCGAACTCGATGCGTGCGACCGACGTCGAACCCAACCGGCTCAAGGCGGCCGAGCAGGCGGCCAGCCAGTTCGCCAGCCAGCTGACGCCGGGCATCAACCTGGGGCTGGTCGGCTTCGCGGGCACGCCTTACCTGCTGGTGCCACCGACCCCGCAGCATGAGGCCACCCTCGAGGCGCTGAAGAAGCTCGAGTTCGCCGACGGGACGGCGACCGGGGAGGCGATCTTCACCGCGCTGCACGCCGTCGGCGCCGCGGCCATCACCGGCGGGGACACGCCGCCGCCCGCGCGGATCGTGCTGCTGTCCGACGGCGGCGAGAACAAGCCGACCGACCCCAGCGACCCGCACGACGGCGCCTTCACCGCGGCGCGGCTGGCCAAGGACCAGGGCGTGCCCATCTCGACGATCTCGTTCGGCACCAAGGGCGGGGAGATCGAGATGAACGGGCAGCGCGTCGCCGTTCCGGTGTCGACCGACCAGATGCGCAAGATCGCCCAGCTTTCCGGCGGGCAGTCCTACACCGCCACCAACATCAGCGAGCTGAACAAGAGCTATAACGCCATCGAGAACGACATCGGGTTCCGCACGGTGCCCGGCCCCGGCAGCGCCGGCTGGCTGCGCCTGGGGGTCGTCGTCGCGCTGATCGCGGCGGCGCTGGGCCTGCTGATCAACCGGCGCCTGCCGGTCTGAGCGATCAGGCGGGCAGCCGCCGGTTGAGGAACAGGCCGGCCAGGACGGCGCCCGCTAGCAGCACCGCGCCCAGCATCATCCAGGCCATGCTGGCGTCGCCCTTGACGGTCTGGTAGCCGATCTGGCGCTGCAGCGTCGAATAGACGCTCTCCAGCGATTCCAGGCTGTCCGCGTGGAACGACTGGCCGTCGGTGATCTTGGTGATCTCCTGCAGCGTCTGGTCGTCGACGGGGACCGGGATGGTGGCGCCCTCGTACTCGACGGTGCCGTAGGGCGTGCCGAAGGAGATCGTCGAGATCTGCACCTCCTCGGCCTTGGCGGCCCGCGCCGCGGTGAACGCGCCCTGCGGCGCATTGGGGTCCAGCGGCACGTTTTCGGCGCCGTCGGATTCCAGCACGATCCGCGCGGGTGGCGGCCCTTCGCCGCCGCCCATCACCGAGCCGACCGTGGCGATCGCCTGCAGCGCCGTGAAGATGCCCTCCCCCGTCGCGGTTTTCGGCGCGGGCTTCAGCCCGTCGATCGCCGCCTTCACCGCGGCGCGGTTGGTCGTCGGCGACACCAGTAGCGAGGCATTGGCGGCGAATTCGACCAGGCCCAGGTTGATGGCCGGCGTCAGCTCATCGGCGAATTTCTTGCCGGCCTCCTGCGCGGCGGCCAGCCGGTTGGGGGCGACGTCGGTGGCCGCCATGGATTCCGAGACGTCGATGACCAGCACCACGACCGCGCGGTTGAGCGGAATCCGGATGTCCGACGTCGGCCCGGCCATGGCGGTGGTCAACAGCACCAGCGACGCGGCGAGCAGGATCGTCGGCACGTGCCGCCACCGGCCGGAGCGCAGCGGCGCGACCCGCTCCAGCACCTCCATGTTGGCGAACCGCAGCACCCGACGCCGACGGGCGAACTGCACCACGACGTAAATCCCGGTCAGCAGCGCCACGGCCAGCAGGAACAGGAAGAACCAGGCGTTCTGGAAGCCCGTCAGCGACACGGGTCCCAGCAGCGGCAGCTTCATGTCCAGCCACCCTATTCGTCAAACGACGAGGCTGCATGAAGGCCGCATGGACTCTAGCCGGCGACCAGATCCCGGCGCTGGGTGAACTTGATGTCCAGGCTGCGCAGGTGGGCCTGCAGCCCGGCGTCCTGGATCGGGATCAGGTGGGCGGGCGTGTCCGTCTCGTTGTAGTGGGCGTGCCACATGCCCGGCGGGGTGGTGAAGGCGCCGCCGGCCTGCCACTCCACCCGGATCGGGTCGACGATGTCGCCGCGCTCGTCGAGGCGGGTGCCGAGCAGGGTGTAGCAGCCGCTCGGGGGCGCGTCGAGGATCAGGTCCAGCGCGACCGACTGGTGCCGGTGTGGGCGCTGCTCCTGCTGCGGGGGCAGCACGCCGAACATCGCCCACAGCACGTGGGTGATGGTCATCGTCTGCTCCTGGTTGGCGTTGGCCAGCAGCACGCTGACCCGGCTCTTCTCGTTGGCGCCCGGCCGGGCGGCGATCTCCTCCAGCTTGGCGACCGCGTCGGACCGGCAGAACTTGGTGGGACGGAACCGCGGCTGGGTGGCCGTCACACCGAGGTAGCGCAGCAGGGGCTCGTCGTGCACCCAGTACATGACGGTCTCGGCGTCGGCGTAGAACACCGAGTCGTTGCCGGCGGGCAGCGTCAGGAAGTCACCCTTCTCCCACTTGACGAGCCGGCCGTTGATCGCCGCGAAGCCCCGCCCGTACAGGACGTAGTACAGCTGCGAGGTGGCGTTCGGGCAGGCGTCGATCTGCTCGCCGGCGCGGATGCGGACGAAGTTGGCCAGCAGGGCCGGGCTGGTCGCCGGCCCGGTGTCGATGCCGAGCTGCCCCGACAAGTCCAGCGGGAACACGCCCGTCGGCCGGTCGAGGTAGACCTCCGGACCGAAGCGGGTAATCGGAACCTGCGGGGCATGTCCGGACCCGATCGGGTTGGCAGCCTTCGAGTACTCGAAATAACAGGCGTCGTCGGCCCAGTCTTCGAACCGGCCCTCGAAGCCGAACTCGGCGACGTTCGTCATGGGCGCGGGGACGGTCGGGTCCAGGTTTGGGACCACCGATTGGTCTGTTCCCAAGGTCGACATGGCAGAAATCCTTCGGCTAAGGTGCGTCTTGTACCTCTAACGTATCTCTCTTGTATCTCAGTGGTCAAGCGAGCGTCCGGCGGTGTTCGTTTGGTGTACCTTCATGGGACACATCTGGGATACGACTTAGCTCCAAGAAAGGCCTCAAGGTACGCATGGTGGCTGTCACCAACCCGCGCGCCGGCACGGCCAAGGACCGCGCGCTGGAGTACGTCAAGGCGCAGGTGCTCACCGGCCAGTTTCCGGGCGGGGAGTTGATCAGCGAGGGCGACGTCGCCGCCGCGCTGGGCATGTCGCGGACCCCGGTCCGCGAGGCGTTCCTCCGGCTGGAGGCCGAAGGGTTGCTGCGGTTGTTTCCGCAGCGTGGCGCCCTGGTCGTCCCGGTGTCGCCCGACGAGGCCCGTTCCGTGATCGAGGCGCGGCTGATCCTGGAGCAGTTCGCGACGACGAAGGTGGTGGCGCGCGGCCCCGCCGCCCGCGCCGCGGTGTACGAGCGGCTGTCGGGCGAGCTGGGGCGGCAACGCGACGCCGCCGCGGCCGGCGACTGGCGCGAATTTCTGGACGCCGACCGCGCCTTTCACACGGTCACGCTGGAGGAATCCGGCAACGCCATCCTGGCCGGGTTCTACTCGTCGCTGCGGGACCGACAGATGCGGATGATCGGCGAATCGGCATTCGGCGACCCGGGCCGGATGGCGACGATCATGGACGAGCACCGCGTCATCGCCGAGGCGCTGCGCGACGGCGACCTACCGGGCGCGCTGAGCGCCGTCCAGACCCACCTGGCCAGCACCGTGCGGGCGATCGGCATCACCGTCGATCCGCTGTCGGTGTAGCCCTACAGCGTCAGGACGCCGTCGCCGGCGGCGATCTGGTCGCGCGCTTCGGCCCGGGCGCGCCGCACCGCGTACCAGGAGCCCTGGCTCAGCACCAACGCGTCGGTGCCGTCGTTCGGGACGGCTATCAGCCGGTGGCGCCGCGCGCCGAGCAGGCTGGTCAGCAGGGAGATCGGGCAGAGCGCGACGGCGACGAATCCCTCCAGCGACCACGCGACGGCGGCCCACACCCTCCACAGGAACCAGTTCCACAGCAGGTCGAAGAGGAATTCCAAGACGAAGTCGAGCACACCGTCACCGGACCCACCGGACGTGTCGTCCGAGCGCCAGTCGTGCCATTGCGGCGTCCAGAACAGGAACAGGTTCGGCTGGATCTTCATGGTGTACCTGGTCGGCGGCCGATCGCCCGGCGCGGGTTCGGATGGCGAACCCCCGGGTCCCCCGACCTGCCGCGCGACCGAGTCGAGGAACGCGTCGACCTCGTCCCGGTGGTATCCGCGCTTTCCGATGGGCGGCTTGGAGAAGGTGACGTCGCGGATCTGCTCTACCGTGAGCCCCCCGCGGCCCGGGTCCCGCAACGCCGCCTCCACCCAGTCGAGAAACGCGTCGACCTGGTCCTCGTTGTAACCGCGTTTACCCATGGGTGGCGGACCGAAGGCGACGTTGCGCACCCGCTCGGGATCCATGAGCAGAGTTTGTACCGCATCGAATTGTGTTACAAGCCGGGTGGTTCGGGGAACCCGCATTCCAAGACGGTGCCCGCAAGGGGCGCCGTAAAGACAACAGGAGCTGCAATGATCGGATCAATCATCCTGGCCATCATCGTGGGCGCGGTCATCGGTTTGGTGGCACGCCTGGTTATGCCGGGCAAACAGAACATCGGCATGATCATGACGGTCGTCCTCGGCGCCGTCGGTGGTCTGATCGGCTCGGCCGTGGCCGCGCAGTTCGGATACCACAACGCCAACGGCGGGATCGCCTGGATTCCGTTCTTCGTCGGCGTCGCCGCAGCCGTCGTTCTGATCGCGATCTGGGAGGCCGTGACGGGCCGTCGCCACCGCACCGGGTTGCCGCGCTAGGCGCGGCTAGCCGATCAACACCGCGTACCGCGGTTTGATCACCTCGTCGATGATCGCCAGCCGCTCGTCGAAGGGGATGAACGCGGACTTCATCGCGTTGATGGTGAACCGCTCCAGATCACTCCATCCATAACCGAAAGCCTCGATGAGCCTCGACATTTCGAGGCTCATCGTGGTGTCGCTCATCAGTCGGTTGTCGGTGTTGACGGTAACCCGGAAGCGGGTGCGGGCCAGCAGATCGAACGGGTGCTCGGCGATGCTCTTGACGGCGCCGGTCTGCACGTTCGAGCTGGGGCACAGCTCCAGCGGAATTCGCTTGTCCCGCAGGATGGATGCCTGCTGACCCAGCCGGACGCGGCCGTCCTCGAGGACCTCGATGTCGTCGACGATGCGCACCCCGTGGCCGAGCCGGTCGGCGCCGCAGAACGCGATCGCCTCGTGGATGGACGGCAGCCCGAACGCCTCACCGGCGTGAATCGTGAAGCGCGCGTTGTGGTCTCGCATGTACTCGAAGGCGTCCAGGTGCCGGGTCGGCGGGTTGCCGGCCTCGGCGCCGGCGATGTCGAATCCCACCACGCCCTTGTCCCGGAACCGGATTGCCAGCTCGGCGATCTCGCGGGACACCGCGGCGTGGCGCATCGCGGTGACCAGCAGCCGCACCTTGATCTGCCGGCCCGCCGCCGCGCAGGCCTTCTCGCCGGCGGCGAAGCCCTCCAGCACGGCGTCGACGATCTCGTCGAAGGACAGCCCGCGGTCGATGTGCAGTTCGGGGGCGAAGCGCACCTCGGCGTAGACGACGGAGTCCTCGGCCAGGTCCTCCACGCATTCGTAGGCGACGCGATACAGGGCATCGGGGGTCTGCATCACCGCCACGGTGTGCGAGAACGGCTCCAGGTAGCGCTCCAGCGAGCCGCTGTGCGACCGGGTGCGAAACCACTTCGCCAGCTCGTCGACGTCGGTGGCGGGCAGCCCGTCGTAGCCGGTCGCACCGGCGATGTCGATCACGGTCGACGGCCGCAGCCCGCCGTCGAGGTGGTCGTGCAGCAGGGCCTTGGGCGCCTTTTTGATCTGGTCTAGTTCGATCACTGGGCGATCCGATCGATGATCAGCGGCCGGGAAACCGGCGGCGTGTCCTCGACGCTGTAGCCGCCGGCCAGCTCGGCCAGCGCGGCGTCGAAGCGTTCGGGGGTGTCGGTGTAGAGGGTGAACAGCGGCTCGCCGGCCGCGACGGGTTCCCGGGGGCGGCGGTGGATCCTGATTCCCGCGCCCAACTGCACCGGATGGCCCGGACGGGACCTGCCCGCGCCGAGCCGCCAACTTGCCAGCCCCACTGCCATCGCGTCGATATCGCCCATTGTGCCGCCCCGGTGCGCGGTCACGGTCTCGGAACACGAACCGATCGGCAACGGTACCGACAAGTCGCCGCCCTGGGCCGCGACGAGCCGGCGAAAGCGGTCCATCGCGGTGCCGTCGCGCAGCGTGCGGGCGGGATCGACCTCGCCGAGGCCGGCGAGGTCGAGCATCTCGGCCGCCAGCCGCAGCGTCAGCTCCACCACGTCGGGCGGCCCGCCGCCGGCCAGCACCTCCAGCGACTCGGCGACCTCGAGCGCATTGCCGACCGTCGAGCCCAGCGGGCGGTTCATGTCCGTCAGCAGCGCGCGGGTGGGCACCCCGTGCGCCGCGCCCAGCTCGACCATCGTGTGCGCCAGCTCGCGGCTGGCCGCCTCCGAGCTCATCAGCGCCCCGGATCCGACCTTCACGTCGAGCACCAGCGCGCCCGCGCCCTCGGCCAGTTTCTTGCTCATCACCGAGCTGGCGATCAGCGGCAGCGACTCGACGGTGCCGGTGACGTCGCGCAGCGCGTAGAGCTTGGCGTCGGCCGGGGCCAGCTCGCCGGCGGCGAAGATCGCGGCGCCGACGTCGCGGAGCTGTTCTGCGATCCGCCGGGTGGACAGCTGGGCGGTGAACCCGGCGATGGATTCCAGCTTGTCCAGGGTGCCGCCGGTGTGCCCGAGCCCGCGGCCCGACGCCTGAGGCACGGCGGCGCCGCAGGCGGCGACGACGGGCACCAACGGCAGGGTGATCTTGTCCCCGACGCCGCCGGTCGAGTGCTTGTCGACGGTCGGGACGCCCAGGTCGCCGAAGTCCAGCCGCGCGCCGGAGGCCAGCATGGCCGCGGTCCACCTGGCGATCTCGCCGCGGTCCATGCCGCGCCATACGATCGCCATCAGCAGCGCCGACATCTGCTCGTCGGCGACGCGGCCGTGCGTGTACGCGTCGATCACCCAGTCGATGGCGTCGTCGGACAGCCGCCCGCCGTCGCGTTTGGTCCGGATCACCGTCGGCGCGTCGAAGGCTCCGTCAAAGTCCAAGTGGCTCAAGGCAGTTCCCGCGGCAGGTCGGCGGTGAAGGCGTCGGGCAACAACTCGCCGAGGCGGCGCGGCCCGGCGGGATGGTCGACCAGCAACTCCGGCCCGCCGTGCTCGAGCAGCAGCTGACGGCAGCGGCCGCACGGCATCAGAGCGGCCCCCCGGGCGTCCACGCACGCCAGCGCGACCAGCCGGCCGCCGCCGGTGGCGTGCAGGGCGCTCACCACACCGCACTCGGCACAGAGACCAAGGCCATATGAGATGTTCTCCACATTGCACCCGGTGATCACCCGGCCGTCGTCGACCAGCGCGGCCGCGCCCACGGCGAACCGCGAGTAGGGCGCGTAGGCCCCCGCCGCGGCCCGGATCGCGTTGTCGCGCAGCGCTTTCCAATCGACATCAGGCATACCCACTCCGCTCGCCGACGGGCCGATACAAGACAGCCAGACTAACTCTGACACGACACTTCGCCTGGCGGCTGTACGGCCCGGCCTGCCAGATGGCAGGGTTAGGCTGACTTGTCCGGCTAACTGTTCTATTAAGGCGGTGGGGACTTGGTGAGCACTGCCGCCGCGCGCAAGCGGCGACCACCCCGGACCCTGTATCGGGGCGACCCCGGCATGTGGGCGTGGGTGCTGCACCGCATCAGCGGCGCGACGATCTTCTTCTTCCTGTTCGTCCACGTGCTGGACGCCGCGATGCTGCGGGTGAGCCCGCAGACCTACAACGCGGTGGTCGGCGACTACAAGACCCCGATCGTCGGCCTGATGGAGTACGGCCTGATCGCCGCGGTGCTGTTCCACGGGCTGAACGGCATCCGGGTCATCCTGATCGACTTCTGGTCGCAGGGGCCCCGTTACCAGCGGCTGATGTTCCTGATCGTCATAGTCGTCTTTTTGCTGCTGATGGTGCCGGCCGGCGTGGTGACCGGCATCCACATCGCGGAGCACCTGCGTTGACGTCCCCCACCGGCCTGAGCGGTGGGTCCAACCCTTGCCCGTCGCGCCTAACCAGCAGGAGAACAGGGTTGAGGTTCACGGTTCGCAGACCGGCTGGTGCCGAGGTCTCCCCGTGCGGTCACCGCCCGTCCGGCGGCGATGTTTCGTGCGGCGTTGACGTCGGCGTTGCACGGGCCCGCATTGCAGGCGACGCACTGGAAGACCGCTTGGCTCTTGCGGTTTTCCGGCGCGATGTGGCCGCACAGGGAGCATCGTTGCGACGTATACGCTGCCGGGACGAATTCGAGCCGCCCGGAGGCTTTGTGCTTGAGCCGGGCCACCAGCAATCCCCAGCCTTGGCGGCTGATCTCCCGGTTGAGGCCCCGTTTCTGCGCGACGTTGGTGCCCGGACAGTCTCGGGTGCCGCGTGCCGAGCGGGTCATCGCCCGCACGTGCAGGTCCTCGACGCGGATGGTGTCGTAGCGGCGCGCCAGCTCGGTGGTGGTCTTTTCGACCCAGTCACGACGGCGATCGGTTTCGCGGGCCCGCAACCGCGCAATGGCCCGCTTCGTGCGCGCCCGCCGGTTCGATCCGCGCTGCGCGCGGGCCAGCCGCCGCTGCAACCTCCGCAGTCGCTTGGTCTCACCCGCACGAAGACCTGGAGCACGCAGCAGCTCTCCGTTGGACAGCGCCACCGAGACCGCCACGCCGCGATCAACACCCACGACGCTGCCATCACCGCGTCCTGGGACGGGTTCGGGGATGGCCGCGAAGGCGATGTGCCAGCGCCCGGACCGATCCAGCGTGACGCGGTAGGACTTCACCGTGGCGGGGATGGCGCGGGTCCAGCGGAATCGCACCCAACCCACTTTCGGTACCCATACCTGGCTGTAGCGCCGACTAAGCCGCTTGAGGTAGCGCGGCTTGAATCCCACCTGTCGGAATCCTTCATGTCGGCCGGCCTTGCGCCACGTCGGGCGCCGGTGGGTGCCGTTAAAAAAGTTGCGCATCGCTTGGGCGAAGTCCCGCAACGCCTGCTGCTGCACAGTTTGCGACCCCGCTGCCAGCCACTCGTATTCGGCGCGGGCCGCCGTCAACTGGGCACACTGCTCGTGATATGTGGGCGCTTTGCGGCCCGGCTGCCAGTGCCGCTGTTGCTCGACGGCCAGGTTCCACACAAGTCGGGCATGACGACAATGCTCGGCCAATCCTGCCGCCTGCTCGGGGCTGGGCAGCAACCGAAACCTAGACACATCCGCAACATAGGCAAGACCACCGACAACATGGCGAAGGGAGGAAAGCGGCATTTCCTTCCCGAGCCGCGAATCCAATGAGCAGCCCCGACCTTCAGCTCGGGCGCGGCCAGACGGCGCCGGTCAAGCAGCGCTTCTATGACCGTCCCGCCAGCCTGGACAATCCCCGCTCCCCGCGGCGGCGCGCCGGCATCCCCAACTTCGAGAAGTTCGCCTGGCTGTTCATGCGGTTCTCCGGGATCGCGCTGGTGTTCCTGGCGGTCGGGCACCTGTTCATCATGCTGATGTGGGACGACGGCGTGTACCGCATCGACTTCAACTACGTGGCCCAGCGGTGGCATTCGCCGTTCTGGCAGATGTGGGACATGGCGCTGTTGTGGCTGGCGCAGCTGCACGGCGGCAACGGGCTGCGCACCATCATCGACGACTACAGCCGCAAGAACTCCACCCGGTTCTGGCTCAACAGCCTGCTGCTGTTGTCGATGGGGTTCACGTTGGTGCTGGGCACCTACGTGCTGGTGACATTCGACCCGAACATCTCCTGAAAGTCCTGAAAGGCGAGCCGTGATCCAGCAACACCGATACGACGTGGTGATCGTCGGCGCGGGCGGTGCCGGGATGCGCGCCGCCGTCGAGGCGGGGCCGCGGGTGCGGACCGCGGTGCTGACCAAGCTCTACCCGACCCGCAGCCACACCGGCGCCGCCCAGGGCGGCATGTGCGCGGCGCTCGCCAACGTCGAGGACGACAACTGGGAGTGGCACACGTTCGACACCGTGAAGGGCGGCGACTACCTCGCCGACCAGGACGCCGTGGAGATCATGTGCAAGGAAGCCATCGACGCGGTGCTCGACCTGGAGAAGATGGGGATGCCGTTCAACCGCACCCCCGAGGGCCGCATCGACCAGCGCCGCTTCGGCGGGCACACCCGCGACCACGGCAAGGCCCCGGTGCGCCGGGCCTGCTACGCCGCGGACCGCACCGGCCACATGATCCTGCAGACGCTGTACCAGAACTGCGTCAAGCACGACGTGCAGTTCTTCAACGAGTTCTACGCGCTGGACCTGGTGCTCACCCAGACCCCGACCGGGCCGGTGGCCACCGGCGTGGTCGCCTACGAGCTCGCGACGGGCGAGATCCATGTCTTCCACGCCAAGGCCGTCGTCATCGCCACCGGCGGGTCGGGCCGCATGTACAAGACGACCTCCAACGCGCACACGCTGACCGGCGACGGCATCGGCATCGTCTTCCGCAAGGGACTTCCCTTGGAGGACATGGAGTTTCACCAGTTCCACCCGACCGGGCTGGCCGGGCTGGGGATCCTGATCTCCGAGGCCGTGCGCGGCGAGGGCGGCCGGCTGCTCAACGGCGAGGGCGAGCGCTTCATGGAGCGCTACGCGCCCACGATCGTCGACCTGGCGCCGCGCGACATCGTCGCCCGCTCGATGGTCCTGGAGGTCCTGGAGGGCCGCGGCGCCGGCCCGCACAAGGACTACGTGTACATCGACGTCCGCCACCTCGGCGAGGACGTGCTGGAGTCCAAGCTGCCCGACATCACCGAGTTCGCCCGGACCTATCTGGGCGTGGACCCGGTGCACGAGCTGGTGCCGGTCTACCCGACGTGTCACTACGTGATGGGCGGCATCCCGACGACCGTCACGGGTCAGGTGTTGCGGGACAACACCTCCACCGTCCCGGGGCTGTACGCGGCCGGTGAGTGCGCGTGCGTGTCGGTGCACGGCGCCAACCGACTGGGCACCAATTCGCTGCTCGACATCAACGTGTTCGGCCGCCGGGCCGGCATCGCCGCCGTGGGCTACGCGCGGGGGCACGACTTCGTCGACATGCCGCCGGAGCCGGAGGCGATGGTCGTCGGGTGGGTGGCCGACATCCTCTCCGAGCACGGCAACGAGCGCGTCGCCGACATCCGCAGCGCCTTGCAGCAGTCGATGGACAACAACGCCGCGGTGTTCCGCACCGAGGAGACGCTCAAGCAGGCGCTCACCGACATCCACGCGCTGAAGGAGCGCTACTCGCGAATAACCGTGCACGACAAGGGAAAGCGTTACAACAGCGACCTGCTGGAGGCCATCGAGCTCGGGTTCCTGCTGGAGCTGGCCGAGGTCACGGTGGTCGGCGCGCTGAATCGCAAGGAGTCCCGCGGCGGCCACGCCCGCGAGGACTACCCGAACCGAGACGACGTCAACTACATGCGCCACACCATGGCCTACAAACAGGGCACCGACCTACTGAGCGACATCGCGCTGGACTTCAAGCCCGTGGTGCAGACCCGCTACGAACCCAAGGAACGGAAGTACTGATGACGGCCGAAACAGAGGTCGAGACTTTGGAGCCGCCCCTGCCGCCGGTTCCGGAGGGCGCGGTGATGGTGACCGTGAAGATCGCCAGGTTCAACCCCGACCAGCCCGATGCCTTCGCGAAAACCGGTGGTTGGCAAAGCTTTCGGGTGCCCTGCCTGCCCAGCGACCGGATGCTCAACCTGCTGATCTACATCAAGAGCTACCTGGACGGGACGCTGACCTTCCGGCGGTCCTGCGCGCACGGCGTGTGCGGCTCCGACGCCATGCGCATCAACGGCGTCAACCGGCTGGCCTGCAAGGTGCTGATGCGCGACCTGCTGCCCGACAAACCCGGAAAATCCCTGACCATCACGGTCGAACCGATCCGCGGGCTGCCGGTGGAGAAGGACCTCGTCGTCGACATGGAGCCGTTCTTCGACGCCTACCGTGCCGTGAAGCCGTACCTGATCACCACCGGCAATCCCCCGACGCGGGAACGCATCCAGAGCCCGACCGACCGCGCCCGCTATGACGACACCACCAAGTGCATCCTGTGCGCGTGCTGCACCACCAGCTGCCCGGTGTTCTGGCACGAGGGCAGCTACTACGGGCCGGCGGCGATCGTCAACGCGCACCGTTTCATCTTCGACAGCCGCGACGAGGCCGCCGCCGAGCGCCTCGACATCCTCAACGAGGTCGACGGCGTGTGGCGCTGCCGGACCACGTTCAACTGCACCGAATCCTGCCCGCGGGGCATCGAGGTGACCAAGGCGATCCAGGAGGTCAAGCGCGCGACGATGTTCTCGCGCTAGACCCCGCTGGCCGCGACGGGTCAGGGTTTGTCTTCGCCGCGGCCGGTGCCGGCCACGTGCGCCGGCCCGACGCGGTCGTCGTCGCGGTCGGATTCCGGCATCTGTGCGGCGGGTTGCTCGTCCGCCGGCGACTGTGTCGCGCCGCCGGGCGTATCCGACGGGCTGGCCGTCTTGTAATCCGGATTCGCCGTGGGGCCCGCCGCGCCGCCGGCGCCCTGGGCGTCGACCGCGGCGCCCTGTTGACGTCCCTCGTACGGCGGGACGGCACTCCCCGTGTCTTGCGGAGGCAACTCACCGGTGCCGCTGTAGGTGTCCGACGCGCTCGGATCGCTCATCGGCGGGTTGGCGTCTTCGTCTACGGTTCCGACCGGACGGTCCCCGGTGCCCGGCTCCGGGGTATCCGAACCGGTGTCGCGTGCGCCGCTGCCCAATTCGGGATCGTCGAAGTGCTCCAGGCGCGTGTTTTCTGATTCCTGATCGTTTTGAGAGGTCATCACTGTCTCCTCACCCTCTCGAACCCTGCCGCACCGGTTGGCCGGCGGGGTCGAAATCGGGTACCCGGACCTCTTGACGGGAAACCACTTCGACCTCGCGGAGTGGGCAGCCCGCGGGTCAGCAGAGCTCGTGGTGATGACTTCGGTTGCCGCCCAACCGTTTAGCCCGATACATCGCGGCGTCCGAGGCGCTGATCAACTCCTTCAGCAGCGCTTGTGGGTCGGCCGCGGCGTCGTCCAGGCGGGCGCAGGCGGTGCCGATGCTCGCGGTGACCCCCGCGGTCGAGGCCGAGATGGCCCGGCACATCCGCGCGGCCAACGACTCGGCGTTGCAGCCCGCGGACGTCCCGGCCAACAGAAATTCCTCGCCGCCGCTGCGCGCCACCACCGCCTGGTCGTCGGCGGCGGCCAGCAGCGCCTGGGCGACCTGGACCAGCGCATGGTCCCCCGCCGCGTGGCCGGACCTGTCGTTGAGGGCCTTGAAGTGGTCGAGGTCGATCAGCATGACCACGAGGTGGGAGTCGATGCCCCGGCGGGCCAGCATCATCCCCAGCGCCTCGTGCGCGAAGGCGCGCCGGTTGAGCAGGCCCGTCAGCGGATCGCGGTCGGCGCGCAGCAGATCGCCCGCCAGGGCGCGGACCAGGATCAGAATGGCCAGCGGCAGGGCGATGTTCACCTCGATCACCAGCCACAGGTCCACCCCCGCGAGGCTGGGGTGTCCCAGCCTGGCCAGCGACAGCGCCTCCCAGGAGCCGACGGCGGCGGCCACCGCGAAGTTGTACAGCACGAATCCCGTGGCGTGAAAGAACGCCATGTAGGCGCCGAAGGTCGCGAAGGCGACGCACCCGATCAGCGCGGCCAGCGGGTTCGGGTGGGCGAGGCACGCGAGGGCGACGGCCGTATTGCAGGTGATGGCGAAAATGAGTGACTGCGTGCGCGTGGGCCAGCGGCTTATCCACAGCACCACCCCCGCCACCCCGCCGCCGACGGCGGCCCACATCATCGCCACCGGGACCGCTCCGTGCGGACCGTCCGGGCCGGCCAGCAGCGCGAGCAGGCACAACACCATCGACGCCGAAATGAATGCCAGCACGGCCCGGGTGGCACCGCTGATGCCCCGCGACGCAAGGTAACCGGAGAGCCAGTCGTACTGGTCGGCCCGCCACCACCGGCTAAACAGCGCGGTCATCGTCAACTTCCAATCGCTACCACCCGGTCGAGACAGTAGCCGCATACCGCAGGTATGTGTCACACTTTCGCACCCCATCCCGTCTGAGGGGTATGACACAGAAAACCCGCATCGAGCCCCTGCCCCCCAACCGCGCCGGGCTGCTGACCCGCGCCATGTACCAGGTGGCCAAGCGCCGCTACGGCCAGGTCCCCGAGCCGTTCGCCGTGTCCGCGCATCACCGCAAGCTGATGATCGCCGGCGCCGTGCACGAAACCATGGTCGACCGGGCGTCCAAGACGCTTCCGGTGAGCGTGCGCGAGCTCGCGGTGTACTGGACCGCGCGCCAGATCGGCTGCTCGTGGTGCGTCGACTTCGGCTCCATGCTGCAGCGCCTGGACGGCCTCGACATGGAGCGCCTCAAGGAGATCGACAATTACGCCACCTCACCGGCATTCAGCGACGACGAACGCGCGGCCATCGCCTACGCCGACGCGATGACAGCCGACCCGCACACCGTCACCGACCAGCAGGTCGCCGACCTGCGCGCCCGCTTCGGCGACGCCGGCGTGTTCGAGTTGACCTACCAGATCGGGCTGGAGAACATGCGGGCGCGGGTGAACTCCGCGCTGGGCATCACCGAGCAGGGCTTTTCCGGTGACGCGTGCCGCATCCCATGGATCACCGATTCCGACGAGGCTCCGGCGCGGCGCTAGAGTGGCGGCATGCGCGTCTGGGACTTGGGCCCGGGTCGGCTCATGGTGGCTGGCGCATTCTCCGATCTCGCGCCGCACCACCACCCCGCGGTCCAGGTCACGGTCGGCACCGAGGGTCCGTTGACAGTTGCCCGCGCGGGTGACCGGCGCGACGTCTGCCGGCTGGTCGTCGTCGGCAGCGGTGTCCGGCATGCGGTGCGCTCCGAGGCGAAATCCGGGGCGTTGACGCTGTACTTCGGGCTGCAGACGCCGCAGGGCGTCGCGCTGAACGCGGCGGCGCGCCACGGTGTCTGGGTTGCCGACGACGGACGACCGCTGGCCGAGGCGACGGCCGCGTCGCTGGACCGGGACGGCCCGCACGCCGCGGCGGATTTCCTGGTCGGCCGGCTGTGCGGACGGCAAGACGGGCCGCGGTCCGTGCACCCGCAGTTGCGGCGGGCGATCGAGGTCGTGTCGAGCCGGGTGCCGGGCCACATGGACGTGGCATCGGTCGCGGATGCCGTTGCGCTGTCACCGGATTACCTCGGGCGCCTGTGCCGGCAACAGACCGGGGTGTCGATGTCGGCGACGATCCGCTGGGCGCGGCTGATGACCGCCATGGGCCACCTCATCGAGGGACGCTCCGTCACCGACGCCGCCCACCTGGCCGGGTTCGCCGACGGCTCGCACGCCAACAGGGTGTGCTGGGAGATGACCGGTTCGGCCCCACACGAGCTCGCGCGGGCGGTTCGCGAATCCGTTTGACGGATCCGTACAAGCGTTCCCGTCGCGGGTGACCCACGCTTGGGACATGCCCGCGATGTCCGCATTCGAACGCGCCTTCTGCTGCGGCGCCGTCGGTCGTTCCGGAAGCCCGCTGATCGCGCGTGAGCTCCACGCCCAGCGACTGGGCCGCGACGTGCTGGAGATCGGATCCGTTGCCCGACAAGTCCTCTCGAGGAACCCCAAACTTGCCTGGGTCGCAATGGACATCGACCCGCACATGACGCGGGCCGCCGCCGCACGGCTGCGGGGATTCCCCAACGCGTCGACGCGGACGGCCGACGCCACCGCGCTGCCCTTCCCTGACGAGTCCTTCGACTCCGTCGTCAGCTGCCTGATGCTGCATCACATCATCGACTGGGAACGCGCGGTCGCCGAGGTGGCCCGGGTGCTGCGGCCGGGCGGGGCCTTCGTCGGCTACGACCTGGTGCGCACTCCACTGGCCGGCCTGTTTCACCGGTTGGACGGCTCCCCGCATCGGCTGATCGTGCCGCGCGACTTCCGGGTCGAGTGCGAGAACAACGGGCTCGCGGTCGCGCTGCGGTCGGGGCTGCTCGGCCACGTCATGCGGTTCTCGGCTAGCAAGGAGGAAACACCATGGCATCGTTAGGCATTCGCGCCCGGGCCGTCCGGGCCATCTTCGCGTTGCCCACGCCGGCGCGCCGGCAGCTGGCGGGACCGCCGGTGCGCATCGACGGGCAGGAGATGGCCCTGGACGCGCAACTCATGATTCGCCTCAAAAACCTTTCCGGCTCCGACGTTTTCACCGATCCCGTCGAGCAGGCCCGCGCG
>NZ_AUWQ01000061.1 GCF_000455205.1 Mycobacterium sp. UM_CSW | reverse complement strand
GCCGGCGGTGCCGCCGACGCCGCCGCTGCTGCCACCGATGCCGGCGGCCCCGCCGTTGCCGCCGTTGCCACCGTTGCCGGCGAAGACGTTGGTGCCGCCGTGGCCGCCCTGGCCACCGTCGCCGCCGTTGCCGCCGTTGCCGGCGAGGCCGTCATGGCCGAACAAGCCCGGGCGTTGCCCGCCGACCCCGCCCGCGCCGCCGTTGCCGCCGTGGCCACCGTCTGTGCCGTTGCCGACGATCAGACCGGAGCTGCCGGCCCCGCCGGCCCCGCCGGCCCCGCCCAATCCGCCGGCACCGCCGTTGCCGCCGTTGCCGTAGATCAGCCCGCCGTTTCCGCCGGCGCCGCCCGCGCCGCCGATGCCGCCGGTGCCGCCGTTGGCGCTGGAGGTGCCCGCGGTGCCGGTGATGCCCGTCCCGCCGGCGCCACCGTGCCCGCCGTTGCCGAAGAACCAGGCGTTGCCGCCGCGGCCGCCGGGTTGTCCGGGCGCGCCGGAACCGCCGTCGCCGCCGGGGCCGAACAACAGCCCGCCCGGCCCACCGGCCTGCCCGGTCCCCGGGGCACCATTGATCCCTTTGCCGATCAGCGGGGTGCCCAGCAACAGTTCGGTGGGCAAATTGATCACCGCGCGAACGGGTTGCCAGACGGCGTCCAGCGGCGACGCGTTGGCCGCCTCGGTGGTCGCATAGGCGGCCCCGGCCCCGCCCAAGACCGCCACGAACTGGGCATGAAACGCCGCCGCCTGCGTGCTAAGCGCCTGAAACTCCAACGCGTGAACAGAAAACAGTGAGGCCACCGCCGCCGACACCTCGTCGGCGCCGGCCGCCAGCAGCGCGGTGGTGCGGGCCGCCGCGGCCGCGTTCGCGGCGTTGACCGCCGAGCCGATGTTGGACAAATCCGTCGTCGCCGCCGCCATGAAATCCGGCGCCGCAATCACAAAAGACATCGCCGCCTCCCGTCGCTGTGAAGTGTGCGCGGCGAGGCGGCGCCAGTTGATGGGGAATTCTCCCCATTTATTTGTGCGCCCGGGCACCGGCGTGAAGCGAGCGTGCGGGTCGGTACGACGACAAGCCGCAACTCCCGTAAAACTGTGGACCCTCGCCGCGACCGAACCGGGATCGGCCTGTTACTAATGTGACTCTAGATAACTTATGAGGCGCATGTTACGGCGCGCCTACTCGCCTCGCCTTGGCTTCGCGGACAGAATCGCCCCCATGAAGATGTCAGGTCTGCTTTCGCGTAACACGACACGGCCGGGCCTCACCGGCACCGCCCGGGTCGACCGGAACATCGATCGCCTGCTGCGCAGGGTGTGCCCCGGAGACATCGTGGTGCTCGACATCCTCGATCTGGACCGCATCACCGCGGACGCGTTGGTGGAGGCCGACATCGCCGCCGTCGTCAACGCGTCACCGTCGGTGTCGGGGCGCTACCCCAACCTTGGCCCCGAGGTTCTGGTCAACAACGGGGTGACCCTGATCGACGAGACCGGGCCCGAGGTCTTCAAGAAGGTCAAGGACGGCGCCAAGATTCGCCTCTACGAGGGCGGCGTGTATTCCGGTGACCGGCGGCTGGTCCGCGGCACCGAGCGGACCGACCACGACATCGCCGACCTGATGCGGGAGGCCAAGAGCGGCCTCGCGGCCCACCTGGAGGCGTTCGCCGGCAACACGATCGAGTTCATCAAGAGCGAGAGCCCGCTGTTGATCGACGGCATCGGCATCCCCGACATCGACGTCGACCTGCGCCGCCGGCACGTGGTGATCGTGGCCGACGAGCCCAGTGCCGAGGACGAGCTGCGCTCCCTCAAGCCGTTCATCAAGGAGTACCAGCCGGTGCTCATCGGTGTCGGCACCGGTGCGGATGTGTTGCGCAAG
Organism: Mycobacterium sp. UM_CSW; assembly: GCF_000455205.1. Classification (GTDB taxonomy): domain Bacteria; phylum Actinomycetota; class Actinomycetes; order Mycobacteriales; family Mycobacteriaceae; genus Mycobacterium. Next base: position 14,416 of record NZ_AUWQ01000061.1, on the reverse strand, counting down.
AACGGTTATCGCCCGCAGATCATCGTCGGCGACCCAGACCAGATCAGCACCGACACCCTCAAGTGCGGCGCCCAGGTCGTGCTGCCCGCCGACGCCGACGGCCACGCGCCGGGCCTGGAGCGGATCCAGGACCTCGGCGTCGGGGCGATGACCTTCCCGGCCGCCGGTTCGGCGGTCGACCTGGCCTTGCTGCTGGCCGATCACCACGGCGCCGCGTTGCTCGTGACGGCCGGCCACACCGCCAACATCGAGACGTTCTTCGACCGCAACCGCACCCAGAGCAACCCCTCGACGTTCTTGACGAGGCTGCGGGTGGGGGAGAAGGTGGTCGACGCCAAGGCCGTTGCGACCTTGTACCGCAACCACATTTCGGCCGGCGCCATCGCGCTGCTGGCGCTGACGATGCTGATCGCCGTCATCGTCGCGCTGTGGGTCTCGCGCACCGACGGCGTGGTGATGCACTGGATCACCCACTACTGGAACCACTTCACCCTGTGGATACAGCACTTGCTCACATAGCTTTTCGACGAACGGTGCGTTAAATGATCTCGTTACGCCAACACGCCCTATCCCTGGCCGCGGTCTTCCTGGCGCTGGCCGTGGGCGTCGTGCTCGGTTCCGGATTCCTCTCGGACACCCTGCTGTCCAGCCTGCGTGACGAGAAGCGCGACCTGTACACCCAGATCAACGGCCTGAACGACCAGAAGAACGCGATGAACGAAAAGCTAGCCGCTGCAAATAATTTCGACAGCCAGCTGGCCGGCCGGATCGTGCACGACGCGCTGGGTGGGAAGTCGGTGGTGATGTTCCGCACCCCGGACGCCCGGGACGACGACGTCGCCGCGATCGCGAAATTCATCGGCCAGGCCGGCGGAACCGTCGCCGGAACGGTCTCGCTCACCCAGGAGTTCGTCGACGCCAACTCCGCGGAGAAGCTGCGGACGGTGGTGAACTCCTCGATCCTGCCCGCCGGTCAGCAGTTGAGCACCAAGCTCGTCGACCAGGGCTCGCAGGCCGGCGACCTGCTCGGCATCGCCATGCTGATCAACGCCAACCCGGCCACCCCGCCGATTGACGACGCGCAGCGTGACACCGTGCTGGCGTCGCTGCGCGACACCGGCTTCATCACCTATCAGCCCGCCGACCACCTGGGGGCGGCCAACGCCGCGCTGGTCGTCACCGGCGGCGCGTTGCCCCAGGACGCCGGCAATCAGGGCGTGAGCGTGGCCCGGTTCTCCGCCGCGCTGGCGCCGCACGGCTCGGGCACCCTGCTGGCGGGCCGGGACGGTTCGGCGACGGGGGGCTCAGCAGTCGCCGTCGCCCGCGCCGACGCCGGCATCAACTCTGCGATCAGCACCGTCGACGACATCGAGGCCGCACCGGGACGGATCACCACGGTCCTGGGCCTGCACGATCTGATCAACGGCGGCCACATCGGGCAATACGGCACCGGGCACGGCGCCACCTCGATCACCGTGCCCCAGTAAATCGTCGGTGGGCCTCGCTAGGGCGTGTTCGCGGCGCGTCGGCGTGGCGGATGTTAGGGTGGATTTCCGTGGGTCGGCAGGCCCAGCTAGCAAAATCCAAGCCCTGCCCGTCTTCACGGAGGTCGCCTGTGCGAAAGCACCCGCAAACCGCCACCAAGCACCTCTTCGTCAGCGGTGGGGTTGCTTCCTCGCTCGGCAAGGGGCTCACCGCCAGCAGCTTGGGGCAGCTACTGACGGCCCGCGGGTTGCACGTGACGATGCAAAAGCTCGACCCGTACCTCAACGTGGACCCGGGCACCATGAACCCGTTCCAGCACGGCGAGGTGTTCGTCACCGAGGACGGCGCCGAGACCGATCTCGACGTGGGCCACTACGAGCGGTTCCTGGACCGCGACCTGTCCGGGTCGGCGAATGTGACGACCGGGCAAGTGTATTCGACCGTCATCGCCAAGGAGCGGCGCGGCGAGTACCTCGGCGACACCGTCCAGGTCATCCCGCACATCACCGACGAGATCAAGCGGCGCATCCTAGCCATGGCGCAGCCGGACGCCGATGGGAATCGCCCGGACGTCGTCATCACCGAAATCGGCGGCACCGTAGGCGATATCGAGTCGCAGCCCTTTCTGGAGGCGGCGCGCCAGGTGCGCCACGACCTCGGGCGGGAAAACGTGTTCTTCCTGCACGTGTCGCTGGTGCCGTACCTGGCGCCCTCGGGTGAGCTCAAGACCAAGCCCACCCAGCACTCGGTGGCCGCGCTGCGCAGCATCGGTATCACCCCGGACGCGCTGATCCTGCGCTGCGATCGCGACGTCCCTGAGCCGCTGAAGAACAAGATCGCCCTGATGTGTGACGTCGACATCGACGGCGTCATCTCCACCCCGGACGCGAAGTCGATCTACGACATCCCGAAGGTGTTGCACCGCGAGGAGCTCGACGCGTTCGTGGTGCGCCGGCTCAACCTGCCGTTCCGCGACGTCGACTGGACCGAATGGGACGACCTGCTGCGCCGGGTGCACGAGCCGCACGAGACCGTGCGAATCGCGTTGGTGGGCAAGTACGTCGAGCTGTCCGACGCTTATCTGTCGGTCACCGAGGCGCTGCGCGCCGGCGGGTTCAAGCACCAGGCCAAGGTCGAGATGGTGTGGATACCGTCCGACGACTGTGCCAATCCTCATGACGCCGCCGCCGCGCTGAGCGACGTGCATGGGGTCCTGGTCCCCGGCGGTTTCGGCATCCGCGGCATCGAGGGCAAGATCGGCGCCATCCGGCACGCCCGCGGCCGCGGTCTGCCGGTGCTGGGGCTGTGCCTCGGGCTGCAGTGCATCGTGATCGAGGCCGCCCGCTCGGCCGGCCTCACGGAGGCCAACTCGGCCGAATTCGAGCCGGGCACACCGGATCCCGTCATCTCCACGATGGCCGACCAGGAGCACATCGTCGCCGGCAATGCGGACCTCGGCGGCACCATGCGGCTCGGCGCCTACCCCGCGGTGCTGGAGCCGGATTCGATTGTGGCCCAGGCGTACGGCGCGACGGAGGTCTCGGAGCGACACCGGCACCGCTACGAGGTCAACAACGCCTACCGCGACAAGATCGCCGAGAGCGGTCTGCGCTTCTCGGGCACCTCGCCCGACGGCCACCTCGTCGAGTTCGTCGAGTATCCGCCCGAGGTGCATCCGTTCATCGTCGGCACCCAGGCCCACCCGGAGCTCAAGAGCCGGCCCACCCGGCCGCACCCGCTGTTCGTCGCGTTCGTCAAGGCGTCCCTGGACTACAAGGCGGGCGAGCAGCTTCCGGTGGAGATCCCGGAGCAGTCGTCCAACGGCAACCAGCATCGTGACAGCGTTCAGCGGCCGCTACCCGAGCCCGCGACCCGTGGCTGAGCACGTCTTCGAGACGGCGTCATCCGAAACGCTGCACACCGGAAAGATTTTCGCGCTGCGCCGCGATCAGGTCCGGATGCCCGGCGGCAAGCTCGTCACCCGTGAGGTCGTCGAGCACTTCGGCGCGGTGGCCGTGGTGGCGATGGACGACGACGGCAACATCCCGTTGGTCTATCAGTACCGGCACGCGTTCGGGCGGCGGCTGTGGGAGCTGCCCGCCGGGCTGCTCGACGTCGGCGGCGAGCCCGCGGAGCTGACCGCCGCCCGGGAACTGCACGAGGAGGCCGGCCTGAAGGCCGACACCTGGCGCGTGCTCGTCGACCTCGACTCCACGCCCGGCTTCAGCGACGAATCGGTGCGTGTCTACCTGGCCACCGACCTCACCCAGGTGGACCGGCCCGAGGCGCACGACGAAGAGGCCGACATGACGCTGCAGTGGTATCCGCTGGAAGATGCCGTCGACAAGGTGTTCAGGGGCGAGATCGTGAATGCCATTGCGGTGGCGGGGATTTTGGCCGCGCACGTCGCCACCACCGAGTTCATGATGACGCGTCCGCCCGGCAGCCCGTGGCTCGACAAGCCGACCGCGTTCGCCGCGCGAAAGGCCGCGCAATGACGGCGGCGGTTCTGGACACCCAGCTGCAGGGCTACCTCGACCACCTGACCATCGAGCGGGGCGTGGCGAAGAACACGCTGACCTCCTATCGCCGCGACCTGCGCCGCTATTCGAAGCACCTGTCGGACCGCGGAATTCACGACCTGGCCAAGGTCGGCGAGGACGACGTCAGCGAGTTCCTCGTCTCGCTGCGCCGCGGCGACCCCGAGGCCGGGACGGCGGCGCTGTCGGCGGTGTCGGCGGCGCGGGCGCTGATCGCGGTGCGCGGCCTGCACCGGTTCGCCGCCGCCGAAGGCCTGGCCGAGCTGGACGTGGCTCGGGCCGTCCGCCCCCCGACGCCTGGCCGTCGGCTCCCCAAGAGCCTGACGATCGACCAGGTGCTGGCGCTGCTGGAAGGCGCCGGCGGAGACGGCCCGAGCGACGGCCCGCTGACGCTGCGCAACCGCGCGCTGCTGGAGTTGTTGTACTCCACCGGATCTCGGATCTCCGAGGCCGTCGGCCTCGACGTCGACGACATCGACACCGAGGCACGGTCGGTGCTGCTGCGCGGCAAGGGGGGCAAGCAGCGGCTGGTGCCCATCGGGCGCCCCGCCGTGCAGGCGCTGGACGCCTACCTGGTGCGCGGCCGCCCCGACCTGGCGCGCCGCGGCCGCGGCACGCCCGCCATCTTCCTCAACGCCCGCGGGGGCCGGCTGTCGCGGCAGAGCGCGTGGCAGGTGCTGCAGGACGCCGCCGAGCGTGCCGGCATCACCTCGGGGGTGTCGCCGCACATGTTGCGGCATTCTTTCGCGACCCACCTGCTGGAGGGCGGCGCGGACGTCCGCGTCGTGCAGGAATTATTGGGGCACGCGTCGGTGACGACGACGCAGATCTACACGCTGGTCACCGTGCACGCGCTGCGCGAGGTGTGGGCGGGCGCGCACCCGCGCGCTCAGTAGCTGTCGCGAGCAGACGCAAACTCGCACTAGATCGCCTGTTTTCGTGCGATTTTGCGTCTGCTCGCGGGGAAGCTAGCCCAGGTATTCGGACTCGAGCACCAGGTCGGACACCATCGACTGGTATTCGAGGTGTGCCTTGTGCTCGACGGTGTTCCAGCCCTTGCCCTGTTGCTGACGCATGTATTCGCGGTACTTCGGCGCGCCGGGGATTCGCACGTTGTCGGCGACGACGATCGCGCCCGGATGCAGCCAGCCCCGATCGACGATGCTCATCAGGTCGCCCAGGTAGGCGTTCTTGTCGTGGTCGAGAAACACGAAATCCAGTGCGCCCGAAGCGAATCCATGCTCGCCCGCCAGCGCGTCCAGCGTGCGCCCGCCGTCGCCGATGGTGCCGACGACACAGGTGACCCGGTCGGCCACGCCGGCGTGCTCCCAGATCCGGCGGGCGTTGGCGGCGTTGGCCTCGGCGAGCTCGACGGAATACACCTTGGCCTTGGGGGCGGCGCGGGCGATGCGCAGCGCGCCGTAGCCGCAGTAGGTGCCCAGCTCGAGGGCCAGCGCGGGCTCGGCGCGGCGCACGGCCGCGTCGAGCAGGAGACCCTTCTCGTCGCCGATGCTCATCAGCATCGACTTCTCGTAGGCGAACTTGTCCAGGGCGGCCAGCGCGCCGTCGATGTCGCCGGCGCGGGCGTTCCGCAGCACGTATTCGGCGGCGGCCGCCTCCCGGCCGTCACCGATCTGGCCCGTCGTGGTGATGTTGCGCACGCCGGTGGCCATCCGCCACACCGACCAGCGCAGGATGGGCAGCCGTCGCTTGAGGTCCATAGGTATCCACGATAGTGACCTCCCGAATGTTGCTGGTGTGACTGAAGTTAACTCCCCTTACGGATGAGCGCTCGACCAGCGATTTTCGCCCATATTGGCTGGTGACTCGCCAGCGCGGCGCCCGGGTTAAATGCGCGAAGCCGTTAGACTTTCGAGCGATGTTCACCTCCCGAACACGCCGGGCGTGATGACCGAGCACCCGGAAAACGGCGTCGAGATCGGCTTGACGGGACGCCCGCCAAGGGCGATCCCTGAGCCCGCGCCGCGCACCTCGCACGGCCCCGCCAAGGTCGTCGCGATGTGCAACCAGAAGGGCGGCGTCGGGAAGACCACGTCGACCATCAACCTGGGCGCCGCGCTCGCCGAGTACGGTCGCCGGGTGCTGCTGGTGGACATGGACCCGCAGGGCGCGCTGTCGGCGGGCCTGGGTGTCCCGCACTACGAGCTGGACAAGACCATCCACAACGTGCTCGTGGAACCGCGGGTGTCGATCGACGACGTGCTGCTCAAGACCCGGGTCAACCACATGGACCTGGTGCCCAGCAACATCGACCTGTCGGCCGCCGAGATCCAGCTGGTCAACGAGGTGGGCCGCGAGCAGACTCTGGGCCGCGCGCTGTACCCGGTGCTGGACCGCTACGACTATGTGCTGATCGACTGCCAGCCGTCCCTAGGCCTGCTGACCGTCAACGGGCTGGCCTGCGCCGACGGCGTGGTGATCCCGACCGAGTGCGAGTACTTCTCGCTGCGCGGCCTGGCGCTGCTCACCGATACGGTCGACAAGGTGCGCGACCGGCTCAACCCGAAGCTGGAGATCAGCGGCATCCTGCTCACCCGTTACGACCCGCGCACCGTCAACGCGCGTGAGGTGATGGCCCGCGTCGTGGAGCGGTTCGGGGACCTGGTGTTCGACACCGTGATCACCCGGACCGTGCGGTTCCCGGAGACCAGCGTGGCGGGCGAACCGATCACCACCTGGGCGCCCCGATCGACCGGCGCGATCGCCTATCGCGCGTTGGCCCGCGAGTTCATCCACCGATTCGGCGCGTGAACTCAACCGCCAACGGTGAGGCGCCACCCCAGACCGGCTTCCAGGTCCGCCTCACGAACTTCGAGGGGCCGTTTGACCTGCTGCTGCAGCTGATCTTCGCCCATCGCCTCGACGTCACCGAGGTCGCGCTGCACCAGGTCACCGACGACTTCATCGCGTACACCAAAGAGATCGGCTCCCAGCTGGGGCTGGAGGAGACCACCGCCTTCCTGGTGATCGCGGCGACGCTGCTCGACCTCAAGGCCGCGCGCCTGCTGCCGGCAGGGCAGATCGACGACGAAGAGGACCTGGCGCTGCTGGAGGTGCGCGACCTGCTGTTCGCCCGGCTGCTGCAGTACCGGGCGTTCAAGCACGTCGCGGAGATGTTCGCCGAGCTGGAGGCCGCCGCGCTGCGCAGCTACCCGCGCGCGGTGTCGCTGGAGGACCGGTTCACCGAGCTGCTCCCTGAGGTGATGCTCGGCGTCGACGCCGAACGGTTCGCCCAGATCGCCGCGGTCGCGTTCACTCCGCGGCCCGTGCCGACGGTGTCGATCGGACACCTGCACGAGGTGGCGGTATCGGTTCCCGAGCAGGCGAAGAAGTTGCTGGAGATCCTGGAGGCCCGGGGCAGCGGCCAGTGGGCGACGTTTTCCGAGTTGGTCGCCGACTGCGAGGCGCCGCTGGAGGTCGTCGGCCGCTTCCTGGCGCTGCTCGAGCTGTACCGGACCCGGACGGTAGCATTCGACCAGTCAGAGCCGCTTGGCGTGCTCCAAATTTCGTGGACCGGGGAACGGCCGGCAGAAGTGCGTGACGAATGACTGAAGAGTTGCCCGAAGAGCCGCCCGAGATCGATCTGGGGATTGAGATCGCCGAGGCGGCGCCGATGGACGCCGACGAACTCGGCTCGGTGCTGGAGGCGCTGTTGCTGGTGGTGGACACCCCGGTCACCGTCGAGGCGCTGGGCGCGGCCACCGGGCAACCCGTCTACCGTATCGCGGCCAAGCTGCAGCAGATGTCCGAGGAACTCGCCGAGCGCGACAGCGGGATCGATCTGCGGCAGAACAGCGAGGGCTGGCGGATGTACACCCGCGCCCGCTTCGCCCCCTATGTCGAGAAGCTGCTGTTGGACGGCGCGCGATCCAAGCTCACCCGGGCCGCGCTGGAGACGCTGGCCGTCGTCGCCTACCGCCAGCCCGTGACCCGCGCGCGGGTCAGCGCGGTGCGCGGGGTCAACGTCGACGCCGTCATGCGCACCCTGCTGGCCCGCGGCCTGATCACCGAGGCCGGCGTCGACGACGACACCGGCGCGACGACGTTCGCCACCACCGAGCTGTTTCTGGAGCGCCTGGGGTTGGAGTCGCTGGGCGACCTTCCCGACATCGCGCCGCTGCTTCCCGACGTCGACACGATCGAGGACCTCACCGAATCCCTGGACAGCGAGCCACGTTTCATCAAACTCGCGGGCGGTTCGGCGTCCGAGCAATCGCTGTCCTTCGATGTGGACAAGGATTGATGGCCGAATCTGAAGGGGTCCGGCTGCAAAAAATCTTGTCCCAGGCCGGAATTGCCTCGCGGCGGGCGGCGGAGAAGCTGATCATCGATGGCCGCGTCGAGGTCGACGGGCAGGTGGTGACCGAGCTCGGGACCCGCGTCGACCCCGACGCCTCGGTGATCCGCGTCGACGGTGCGCGGGTGGTGGTCGACGACTCGATGGTGTACCTGGCGCTGAACAAGCCGCGCGGCATGCACTCGACCATGTCGGACGAACGCGGCCGGCCGTGCATCGGCGACCTGATCGAGCGCCGAGTCCGCGGCAACAAGAACCTCTTTCACGTCGGCCGGTTGGACGCCGACACCGAGGGGCTGATCCTGCTGACCAACGACGGCGAGCTGGCGCACCGGTTGATGCATCCCTCCCACGAGGTGCCCAAGACCTACCTGGCGACCGTGGCCGGCACGGTGCCGCGCGGGCTGGGCAAGCGGCTGCGGGCCGGGATCGAGCTGGACGACGGGGTGGCGCGCGTCGACGACTTCGCCGTGGTGGACGCGATTCCCGGGAAGACGTTGGTGCGCTTGACATTGCACGAAGGACGCAACCGGATCGTGCGCCGGCTGCTGGCCGCCGCCGGCTTCCCGGTAGAGGCGCTGGTGCGCACCGACATCGGCGCGGTGTCGCTGGGCGAGCAGCGTCCGGGCAGCATCCGGGCGTTGCGGCGCGACGAGGTCGGTGCGCTGTATAAGGCGGTCGGGCTGTGAACTCCGACGTCGTTGTCGCCATCGACGGACCGGCCGGGACCGGGAAGTCCTCGGTGTCAAAGGGTTTGGCGCGGGCGCTGAGCGCCCGCTACCTGGACACCGGGGCGATGTACCGGATTGTGACGCTGGCGGTGCTGCGCGCCGGGGTCGACCCGGCCGATGCCGAAGCCGTATCGACCGTGGCGTCGACGGTGCCGCTCTCGGTAAACGACGACCGCTACTTCCTTGCTGGAGAGGATGTTTCGGTCGAGATCCGTGGCGACGAGGTGACCCGTGCGGTGTCGGCGGTGTCGGCGGTGCCGGCCGTTCGCGCGCGGCTGGTGGGGTTGCAGCGGGCTTTGGCCGAGGGGACTGGCAGCGTCGTCGTCGAAGGCAGGGACATCGGCACCGTGGTCTTGCCCGACGCGCCAGTGAAGATCTTCCTGACCGCATCGGCAGAGACTCGTGCGCGACGCCGCAACGACCAAAACGTCGCATCCGGCCTGGCCGACGATTACGAGGGCGTGCTGGCCGACGTGCGCCGCCGCGACCATCTGGACTCGACCCGGGCGGTGTCGCCGCTGCGCGCGGCCGACGACGCGGTGGTCGTCGACACCAGCGACATGAACGAGGCCCAGGTGATCGCCCACCTGCTCGAGCTGGTCCGGCAGAAAAGCGGGGCGGTGCGATGACCTCCGACGGCACCTGGTCCGACGAAAGCGATTGGGAGCTTGGCGATTCCGGACTCTCGGACGTCGACGAGCCCGGCCCCGCGCCCGTGGTCGCGGTGGTGGGCCGGCCCAACGTCGGCAAGTCGACCCTGGTCAACCGGATCCTCGGACGGCGCGAGGCGGTGGTGCAGGACGTTCCCGGCGTGACGCGCGACCGCGTGTCCTACGACGCGCTCTGGACCGGGCGCCGGTTCGTCGTGCAGGACACCGGGGGATGGGAGCCCGACGCCAAGGGCCTGCAGCAGCTGGTGGCCGAGCAGGCGTCGGTGGCCATGCGCACCGCCGACGCCGTGATCCTAGTGGTCGACGCCACCGTCGGCGCCACCGCGGCCGACGAGGCCGCGGCGCGCATCCTGCTGCGTTCGGGCAAGCCGGTCTTCTTGGCCGCCAACAAGGTTGACAGCGAGAAGGGCGAGGCCGACGCCGCCGCGTTGTGGTCGCTGGGGCTCGGTGAGCCGCACGCGATCAGCGCGATGCACGGCCGCGGCGTCGCCGACCTGCTCGACGAGGTGCTGGCTAAGCTGCCCGAGGTCTCCGAGGCCGCGCCCAAAGCGGGCGGCCCGCGACGGGTGGCGCTGGTCGGCAAGCCCAACGTGGGCAAGAGCTCGCTGCTGAACAAGCTTGCGGGAGACCAACGTTCGGTGGTGCACGACATCGCCGGCACGACGGTGGACCCGGTCGACTCGCTCATCGAATTGGGCGGCAAGGTGTGGCGGTTCGTCGACACCGCGGGCCTGCGGCGCAAGGTCGGCCAGGCCAGCGGCCACGAGTTCTACGCCTCGGTGCGCACCCACTCGGCCATCGACGCGGCCGAGGTCGTCATCGTGCTGATCGACGCGTCCGAGACACTGACCGAGCAGGATCAGCGCGTGCTGTCGATGGTGATCGAGGCCGGCCGCGCGTTGGTGCTGGCCTTCAACAAGTGGGACCTGGTCGACGAGGACCGCCGCGATCTGCTGGAGCGCGAGATCGACCGGGAGTTGGCGCAGCTGCGCTGGGCGCAACGGGTCAACATCTCCGCCAAGACGGGCCGCGCTGTGCAGAAGCTGGTGCCGGCCATGGAGACCGCGCTGGAGTCGTGGGACAAGCGGATCTCCACCGGCCAGCTCAACACCTGGATCAAGGAAGTCGTCGCGGCCACGCCGCCCCCCGTGCGCGGCGGCAAGCAGCCGCGGATTCTGTTCGCCACGCAGGCTACCGCCCGCCCGCCGACGTTCGTGTTGTTCACCACCGGCTTCCTCGAGGCCGGTTACCGGCGGTTCCTGGAGCGGCGGCTGCGGGAGACGTTCGGGTTCGAGGGTTCGCCGATCCGGATCAACGTGCGGGTGCGGGAGAAGCGGGGAGCCAAGCGGCGCTGAGCGTCGTCCCGGCCGGATGGTGCGGGTCACACCTGTCACATGCGCCCCGGCGCGGAGGGCAATAGGCGATGTGCCCGCCTCGCAGCGACAACTCGGTTGCCCTTCTCCGGGTCGTCACTAGGTAGTTGTCGCTGCGAGGCGGGCAGAAGCGTGCCACCGCCCGGCGAGAGGGCTATGCGGATATCCCGTCTGCCGATAGAAATCCCGCAGTACGGATAATGACGCCTACATCACAGGAGTAAGCGATTGATTTTCAGCGACCGCAGCCACTACCCTCTCTCGTATATCGGGTTGAAATACCCGCATCGTAGGAATTATGGAGACAGCGATGAAGCTGTTCAGCGTTGAAGAGAAATCGATCCTGATCACTGGCGCGACCGGCGCCCTCGGCAGCGTCGCGGCCCGCGCGCTGTCCGACGCGGGCGCCCGGCTGACGCTGGCCGGCGGCAACGCCTCGGGACTTGCCGAACTCGGCATCGACAATGCCGCGGTAGTCGCCCGACGCCCCGAGACTCCTGCCGACGCCCAAGAGATGGTGGAAACGGCCGTCGCCCGGCACGGCCGTCTCGACGGTGTCCTGGTGGCCTCGGGCATGAACCACGTCGCGCCCATCACCGAGATGGCGGTCGAGGATTTCGACCGGGTGATGGGCGCGAATGCGCGCGGCGCATGGCTGGTGTGCCAGGCGGCCGGCCGCGTCCTGCTGGAGCAGGGCACCGGCGGCAGCGTCGTTCTGGTCTCCTCGGTGCGCGGCTCCCTGGGCCACCCCGCCGGCTACAGCGCTTACTGCCCGTCCAAGGGCGCCACCGACCTGCTGGCCAAGAGCCTTGCCGCCGAATGGGGCCCGAACAGCATTCGGGTAAACGCCCTTGCCCCAACGGTTTTCCGCTCCGAGGTGACCGAGTGGATGTTCGCCGACGACGAGAAGGCCCGGCAAACGCGCGAGGCGATGTTCGCGCGAATCCCGTTGCGCCGCTTCGCCGAGCCGGACGACTTTGTCGGCGCACTGATCTATTTGCTGAGCGACGCGTCGAGCTTCTTCACCGGCCAGGTGATGTATCTCGACGGCGGCTACACCGCGTGTTGATTGAAAGGAAACCATGAGTATCAGTTGGCCCCTCGGTGAAGCCGAGTCGAAGCTGGAGTTCTACGACCTGTCCCACCCTTGGGGGCACGGGGTGCCGGCGTGGCCGTACTTCGAGGACGTGAAGATCGAGCGCCTGCACAACATGGCGAAAAGCCGGGTGCTGACCCAAAAGGTCACCACCGTAATGCATTCCGGCACCCACATCGACGCCCCCGCCCACGTGGTCGAGGGCACGCCGTTTCTGCATGAGATCCCGCTGAGCGCGTTCTTCGGCACCGGCGTCGTCGTCTCCATCCCGAAGAAGAAGTGGGAGGTCGTCACCGCCAAAGACCTCGAGGACGCGACGCCGCAGATCCGGCCCGGCGACATCGTCATCGTCAACACCGGCTGGCACCACACCTACGCCGACAGCGCCGAGTACTACGCCTACTCGCCTGGTTTCTACAAAGAGGCGGGGGAGTGGTTCGCGGCCAAGGGCGTCAAGGCCGTCGGCACCGACACCCAGGCACTGGATCACCCGATGGCCACCGCGATCGCCCCGCACGGCCCGGCCGAGCACACCGGCGGCCTATTGCCCTGGGCGGTAAGGGAATACGAGGAGGAGACCGGCCGCAAGGTGCTCGATGATTTCCCGGACTGGGAGCCGTGCCACCGCGCGATCCTGTCCAAAGGCATCTACGGCTTCGAGAACGTCGGAGGAGACCTGGACAAGGTCACCGGCAAGCGCGTCACCTTCGCCGCGTTCCCGTGGCGCTGGGTGGGCGGCGACGGCTGCATCGTGCGGCTGGTCGCGATCGTCGATCCGACCGGGACCTACCGCCTCGAGACGGGACACGCGGCGTGACTGCCGACGGCGGCATCCAGGTCATCTCCCGCGCAGGCGAAATTCTGCGGCTGCTGCAAGCGCATCCCGGTGGGCTCAGTCAGGCCGAGATCGGCGAACGGCTGGGTATGGCCCGCTCCACTGTCAGCCGGATCCTCGGCGCGCTGGACGACGAGGGCCTCGTGGCCGCGCGGGGGGCCCGCGGTCCGTATCGGCTCGGGCCCGAAATCGCGCGCATGGCCGGCACCGTGCGGCTCGGCGTGGTGATGGACGTGCACCCGTTCATGGAGGCGCTGTCGCGCGAGCTGGAGGAGACAGTGGACCTGTCGATCCTCGACGGGGACCGCGCAACGTTCGTCGACCAGGTCGTCTCGCCGCACCGGCTGCGGGCGATCAGCGCGGTGGGGGAGTCGTTTCCGTTGCATTGCTGCGCCAATGGCAAGGCGCTGCTGGCCAATCTGCCGCCCGAGCAGCAGGCGCAGGTCTTGCCCAGCCGGCTGGCCCGGCTGACCGACAACACGATCACGACGCCGGCGGCGCTGCGTAAGGAGCTCGAATGCGTTCGCGCCGAAGGTGTCGCGTACGACCGCGAGGAGCAGACCGAAGGCGTCTGCGCCGTCGGCGCGGTGCTGCCGGGGGTTGGCGAGCAGCTGGTGGCGGTCAGCGTGCCCGTGCCGGCGCAGCGGTTCTATCGGCGGGAGTCCGAGCTTGCCGAGGCGCTCCTGGCGTGGGTGGAGCAGACTCGCAGGTCGCTCGGGCATTAGCAGAGTCGCGGCTCGTCTGCGGTAGGCTGTCGACCTGCTGCCGGTGATCCCGGTGGCATCCGGGCTGTGGCGCAGTTTGGTAGCGCACTTGACTGGGGGTCAAGTGGTCGCAGGTTCAAATCCTGTCAGCCCGACCGTCGGAAGATGTCCTGAGCAGCGAATACGCTGTTCGGTGAACAAGTCTTCGTGTTCGAAGCTTCCCCACGTTGTCACAAGTTGTCACAACTCATCAGGAACTCGGTGCGTCGCGACCCGCGTTGATCAAGCGGTCGATGACACCCGACTGCCGGACGCGCGACCCCACAGCTTCATCGTTTCTGATTCGAGCATTAGTGCGGGACGCTTTCGCCATCCTCACTGGGCTGCGTCTTCTGGCCGCGGCAAGGGACAGTGTCCGCCGGGAGCACGCACCATGTCAGATTGGCCGATGCCGCTGTGCGTCCGACGGATTCCATTTTCAGCTGTGCTTTGACCATGCTGTCGACACGCAAACCGACGGATTTGTCGGGCACTGTCGGGGGATCGGGTGAGAATGGTCATATGACTTACAAGGGATGGCCGCGTGACCGGTCCACAGGGCCGGGCGGCGGACTTTCCACCGGTCCCGGCGGTGGACTATCAACCGGTCCGGGTGGTGGTATG
>NZ_AUWQ01000060.1 GCF_000455205.1 Mycobacterium sp. UM_CSW | reverse complement strand
GCCGCGGTCGCCGACGCCGCCCGCTTCGTCGCCGCCGGCGGCGCTGCCGCGGTCTCGACCCCGGTTTCCCGCACCGGCGCCGACATGTTCAGCGCCGCAGCGCAACTCGAGGACACCGCCGCGGTTGACGCGATCGCCCTGGCCGAACGGCTGCGCCGCGACGGGCGGACCGTGGTGGCCACCGGCGGGTGCTTCGACCTGTTGCACACCGGGCACGTCAGGCTGCTTCGGCAGGCCCGTGAGCTCGGCGACGCGCTGATCGTGCTGGTCAATTCCGACGCGTCGGTGCGCTCGCTCAAGGGTGCCGGGCGGCCGGTGATGCGCGACGTCGACCGGGCGCGCGTCCTGGCCGCGCTGGCGTGCGTCGACGCCGTCGCGATCTTCGACGGGCCGACCCCCGAGCGACTGCTGGACACCCTGCGTCCCGGCATCTGGGTGAAGGGCGGCGACTATGTGGCCGCCGAGCTTCCCGAAGCCGAAACGGTGCAACGCCACGGCGGCACCGTGACCATCCTGCCCACCGTGGCCGGCTACTCCTCCTCCCGTTTGATCGCCGCGGCGACGCTCACCAATAGGCACTGAAAGGCACTGACATGACGGCACAATCGCTCGAAGGCGTACTGATCTCCGGCGGATCCTCCGGCCTCGGCGCCGCCACCGTGGCGGCGGTGGCCCGGCGCGGCGGCGTGCCGCTGATCCTGGACAAGAACCCGCCGGCCGCAGGAATCTCGGATGTGCCCTACGCGGCCTGCGATCTCGCCGACACCAGTGCCGTCGCGGCCGCCGTGGAGTCGCTGGCCGAACGGGTGGGCGGCCGGATCACCGGCGTCTTCACCGCCGCGGGCATCGACTGCTGCGGCACGCTCGAACAGGTGCCGGCCAAGGAATGGGAGCAGGTCGTCGCCGTCAACCTGATCGGCACCGCCGCCGTCATCCGCGCGGCGCTGCCGTATCTGAAGGCCACCGGCGGGCGCATTGTCACCTGCGCCTCCACGCTGGGCATCAAGGCGGTCGGCGACGCCACCGCCTACTGCGCGTCCAAGTTCGGGGTCGTCGGCTTCACCCGCGCTCTCGCGGCCGAACTCGCCGGCGAGGTCGGTGTGACGCTGCTCGTCCCCGGCGGCATGCACACTCCGTTCTTCGACGGGCGGCCCGACCAGTACAAGCCGCCCGCCGACGCCAAGCTCAACCGGCCCGAAGACGTCGCGGAGACGGTGCTTTTCGCCCTCTCCCAGCCCGCCGGATGCGAGGTGCGCGAGATGGTGGTCTGCGCCTCCACGGAGTCGTCGTGGCCCTAGGCCGCACCTCGGGCCCGCAAACCCAGACCGCCGTCGATTGCGACACCATCGTGGTGCTGCGCGCCCTCGGCCTCGGCGATCTACTGACGGCCGTGCCCGCGCTGCGGGGGCTGCGCCGGCACTACCCCGACGCCCGGGTGATGCTCGCCGCACCCACCCGCTACCGCGAGCTCGCGCTGCTCACCGGCGCGGTCGACGACCTGTTGCCCACCGCCTGTCTGGGCGACCTGCACCCGCTGGCGCGGCCGCCCGAGCTGGCGATCAACCTGCACGGCTGCGGCCCGCAAAGCATCGATCACCTGCTCACCTGGCGGCCGCGGAACGTGCTCACGCACGGCCATCTACGCCACCCCGCCCTGGGCGGACCGCCGTGGCGCGCCGACGTCCACGAGGTGCATCGCTGGTGCGCGCTGCTGGAGTGGGCCGGAATCCATTGCGAGACGGGCGATGTGACCCTGTCCCGGCCCCCGGTGGATCCCGACCGGATCGGCGCGGTGGTGATCCATCCGGGGGCCTCCGCGCCGGCGCGGCAGTGGCCACCGGAGCGGTTCGCCGCCGTCGCGGCCGCGCTGCGCGACGAGGGATGCGAAATCGTGGTCACCGGATCGGCGAGCGAATTCGACCTCGCCCACGAGGTCGCCCGGGCGGCTCGCCTGCCGCGCACCTCGGTGGTGGCCGGGCTGCTGGACCTGACCGCGTTGACCGCGTTGATGTGCGACAGCCGCATGGTGATCTGCGGCGACACCGGCGTCGCGCATCTGGCCGCCGCGACCGGCACGGCGTCGGTGGTGCTGTTCGGTCCGACCGCCCCCGGCCGGTGGGGGCCCCGCGGTCCGGCCCCCCATCTCGCGCTGTGGGCGGGCGGCGTCGGCGATCCGCACGCCGACACACCGCACGAAGGGCTGCTCACGATCACGGTGGACAGGGTGCTGGCGGCGGCCCGCCAAATCTTAAGGGAGAGGGCATGAACAAACTCCCAGCGAGCACCCAGGAATAAGGGTCGCCGATTCGGGTATGCGCTGATTTGTGCGCCGGAGCACGCGTGAAAGCGCTGCTCGGAAAGCCGCCCGGAAAGTCGAACCATGGCGATCCGGTCTCGTTCGGCGCGGCGACCAAGCCGACGCGGGCACAGGTTCGCGCGCCCAACGACACCCAACGTCTGTCGAGGAGGGCATTGAATGTCTAAGCAAGAGGTCTCGGACTATTTACTGGAGCGGCTGCGGACGTGGGGTGTCGAGCACGTGTTCGGCTATCCCGGCGACGGCATCAACGGGATCCTGGCCGCGTTCGGGCGCGCCGACAACCGGCCCATGTTCATCCAGTCGCGGCACGAGGAGATGAGCGCCTTCGAGGCGGTGGGGTACGCCAAGTTCACCGACCGCGTCGGGATATGCATGGCCACCTCGGGCCCCGGCGCGATTCATCTGCTCAACGGGCTCTACGACGCCAAGCTCGACCACGTTCCGGTGGTCGCCATCGTCGGTCAGACCAACCGCAGCGCCATGGGCGGGTCCTATCAGCAGGAGGTCGACCTGCTCAGCCTATTCAAGGACGTCGCCAGCGACTACGTCCAAATGGTCACCGTCCCAGAGCAATTGCCCAACGTGCTGGACCGCGCGATCCGGGTGGCCATGGCGGTTCGAGCGCCCACGGCGCTGATCATCCCGGCCGACGTGCAAGAGCTGCCCTATTCGCCGCCCACGCACGCCTTCAAGATGGTGCCGTCGAGCCTGGGCATCGAGTGGCCCGCGGTCGCTCCCGACGACGCCGCGGTCAAGCGGGCGGCCGAGCTGCTCAACGCGGGCAAAAAGGTCGCCATGCTGGTGGGCTCCGGAGCCCGCGGCGCGCGCGAGGAGCTGACCGAGGTCGCCGATCTGCTCGGTGCCGGGGCGGCCAAGGCGCTGCTGGGCAAGGACGTGCTGAGCGACGAATTGCCTTGGGTCACCGGCTCGATCGGGTTGCTGGGCACCCGGCCGAGCTACGAGCTGATGCGCGACTGCGACACGCTGCTGACTGTAGGGTCCAGCTTCCCGTACACGCAGTTCCTGCCCGAGTTCGGGCAGTGCCGCGCCGTGCAGATCGACATCGACGGCCGGTTCATCGGCATGCGCTACCCCTACGAGGTCAACCTGGTCTCGGACGCGAAGGCCGCGCTGCGGGCCCTGATTCCGCACCTGCGCCGCAAGGAGGACCGCAGCTGGCGCGAAACCGTCGAGGCCAACGTGTCGCGCTGGTGGGAGACCATGGACATGGAGGCGAAGGTCAGCGCCGACCCAATCAACCCGATGCGGTTGTTCTCCGAGCTGTCCCCGCAACTTCCCGACGACGCCATCGTCACGGCCGACTCCGGTTCGGCCGCCAACTGGTACGCGCGAAACCTGAGATTCCGCGGCAACATTCGCGGCTCGCTGTCGGGCACGCTGGCGACCATGGGCCCCGGCGTGCCGTACGGCATCGGCGCGAAATTCGCGCACCCAGGGCGGCCGGTCATCGTGTTCAGCGGCGACGGCGCCATGCAGATGAACGGCATGGCCGAACTCATCACGATCAAGCGGTACTGGCAGGAGTGGGACGACCCGCGCCTCGTCGTCGCGATCCTGCACAACAACGACCTGAACCAGGTCACCTGGGAGATGCGGGCGATGGCCGGTGCGCCGAAATTCGCGGAATCGCAGAACCTTCCGGACATCGACTTCGCCGGGTTCGCCGCCAGCCTGGGTCTTAACGCGATGGCCATCAAGGACGGCGACGAGCTGGCGGACGCCTGGCGCAACGCGTTGTCCGCGGACCGTCCCACCGTGTTGGACGTCTACACCGACCCCGACATGCCACCGATCCCGCCGCACGCCACCTGGGACCAGTTCAAGGCGGCCACCGCCGCGGTGCTGTCCGGTGACGAAGACCGCGTCGGCTTCGTCAAGGTGGGCCTGAAAACGAAGGCACAGGAGTTCCTGCCGCACAAGAAGAATTGAGGGACGGGCCAGCCCTAGCCCAGCCCCGAGCGCGCGCTGCGCAGGTCGTCGACGAATAGCTGGTAGGCCTCGTCGTGGGAGTCGCTGCGATCGCGCAACACCGACGACGGGTGCACGGTCGCGATCACGATCGGCTCGGGCGTCAGGTCAACATCGACCGCGGCAGGCAGGTGGATGACCTCGCCGCGTTGGGCGGACACCCGAAAGCTCGCTCCCAGAAGCGATTGCGCGGCCGTCGCACCGAGGCAGACGATCACCCGCGGGGCGACCGCCTCGATCTCGGCGACGAGCCACGGGCGGCACGCGACCACCTCGGTGCGGCTCGGTTTCTGGTGGATGCGGCGCTTGCCGCCCTTGCGGGTGAACTTGAAGTGCTTGACGGCGTTCGTCTGGTACGTCAGCGTCGGATCGATCCCGGCGTCGTCAAGCGCGCGGGCGAGCAACCGCCCCGCGGGCCCGACGAACGGCAGGCCGGCGCGGTCCTCCTGGTCCCCCGGCTGCTCTCCGACCAGCATCAGGGGCGCGCCACGGTGCCCGTGGCCGAACACCGTCTGGGTGGCGTCGGCGAACAACGGGCAGCCGTGGCAGCGCTCGGCCGCGGTTTTCAGCGAATCCAGGCCGCGGTCCTGCGGCAGGTAGCGCGCGGCGCTGGTCTTGGGGGCGGCCATGATTCAGGCCATGATCAGCCCTTGCCCATGATGGCGTCACGGGCCCGGTCCATCATCGCCGCGAAGAGGCCCGCAGTCAGGTTTGCCGCCTGGGACTCGACGCCGGCGTGCGGCCGGGTGGGCGCGATCGCCTCGGCGAGCTTGGCGGCTCGGCCCATCCGGGCCAACTCGTCCTCACTCAATTCCTCGCTCAGCTTGGCGAACTCGTCTTTCTCCTCGTGCTCCGCGTGGTCGATCACGGCGTCACGGAGTTCCGTCAGGTGGCGGGTGAATTCCGCGCTGTCGACGTCGAGCTTCTCGAGCTTCTGCAGGACCGTCTTGGCCTCGTGCTCCTCCTCCAGGCGCTTGCCAACCACCGCGGCGCCGTCGGCGATCTTCCGCTTGGCGCGCGGGTGAACGATCTCCTCCTCGGCAGTCTCGTGCACCGCGAGCAGTCGCCGCAGCCCGACGAAGGCCTTCTCCCGATCTTTCCCCGAGGCCGACAACGTTTCGGCGAACATCGACTTGATTTGCTCGTGCTGGCCGACCAAAAAGTCGACCACGTCGGAGCGCGACTTGATGGCGTGGTCTGCCATAACGTCCCTCCCAATCTGCTTACTTTTCAGCGCGCGGGCTGTTGCGCACTCCCTAGCGGCTACCCGAGGCGCGCGGGCAACAAACGGCGTGTGAATCGCTCACGTCCGGGTACTTCTTGTCCAGGCCGTGACGCAGGGGAGAAACCGATGGGCGCAACGCGAAATCCCGCAAGAGCGGTCGACATCGGCAACGACGTCGCATTGATTACCGCGCAAATCAGGGCGCTTAAGGACCTCGCGAAGCAGGACGACGAAGCGCCGATCGGCGAAGGGCAGCGCTACGACTTCAGCATCAGGTGGGGGACGGTGCTGACCGGCCGCCTGCGACGGCTGGTGCACTACAGCTCGCTGGGCAGGCTCGACGATGCGGGTGAGCGCACGCTTGACGCGTTGCGCAATGAGCTGCGCGCGCTGTCACATCTGATTGATCGATTCCGGCTCGCGCAACCGAACTTCACGGAAACCCCGCCCGTGACGGCGAAGCGCCTCCCTCCCCGGATCCTTCACTAAGAAAGTCCTTAGCGGACAATCCGATTGCGCCCCGCGCCGACCCATGCAATGCCAGGAAGGCACCCGCGAACGCGAACGATGCCGGCGCGAAATCCCACCGTCCGGTCATTTCCGTGAGGGCGGGCAGATAGACCACCAGGGTGAGAACATCGACGCCGATCACGACGACCGAAAGCAGGCTGCCGAAGCACCAACCCGCTTGTGCCACATGGGGATTGCGGCCGACCCACAAGGCGAGGCCGACCAGCAGGCAACCGGCGATCACCGCCACCGCGTATACGACGAAATACCAGGGCAATGTGTCTCGGGTGGCCTGGGTGGCCAGCGCGTAGGCGTGCGTTGCGGCGACGCCGACGAGCAGGATCGCCCCCAAGCGGGCCAGGTTGAAGGCGACGTACCCGCCGAGGCTGAGGACTCGAAATACCCGGCTGCGGTGCCAGCTTTCTGGCCACGACTCGACGAGAAAACCCACGGTGCGCACGTACCCGGGCACGGGTTTCTCAAACGTCGACTCATAAGAACTGCAACTTCGACGGCGCGCCGCCGCTCGGCTACATTCGGGTCAGGATGCCGGGCTAAGGAGGCCACTGGCGTGAATCCTCAGGATCCCTACGGATACGGTCCGCTGAGTTACGACCCGCTGGGTCGCATGCCCCCCGCCGCCCCGCCGGTGCAACCGCCGGTCTTGCCACCGCCACCCCCAGAGCCGTACCGCCCGCCGGTCAACGCGATGGCCACCCGGTCGCTGGTGTTCGCCTTCGCATCCCCGCCCGTCGGCGCCGTGCTGGGACACCTGGCGCTGGCCCAGATCCGCCGCACGGGCGAGCTCGGCCGAAACCGCGCGCTGGCCGCGCTGGCGCTGTCCTACGCGATCATCGGCCTCGTGGTCCTCGCCCTGGTCGGCTGGGCCACGCTGGCCGCGCTGCCGTCCACCCCGAACCGCCCGGCGACACCGGCCACCACCGCCGCGGCGCCCGCGGGCCCGACCGTCGCGCCGGACGCCATCGGCACGGTCCTGCCCAGCCTCGGGGACCTGAAGACCATCACCGACGACCAGAACCTCGAGACGGGCCAGACGTGGGACCATCCCAGCAGGTCCGACCGGGAGGGAACCATCGACCGTGCGGAGTGCTGGGGAAGCATCGCCCCCGGGACCCCGGACGCCTACAACGTCGACGCCATCTTCGGCTACCGCGCGGCGGAATTCTCCGACACCCGCAGCCTGCTCAAATCGGTCCAGGTCATCGAGGCCGTAGCCGCGTTTCGCGACGCGCCGGCGGCGCAATCGCAGCTGGCGAAGCTGTTGGACGGGTGGCGCCGGTGCGGGGGCACGACGGTGAGCGTGACGATCCCCGAGGCGGGGGCCATTCCGTTCGCCCTGGGCGAGCCCACCGACGCCGGCAACGGCATCACCGCATTGGACCTGACGCCCAAGGGCCTGCAGGTGCGCTCCGCCCGCGCCGTCGCGGCCAAGGCCAACGTCGTGGTCGACCTGTACGTGTCGTACAGCGGCACCACCGACGGTGCCAAGCCACGGCAATCGGCCGTGAGCATCGCCACCGCCGCGCTGAACAAGATCCCGGGCTAGGGGATCGCCTAGGGTGGGCCGCATGAAGTATCTCGACGTCGACGGGGTCGGACGGGTCAGCCGAATCGGCCTGGGCACATGGCAGTTCGGGTCGCGCGAGTGGGGCTATGGGGAGGGCTACGCCTCCGGCGCCGCCCGCGACATCGTGCAGCGCGCCCGCGCCCTGGGCGTGACGCTGTTCGACACCGCCGAGGTGTACGGGCTGGGCAAGAGCGAGCGGATCCTGGGCGAGGCGCTCGGCGACGAGCGCGCCGAGGTCGCGGTGGCCAGCAAGATCATGCCCGTCGCCCCCTTCCCCGTCGTCATCAAGCAGCGCGAGCAGGCGAGCGCGCGGCGGCTGGGCCTCGACCGCATCCCGCTCTACCAGATCCACCAGCCCAACCCGGTGGTCCCCGACTCGGTGATCATGCCCGGCATGCGCGACCTGCTCGACGAGGGCAAGATCGGCGCGGCCGGCGTCTCCAACTACTCACTGGAGCGGTGGCGAAAGGCCGACGCCGCGCTCGGGCGCCCGGTGATCAGCAACCAGGTGCACTTCTCGCTCGCCCACTCCGGCGCGCTGGAGGATCTGGTCCCCTTCGCGGAGCGCGAAGGCCGCATCGTTATCGCCTGGAGCCCGCTCGAGCAGGGCCTGCTGGGCGGCAAATACGGCGTGGACAATCGTCCCGGCGGCATTCGAGCGGTGAACCGGTACTTCGGCACCGAGAACCTGCGCCGCATCGAGCCGCTGCTGCAGACGTTGCGCGACGTCGCGGCGCAGGTCGGCGCCAAGCCGGCGCAGGTCGCCCTGGCCTGGCTGATCAGCCTCCCGGGCGTGGTCGCCATCCCCGGCGCCTCCAGCCTCGAGCAGCTCGAGTTCAACGTCGCCGCCGCCGACATCGAGCTGCCGCCGGATTCCCGCGACGCCCTCACCGACGCGGCGCGCGCGTTCCGCCCGGTGTCGAACGGGCGCTTCCTGCTCGACAAGGCCCGCGAGAAGTTAAGCGTTTAGGTCTCCGCGAACGCCGGGGGGCTGGCCGGGGCGCCGCGCGCCACCACCAGCGGCATCGACGTCGTCGCGTTGGTGCGCAGGATCGTGTGCACCACGTCGATGAGGTCCTCGACCGGCATCAGCTTGCCGGGCATGCAGCCGCGGGAGGCCCACAGCGGGGCGGCCTTCATGGCGAGGTCCATGTCCCAGCCGGTGGTCATGCCCGTCGCCGCGTCGCCCTCGCCGCCCCCGCACTCCCCCACGATCAGGTTGGTGAAGCCGATGTCGGGGTGTTCGGCGCGCCACGCCTCGACGAGCCGCTCGAGGGCCGCCTTGCTGACGCCGTACGCCCCCAGACCCGGCCAGGGCGGGCCGTAGGTGCCCGCGTCGGAGGCCAGGTACACCACCTTGCCCGCCGACTCGGTCAGGTGCGGCACCGCCGCGGCCGTGACCAGCGCGGCGCCGATCACGTTGGTGTCGAAGACGCGCCGCCACGTCTCGGCATCGGTGTCGACCATGCGGACCAGCGGGCCGATGGCGGGGGTGTACACGAGGTTGTCGATCCCGCCGAGCGCGTCCGCGGCCGCGCCGATCGCCGACCGGCAGGACGCCTCGTCGGTGACATCGCATTCGATGGCGATCGCGCCCGGCCCGGCCTCGTTCGCCGCGGCCTCGATGCGCTCGCGGCGCCGGGCGAGCAGCGCCACCTGATCGCCGCGCTGCGCCAGGCCGACGCCGATGCAGCGCCCGAGTCCGCTCGAGGCGCCAACCACCACTGTCCTTGACATATTCGCCCTCTCCTGTAACGAGCACGCTGCAGGCAACAGCGTATCGATCGGGGAGCGGCTAGGTGACGTTCGGGCGGTTTATGTCAACCCGGTCATGCCCCGTCGGGGGCCTGCAGCACGACGGCGGTGTGCGCGTCCACCGTGAGGGTGCCTCCCCCGGGCACCTCCTCGGCGGGCGTCTCCTCCTCGGGCCCGGTGAACACCACGAGCTGCCACGCCGCGCCGAATTCCTTTGGCGGAAGCGTGAATTCGATCGGCTCGTGGTGGGCATTGAAGCACAACAGGAACGAGTCGTCGAACACCCGCTGCCCCCGCGCGTCCCGGTCGGGAATGCCGTGGCCGTTGAGGAACACCGCGACGGACTTGGCGAATCCCGCGCCCCAGTCCTCGTCGGTCATCTCGGTGCCCTCGGGCGTGAACCAGGCGATGTCCGGCAGCCCGTCCTGGCCGCGGCGGCCCAGCGGCTTGCCGGAGAAGAACCGGCGCCGGCGGAACACCGGGTGGTTGGCGCGCAGGGCCGACACGACGCGGGTGAACTCCAGCAGGCCGTTATCGGCTTTTGCCCAGTTGATCCAGGTGAGCTCGTTGTCCTGGCAGTAGCCGTTGTTGTTGCCGTTCTGGGTGCGGCCGAGTTCGTCGCCGTGGCAGATCATCGGCACACCCTGGGAGAGCAGCAGCGTGGTGAGGAAGTTGCGCTGCTGGCGGGCCCGCAGCGCGTTGACCTCCGGGTCGTCGGTCGGCCCCTCTACCCCAGAGTTCCACGACCGGTTGTGGCTCTCCCCGTCGTTGTTGTCCTCGCCGTTGGCCTCGTTGTGTTTCTCGTTGTAGGACACCAGGTCGCGCAGCGTGAACCCGTCGTGCGCAACGACGAAGTTGATCGACGCCACCGGCCGGCGCGCGGTGTGCTCGTAGAGGTCGGCCGACCCGGACAGGCGGTAGGCGAACTCATCGAGAGTGGCGGGCTCGCCGCGCCAGAAGTCCCGGACGGTGTCGCGGTACTTGCCGTTCCATTCGGTCCACTGCGGCGGGAAGTTGCCCACCTGGTAGCCGCCCGGGCCGACGTCCCACGGTTCGGCGATGAGCTTGACCTGGCTGATCGTCGGATCCTGTTGCACCAGTTCGAAAAACGTCGCCAGCCGGTCGACATCGTAGAACTCGCGGGCCAGCGTGGCGGCCAGGTCGAAGCGGAAGCCGTCGACGTGCATCTCGAGCACCCAGTAGCGCAGCGAGTCCATGATCAGCTGCAGCGCGTGCGGATGCCCGACGTTGAGGCTGTTGCCCGTGCCTGTGTAGTCCATGTAGTAACGCTTGTCGTCGTCGACCAGCCGGTAGTAGGCGGCGTTGTCGATGCCCCGCATCGACAACGTGGGGCCCAGGTGGTTGCCCTCGGCCGTGTGGTTGTAGACGACGTCGAGGATGACCTCGATGCCGGCCTCGTGCAGGGCCCGCACCATCGCCTTGAATTCCTGCACCTGTCCGCCCGGGGAGGTCGCGCTGGAGTACTTGAAGTCGGGAGCGAAGAACCCGATCGTGTTGTAGCCCCAGTAATTTGACAGGCCCTTGTCCACCAGCGTCGAGTCGTTGGCGAAGTGATGCACCGGCATCAGCTCGATGGCGGTGACGCCGAGGCTCTTGAGGTGCTCGATGATCACCGGGTGCGCCACGGCCGAGTAGGTGCCGCGCAGCTGTTCGGGGATGTCGGGATGGGTCTGGGTCAGGCCCTTGACGTGCGCCTCGTAGATGACGGTGTCGGCGTACTGGTGGTCCGGCGGCCGGTCGTTGCCCCAGTCGAAGTAGGGGCTGATCACCACCGACTTGGGCATGCTGGGCGCGGAGTCCTCGTCGTTGCGGCTGTCGGGGTCGCCGAAGTTGTAGCTGAACAGTGACTGGTTCCACTCGAAGGTGCCGTCGATGGCCTTCGAGTACGGGTCCACCAGCAGCTTGTTCGCGTTGCACCGCAGGCCGTTCTCCGGCTCGTACGGGCCGTGCACCCGGTAGCCGTAACGCTGGCCGGGTTCGATGCCGGGGATGTAGGCGTGCCAGACGAACCCGTCGACCTCCGGCAGCGCGACCCGGCTCTCCGTCCCGTCGGCGTCGAACAGGCACAGTTCCACCCGCTCGGCCACCTCGCTGAACACCGCGAAGTTGGTGCCCGCGCCGTCGTACGTCGCGCCCAGCGGATAGGCCCGACCCGGCCACACCTCACCGGTCGGAGTGGGCGCGAGGTTTTCTGCGGATGTCATGCGGCTTTCAATACCCTACCCGGGCCTACTCCAAACGATGGTCCGGAAAGGCTTGCAGCAGAGCGGTTTTCAAGGTTTTAACATTACCTTTACCGCCCCGTCCCGCTTCTTCTGGAAGATCTCGTACCCGTGCGGCGCCTGGTCGAGGGGCAGCACGTGGGTGGCGAACGTGTCCACGCCCAGGGGATCGTCGTCGGTCAGCAGGGGCATGATGTCGTCGACCCACCTCTTCACGTTGGCCTGGCCCATGCGCAAGGTCACCTGCTTGTCGAAGAGGGTGAGCATCGGCAGTGGGTCCGCCATTCCCCCGTAGACGCCGATCAGCGAGATGGTTCCCCCGCGCCGCACGATGTCGATGGCGGAGTACAGGGCGGTGAGCCGGTCCACGCCGGCGGTCTGCATGAGCCGTTTGCCGATGAAGTCCGGCAACATGCCGGTGGCCTGCTGGGCAAACTTGGCCGCCGGGGACCCGTGCGACTCCATGCCCACGGCGTCGATGACGGAGTCGGTGCCGCGGCCGTCGGTCAGGTCGCGGATCGCGTCGCCGAGGGGCGCGTCGAGCCGGCTCAGATCGATCGTATGGATGCCGCGCCCGGCGGCGCGGGCCAGGCGTTCGGGCACCAGGTCGACGGCGATGACCCGGTACCCGAGATGGTCGGCGATGCGCGCGGCCATGTCGCCGATGGGGCCCAGGCCGAGCACGGCCACCGAGCCCCCGTCCGGGATGTCGGCGTAGGCCACCGCCTGCCAGGCGGTCGGCAACACGTCGGACAGGTACACGAAACGCGAATCCGGCGGTCCCTCAGGGACTTTGATGTGGGTGAACTGGGCTTGCGGCACGCGCAGCAGTTCGGCTTGGCCGCCGGGGACTTCGCCGTAGAGCTCCGAGTAGCCGAACAGCGCCGCGCCCATCCCCTGGTCGCGCACCTGGGTGGTCTCGCACTGGGTGTAGAGCTGCATGTCGCACATGTGACAACGGCCGCAGGAGATCTGGAACGGGACGACGACCCGGTCGCCGATACGCAGATCGCCCGTCTGGCCGCCGACCTCGCGGACGATGCCCATCGGCTCGTGCCCCAGGACGTCCCCCGGGCTCATGAAGGCCCCGAGAATTTCGTAGAGATGCAGGTCCGAACCGCAGATATTGGTGGAGGTGACTTCGATGATGGCGTCGGTCGGCTGCTCGATCTTGGGATCGGGCACCGATTCCACGCGGACGTCGCGCTTGCCCTGCCAGGTGACGGCTTTCATGTGCATGGCACATACCCGCGTCGGGCGGCCCGAAACGCCAGCGCGCGACTACTAACGGGGTCCGCGATGCCGTGGCTTGAGCGGGTGTTCGCTGTCGATCAGCGCCTTGGCGATGTCGATCAGCTTGGTGTTGGACTGCTGGGACAGTCGGGTGAGGAGTTCGAACGCCTCGACGGCGTCGAGGTTGAAGCGCTCCATGATGACGCCCTTGGCCTGACCGATGGTGTCCCGCGACGCCAGCGCGCTGCGGAACTGGTCCTGCCGGCGCATTATCGACCACGCCAGCGCCACATGCGTGGCGAAAATGCCGCCGATTTCTAGTGATTCGTCGCTGAACGCGTGCGGGTGGTCGGCGTAGAAGTTGAGCGCGGCCATGCTCTTTTCGTCGTCGAACAACTCGTAGGAGACGATCGAGCGGATCGGAGTCGCCTCGAGCGCGTCACGCTGATAGTGCGGCCAGCGCTGGTCGACGTTCAGGTCGTCGACATACATCATGTGGTGCCGCCAGGCGGCGGCCAGGCACGGGCCTTCCTGCCGCCGGTCCTGGATCGTGTCCAGGACCGCCGC
This sequence comes from Mycobacterium sp. UM_CSW, assembly GCF_000455205.1. Taxonomy (GTDB): domain Bacteria; phylum Actinomycetota; class Actinomycetes; order Mycobacteriales; family Mycobacteriaceae; genus Mycobacterium. The sequence continues at coordinate 50,574 of NZ_AUWQ01000060.1, read as the reverse complement.
ATAGCGGTGGGTGGAGACCACGCTGGTGACCGTGTTGCCCCGCTCGGCAAGGGTGATCCCGGCGTACTGGCAGCCCGGCATGTGCCGAACGCCATTCTCGACGAGTTCGCGCAGGCCGGCCGCCGTCTCCGTACCCTGGGGGTCCAGGTTGGCCATCAGTTGGGTCAACTCGCCGACAACCGAGTTCTTGTCGGTCCGCATGGCATCACCCCTTGAGGGTTTCCGGCCGGCCGGCGGCGGTCGCGCATCCAACAATTGGACGCATAAAACGAAGCCTACGGGCCAAACAACGAAGTGCAAACAGCTCAAAGGGGACGGCCCGGACGGCGCCCGTGCGCCCGTCGTCGAGCGGCCAGGTAACAACGTTGGCGGTCAACGACTTTCGCGCCGGGCCCCGTTTTTCTTCGGACCAGTGCCCTTGGCCGCGTTCCGCAAGGTGCGATTGGTGGAGCGCAGATCGGTGTTGACCGCCGAGAGCTCGGCGTTGTGGTCTTCCAGGCTCAGGATGCGGGCGATGCCGGCGAGGTTGACCCCGGCGTCGAGCAGGGCGCTGATGCGCTGCAGCCGGGCCAGGTCGTTCGCGCTGTACCGCCGCGTTCCCCCGTCGCTGCGAGCGGGACTCAACAGCCCGTGCCGTTCGTAGAGGCGCAGCGACTGCACCGGGATGCCGGAAAGTTCGGCGGCCACGGAGATCCCGTACACGCCGCGGTCCGACGCCGGCGCGCCCGCCTCCCCAATGCTCTCGGTCATCGGCCGTCCCCTCGATGAACTTACTCAGAAAACCTCTTTATCACACTTGCGGTCTTCTGTCGATAGTGATATATGAAATCTATGTCTTCTGACACAGAAAGACACACGGGAATTGACCACTTCAGAGCCGCAGATTGGAGTGAAAGGTGACCGCCATGCTGATGCGTACCGACCCCTTCCGTGACCTCGACCGATTCGCCCAACAAGTGCTCGGCACGGCCGCCCGGCCGGCGGTGATGCCGATGGACGCGTGGCGCGAGGGAGAACAGTTCGTCGTCGAGTTCGACCTGCCGGGCATCGACGCCGACACGCTCGACATCGACATCGAGCGCAATGTCGTGACCGTGCGCGCCGAGCGCCCGGGCGTCGACCCCAACCGCGAGATGCTGGCCACCGAACGGCCGCGCGGGGTGTTCAGCCGCCAGCTCGTGCTCGGCGAAAACCTCGACACCGACAGGATCGACGCGTCCTACTCCGAGGGCGTCCTGCGCCTGCGCATCCCGGTGGCCGAGAAGGCCAAGCCGCGCAAGATTTCCGTCAGTCACGGCAACGGCCACAAGGCCATCAACGAGGAAGCCAACAAGCGCGAGGTGATCGACGCCTAACGACCGGCGGGTGGGGCGGCTTACGGCCGCCCCACCCTTTGCCCAGGGAGGCGCCCAGGGAGGCGAGGCCCACCATGGAATGGCATCTGAACGGGGAGACGCCCGACGTCGAAAAGGCGTTGGCCGGGGGCGTCCCGCAGCGCGTGGGCTGGTTCCGGTTCTACTTCGCCGACCAGCGCTGGGAGTGGTCGGACCAGGTGCAGCGGATGCACGGCTACGAACCCGGCAGCGTCACCCCGACCACCGACCTGGTACTCGCGCACAAGCACCCCGACGACCGCGGGCAGGTCGCGGCCACGATCGACCAGATCCTGAACACGCATGGGGCGTTCAGCACCCGCCACCGCATCATCGACACCGCCGGCCACGTGCGCCACATCATCGTCGTCGGTGATCAGCTCGTCGACGACCAAGGTGAGGTGATCGGGACGCACGGGTTCTATGTCGACGCTTCCCCCGAAAGCGCCCAGGAGGATCTCGTCACCGCGCGGCTGGCGGAGATCAAGGAGAATCGCGCCGGCATCGAACAGGCCAAGGGCATGCTGATGCTGGTCTACCGAATCAGCGACGACGCCGCGTTCAACCTACTCAAATGGCTGTCCCAGGAGGCGAACGTCAAGCTGCGGCTGCTGGCCGAGCAGATCATCGAAGACTTCCCTGCCGCCGGCCTGGGGCTCAACACGCAGGAATTCGACCATCTCCTGCTGACCGCGCACCAGCGCATCCGCCGCGAAGACGGCCGACCCGTCAAGCGTTGACCGAGTCGCGGGCGGCCTGCACCAGCTGCGCGACCCCCTTCTCGATCCCGGCGGCGAGCGCCTCGATGTCGGGCGCGGTGTCGTAGTCGGCGGTGATGCCGAAGATGAACGCGTCGGCGTAGCTGAGCATCGCGATGCCGGTGCGCAATTGCAGCGCGATCGGCGGGATCGGGAAGATCTCCAGCACCCGCCGGCCCATCAGCTTCTGCTGTTTGCGTGGACCCGGAACGTTCGTCGCCAGTGCGACCACCGCCCGCTGGGGAAGCCGCGCCAATAGGCGAATCGCCCACGCGGAGAAGACAAATGGGACGTTCTTGGCGGCCGCCACCACCGCGCTGCCGCCCTCGCGCTGGCCGCTGGCTTTGGCCCGGGTGAGCCGGCCGTGCACCAGCCGCAGCTGCTCGACCGGGTCGCCCTCGTCGACGGGCAGCAACGGCAGCATCGCCGAGACCTGGTTGTCGGCCACGTCGAAGTGGTTCGTCGGGCGGACGGAGACCGGGACGAGCGTGCGCAACGAGTTGCGTGCCGGCTGTTCGCCGCGATCGATCAGCATCTTGCGGTAGCTGTCGGTGATGGCCGCCAGCGCCACGTCGTTGAGGGTCACGCCGAACGCCGCGGCCACCTCCTGCAGATCGGCCAGGCGGACCCGGGCCACGCTGAACCGGCGCATGCTCGTGACGGGCCCGTTCAGCGACGATGCCGGCGCGGGGCTGAACAGGCCGGCCGTCAGTTCGGCCGCGCCCACCGCGACCTGTTCGGCGGTCGCCGCCGCGGCGAGCGCGCTTCGCCCGAGGCCGTTCACCCAGCTCAGCGGGTTGAGGCTGAACCTGGGCAGGCTCGGCCCCGGCCGCTCCGGTTCCCTGGCGGCGCGGATGTCGGTGGCGAAGGATTCGCGTTCGTCCCGGTCGTCGCTGAACCTCGCCAGCATCTGCGTCGTCGCGATGCCGTCGGCGATGCAGTGGTGGATCTTGGTCAGCACGGCCCAGCGGTCGTCGGCCAGCCCCTCGATCAGGTAGCACTCCCACAAGGGGCGCTCGCGATCGAGCCGGCGCTCCATCACGGCCGCGATGGTCTCGAACAGTTCGGCGTCGCCGCCTGGGTGCGGGAGCGCGAGCCGGTGCAGGTGGCGCGCGATGTCGAAGTGCGGGTCGTCCACCCATTCGGGTGCGCCGAGATCCAGCGGGTGCGTCCGCAGCACCTGCGTGCATCGCGGAATGTCCGGAACGCGTTTGGCGAAGGCGGCGACGAACTCGTCGAAGTCGGGAACGGGACCCTCGATGATCGACACGCCCCCGACCGCCAGGCTCACGTGCGGATCGGAGTCTTCGACTTCGAGGAAGGTGGCATCGAGGGCGGTCAGTTGCTCCATTTGGCTACTTTCCGCCCTACGCGCCGCCGGAGTCAGAGTCAGAAGTCCCCAACTTTCGGGGCCTAATGCCGGCTGTGCCGCGCCAAATGCGGCCATATCGTGAGGCCCATGAGCAGGTTCAACTACGTTCGCTTCTTCGAAGAGATCGGCATCGACGACGTGCCGCTGGTCGGCGGCAAGAACGCCTCGCTCGGCGAGATGTTCCAGAAGCTCTCCGGGCAGGGCGTGCGCGTCCCGCACGGGTTCGCCACCACCTCGGCCGGCTACCGACACATGTTGGACCGCGCCGGCGCCTGGGACGCGCTGCACGCCGAGCTCGACGACCTCGACCCCGACGACGTCGCCGAGTTGGCGCGCCGGGGCAAGCGGGCCCGTGAGATCGTCTACGGCGCAGGGCTTCCCGACGACCTAGCCGCCGAGATCGTGGCCGCCTACCGCATGCTTCAGCAGGAGTACGGCGAGGACGTCAGCCTGGCGGTGCGAAGCTCGGCGACCGCCGAGGACCTGCCGACGGCCAGCTTCGCCGGCCAGCAGGAGACCTTCCTCAACATCACCGGCGCCGAGAGCCTGCTCGATGCGTGCCGCCGCTGCTTCGCCAGCCTGTTCACCGACCGGGCCATCCACTACCGTATCGACCAGGGCTTTGACCATTTCAAGGTCTCGCTGTCGATCGGCATCATGAAGATGGTGCGCTCCGACCTCGCCTCGTCGGGCGTGATGTTCACCATCGACACCGAATCCGGCTTCAATGACGTCGTTTTCGTCACCGGCGCCTACGGGTTGGGCGAGAACGTGGTCCAAGGGGCCGTCGACCCCGACGAGTTCTACGTCCACAAGCCGACCTATCAGGCCGGCCACCGCGCCGTGCTGCGCCGCCTGATCGGCGACAAGGCGGTGAAGATGGTCTTCGTCGAGGGCGGGACCAAGCAGACCACCCGCAACATCCCGACGCCGAAGGCCGACCGCGGCCGGTTCTGCGTCACCGACGACGACGTCCTCGAGCTGGCCGGCTATGCCTGCACCATCGAGCGGCACTACGGGCGGCCGATGGACATCGAGTGGGCCAAGGACGGTCTCGACGGGCAGCTCTACATCGTCCAGGCCCGCCCCGAAACGGCGGCGTCCCAGCGCAGTTCGACGACGGTGGAGACCTATGTGCTCGAGGGAAGGGGCGAGATACTCACCGAGGGCCGCTCCGTCGGCGAGAAGGTCGCGTCGGGTAGGGCGAAACTGATCGACAACCTCGAGCACCTCTCCGACTTCCAGCCCGGCCAGGTTCTCGTCGCCGACACCACCACGCCGGACTGGGAGCCGGTCATGAAGATCGCCGCCGCGATCGTGACCAACCGCGGCGGGCGCACCTGCCACGCCGCGATCATCGCGCGCGAACTGGGCATCCCGGCCGTGGTCGGCGCGGGCGACGCCACCACGAGCGTCCCGAACGGCGAGGTCGTCACGGTGTCCTGCGTCGAGGGCGATACCGGGCGGGTATACCGCGGCGAGGTGGGTTTCCACGTCGACCGCACCGAAGTGGCCGGCCTGCCGCGGCCGCGGACCCAGATCATGGTCAACCTCGGCAACCCCGACCTCGCGTTCAAGACGTCGTTCTTACCGAATGATGGTGTGGGACTTGCCCGGATGGAGTTCATCGTCAGCGAATACATCAAGGTCCATCCGCTGGCCCTGCTGCACCCCGAAAAGGTCGGCGACGCCGAGGCGTTGCGCACCATTGAACGGCTCACCCGCGGCTACCCCGACGGCGGCGCATTCTTCGTGGAGCGCCTCTCCGAGGGAATCGGCACCATCGCGGCCGCCTTCTGGCCGAAGCCCGTCGTGGTCCGGATGTCGGACTTCAAGACGAACGAATACGCCAGCCTGATCGGGGGCAGCGCGTTCGAGCCGGTCGAGAGCAACCCGATGATCGGGTTCCGCGGCGCCTCACGCTACGCCCACCCCGCCTACGCCGAGGGCTTCGCGCTGGAATGCCGCGCGATGAAACGCGTCCGCGAGGACATGGGCCTGACCAACGTCATCATCATGCTCCCGTTCGTGCGCCGGGTGACCGAGGCGGACCTGGTGCTGCAGACCATGGCCGACCTCGGCCTGCAGCGCGGCCAGAACGGCCTCCAGGTGTACGCGATGTGTGAGATCCCGAACAACGTGATCCTGCTCGATCAGTTCGCCAAACGCTTCGACGGCTTCTCCATCGGCTCGAACGACCTGACCCAGCTCACCCTCGGCGTCGACCGCGACAGCGAGATCGTGGCCTTCGACTACGACGAGCGCGACGAGGGCGTCAAGGAGATGATCCGCCTGGCCGTGGAAGGCTGCCGCCGCAACGGGATTCATTCGGGGCTGTGCGGGCAGGCGCCGTCCGACTACCCGGACATGGCGGAGTTCCTGGTCCGCGCCGGCATCGACTCGATCAGCCTGAACCCCGACGTGGTCGTCAAGACCACCCGCCAGATTCTCGAGCTGGAGCGCCAAGCGGTGCCGCTGCAGTGACTTTTCGCTGAGGTCTGCCCGTCTCGATCCTCGGCCGGGCGTCACGCTGGCGTGACTCTCGAGCTCGAGCGTCACGCTGGCGTGACGCTCGAGTCACTTCGACGACGGCGGCTGGCGATACAGCGCAGCACCGGCGGTGACGCCCGCGCCGGCGGCGACGAACAGCACCCGGGCACCCACCGGGAAGTTTTCGGCGGCCGGTTCGAACGCGGCGGCCAGGGCGGCGGTGTGCATGCGGTGATCGGCTGCGACGCAGACCTTTTCGCGCGGCACCTCGAGCAGACGGCTCAGTGCCGCGCGGTACTCGGGCCGGGCCGGGGCGGCGACGATCAGGTCGACGTCGTCCAACCCAATGGCTTGCGCGTCCAGGCACGCGCGCACGGCCGCGGCGGCCGCCGCGGCGAACCGCTCGTCCATGTCTGCCGAGTGATTGAACCGCAGCACATTTCGCGCGTCGGCGAATCCGACCGTCGCCGAGAAGGCCTCGGTGTCGTCCGTGTTCACCCAGGACACCCGGCTCAGCCCGTAGTCGTCGTCGGTCCAGTGGCACAGCAGGGCCGCACCGGCGGCCGAGAACGGAAAGTGCTCGCTCATCCCGTGACCCGGGTCGGCATCACTGGCCACGACGAGCGCGCGGTTGATGCTGCGTGACCGCAAGAAGCCGTCGACGATCTGCAGTCCGGTCAGGACCCCGCAGGCCCCGTTGGCGATGTCGAACGAGAAGGTGCCGTGCGCTCCGGCGTGCGGATCCTCCGGATTGGCCCCGATGTCGTCCTGAATCAGCGCGGCCAGCGCCGGCTCCCCCAGGTTGCGATCCCGGTAAATCCCGGCGTTGACAACCAGATCCAGCTCGTCGGGATCGCACCCGGCCTGGTGCAGGCAGTCCTTGGCGGCGATCACCGCGAGGTGCAGCGCGCTGTGGCGACCACGCAGGTGCGGGTGTGCGACGTCTACTCGATCAATGACCGTGCCCATAGCGATTCACCAAATCCTCATCCAGGGTGAGCAGGACGACGCCGATCTCCAATCCGGAGGCCAGCGCGAGCAACGCGACCCGCTCGCCGGGCCGGATGTTGCCGGCCTCGAGTTCCTCGACGAGCGCCACGGTGTGGGTCGTCGACGCCGTGTTGCCGTACCGGTCGACGGTGATCACCGCGTCGTGGCGCGGGCTGTCGCCAAATGCCTCCGACATCCGCTTCATTCCCTTGCGGATGGCCCGCGCCGAGGTCTGGTGGGTGATCACGTGGTCGATGTCGTGAATCGAAAGGCCCACCGCGTCAAGCACTTCGCTCAACAGCAGCGGGGTGTTGGCGATCGCGGCCTTCTGGATGGCACGGGAGTTGGTGAACATCCGCGCGCCCGGGTCGTGTCCCTCCGGATAGGCCAGGCACAGCCTGCTGTAGTCGGCCACGGTGGTGAACCCGGCCAGACCGATGCCCGCGGAGCCCGCTGGGGCCCGTTCGAGCAGGAGCGCCGCGCCGGCGTCGCCCAGGGTCAGGCAGGCGAGTTCCTTGCTCATGATGTTGCGGATGTGGCGGGCGGCGTTGTGGCTCAACTGTGAGATGTACTCACCGCTGACGACCAGCCCACGCTCGACGATGCCCTGCCGGATCCAGTTGTTCAAAATTGTTACTCCGGTGAGCATCCCGGCGCACGCGTTGGACACGTCGAAGGTCATCGCCTGGGGCGCACCGATCGCGCGGGCCACGGCGCTGCTCATCGTCGGCTCGAGCCACTGGGTGAGGCCGCTGCGGAATTTCGTGATGCTGCAGCTGATCACCACGTCGAGCGCGGCGGGGTCCTGGCGCGCGGTGGCCAGCGCGTTCAGCGCCGCCGACGTGGCCAGGCTGTAGGAATCCTCGTCGCCCACCGATACCCGGCGCTCGCGGATCCCGGTGAGCCGTTCCAGGTCGATGTGGGTGCGGTGGCGGGTGGTCGCCATCAATTCGTCGGTGGTGAGCCGGGTTTCGGGCAGCTGCCGCCCGGCGCCGGCCAGCCGGGCGACGAACGGCGCCGCAACGCCCTCCCCGGGGGTCTCCATCACAAGCCAGTGCCGAGCCATCGGCGCCACCTCCTTTCAGTCCCCTCGCGGGTCACTGCGAAACTTGAGGACCTCGGTCACCAGCCGCCGCGCGGTGGGCTCGACGTGGTAACCGTTCGGCGCCGGCCGGCCGACCCGGATCAGCAGCTGCGGCTGGCCGGCGGTTCCGGTGATCTGCGTGATGATGTTTCGGCTCATCGACATCTCGGTCATGTGGGTCAGCGTGCAGGTGGCCAGGCCGGCCATGGTGCACTCGAGCAACACCGCCGACAGGGCCTCGCCGCAGCGCAAGACGTCCAGCCGGGCGTCCCCGTGCTGGGTGGACAGCACCACGATCTTCGAGTGGTCGCGATCGACGGCGTCGCCCCGGTGGCCCCCGCCCGCCGGCGGGAAGGTCCGCGCCACGTCGACCTGGGCGGCCTCCGTGCTGGACACCAGGGAGCTTTCCGGCACGTGGGTGGCGTCCGACTCGAACGGCGAGGTCCACCAGCGTAATTCGGACAGGTAGGCGGCGTCGTGGCGCCGCAGTTGCTCGGTGAGCGCCGACGCCTCCGCCAGCGTCGGCCGCGCATCCTCGGGCACCACGTCGAGCAGGACGTCGTGCGGATGGACCGCGAGGCGCAGCTGCGCCTCCACCACCGCCCAACCGGCGGGCGCGGCGAACGGCAGCCGGTCGGTGCGGCGATGACGGATCGCGTCGGCGCGCAGCTGTTGCGCCTCCGTCACGCCGTCGGCGGGCCGGAACTCGACGGTGGCCAGGTGATTCGGCTCGGAGGGATCCGGGAGGCGCTCGGTAGCGCTGTCCCAGCCGGCGGCAGCCATCGCGACCCGGAGGTGATCGAGGACCGCGCCGCAGCTCAACGTCAGCTCCCGGCCGGTGCGGTCGGTGGCGGACATTAGCCGACGGGAGTCGGCCCACAGCTGCAGCCGCGCACCCTCGACCACCCACCGCCAGGGCTGACTGTTATGCAGCGAAGGCGCCCGGCTCGCCAGCATCACGGCGTCGCGGATGACTTCGGAATCCGGCGCTTTCAGCAGCATCTCAACCACTCCACTCAAGTCTCTCGAACTGACCATAGGGACGTGGCACACATCGCTGACAGGGCCGTTGGTCCCCTACGACCGGGGCGTTCGACTCCTGGGACCGGAACCTAAACCGTTTGGCGCCAGGCGTCGACGGCCTGGCGCGCCGAGTCCTCGACGGCCCCGGAGGTGTCGATGCGGTGCGCGGTCTCCCAGCCGGCGCGCTCGGCGGCCATCGCCGCGGCGATCTGCGGGGTCACCTCGGAATTGCCCGGCCGCCGGGTGGTGATCCGCCCGGCAGCCGTGTCGACCGTCGACGAGCACATGAGTTCTACCGTCGCCGAGTGCGTTTCGGACGCGAGGCGGTTGGCCCGCGCCCGCAGCTCCGGGTTCCGCCAGGTGCCGTCGAGGATCACCGATTGCCCCTCGCCCAGCAGCGACCGCGCCCGCCGTAGGGCGGTCTCGTACACGACCGCGACGTTGTCCGGGCTGTAGAGCCCCCGATCCAGGACGCCGGAGTCGCCCGCGACGGTGCCGGAGTCCCGCAGTTCCCGGCGGACGTCGTCGGTCGAGATGACCTGGGCCCCAGTCTGTTCGGCGAGCGCGCGGGCGACGGTGGACTTGCCGGTGCCGGGGTTTCCGCCGACCAGGGCCAGGCGTACCGCGCCGCTGCGGAGATGCTCGTCGGCGATCGCGAGGTGCCGGGCGGCGTCGTCGGCGGCCTCCGGCTTGCCCTGGGACAGTCGCACGCAGTCGGTCTTCGCCCGCACGACCGCGCGGTAGGCGACATAGAAGTGCGCGAGCGCCCGGGGCGCCTCCCGCGCCGCGTGCGCGGCATAGCGTTGCAGGAAGTGCTTGCCGAGGTCCTTGCGGCCGAGGAACTCGAGGTCCATGGCGAGGAAGGCGGCGTCGTCGACGCAGTCGACGTAGCGAAGTTTGTCGTCGAACTCCAGGCAATCGAGCAGCGCCGGTTCGTCCTGGCCGCAGAAGATGTCGTCGGCGAGCAGATCGCCGTGGCCGTCGATGATCAGCCCGTCCTCGACGCGGCGCCGGAACAGGGGTTCGCGGCCGGCGATGAATTCGGTTGCGAGCCGCCGGATTCGCGACAGCGTCGCGCTGGACACCGTGTCCGTGTAGCGGTCCAGTTCCACCAGGTTGTCGCGCCAGCGCTTCTCGATCGCGGCCGCCTCGCCCTGCGCGTCGATCGCCGGGCCGCGCTCGGCGCGCTCGTGGAAGCGGGCCAGCACCGCGGCGATGGTGTCCAGCAGCCCTCGCACCGAGCCGTCGGTGTCGCGGCGCGCGATGGACGCCAGCCGGTCCTCGTCGCGGTAGCGACGCATGATGACGATCGGTTCGGCCGGGCCGCCGCCCGGGTCGGACAGCTGGGCGACCCCGAGGTAGCTGTCCGGCGACAGCCGGCGGTTCAGCTCGACCTCGCGGCGGCACGCGAGCTCGCGCCGCTCCGGCGTGCGAAAGTCGAGAAAGTCGGTCAGCACCGGCTTCTTGGCCTTGAATGCCCGATCGCCCGCGAGCACGACCACGCCCGTGTGGGTTTCGTGCACATCGATATAGGGCGCTCGGGTCTCGGTCACCGCCTAAGCCTCGCCGCCGCGGACGCCCGTGCCAAGCCTTAGGTGGGGCGCGCGACGATCACCGGCATCCGGACGGAGTGCACGACGGCGTTGCTGACGGAACCGAGCAGCGTGCGGGCGAGGCCGCCCCGGCCGTGGCTGCCGACGACGACCAGTTGGGCGGACTCCGATTTCTCGATCAGCTGGCGGGCCGGCTGATCACACACGAGGAGTCGCCGCACCGTGACGTCCGGATAGCGTTCCTGCCAGCCGGCCAGCCCTTCGGCGAGGCTGCGCTCGGCTTCCGCCTTCACCACCGCCCAATCGAATCCGGGGAGTTCGAGCACCTGAACGTCGCTCCACGCGTGCAGCGCATCCAGGTCCACCCCGCGGCGGGAGGCCTCGTCGAACGCGATGGCCGTCGCGAGCTCGGAGGCGGGCGAGCCGTCGATGCCCAGCAGCACGGGAGCCTGCTGCGGGTGCGGCATCAGCGGGTCTTCGTCCCGCACGACGGCGACCGGGCACTTCGCGTGCCGCACGACGCCCGAACTGACCGAACCCAGCAGCGCCCGGCCCCACGCGCCGCGCCCGTTGCTGCCGACGACGATCATGTCGGCCTCTTCGGACAGGTCGATCAGCGTCGGCACCGGCGGCGAGCACTTCAGTTCGGTGCTTATCGCGACCTGCTGGTCGCCCTTGACGGCGTCTTCGGCGATCTTGACCGCCTGCTCGAGGACCTGCTGTCCGTCCTCCTCCTGCCAAACCGCGACTCCGGCCGGAAGCGGTATCTGCGGGAACGTCGGCACGTACGTGCTGTACATGTGCACCAACGTCAACGGGACGTTCCGCATCGCCGCGTCCCGAGCCGCCCAGCAGACGGCGGCGTTCGATGCGGGCGACCCGTCGACACCGGCGACAATGCCGTGGCGGTTCGTGGGTGTGGACATAGACATCCTGTACCTCCTACGTCTGCTCAAAACGCTATTGGCCGAACGCTCGTCGAACATGAGGCTTTAGTCCCCAAACCCGTGGACATCAGGCCCCGTTGACCCGGGCCGCCAAGTGGCATCGTCACAGAAGTGACCGAATGGGCTGCCACCGTTGATCGGCGCTACCACGATGCGGTAATCCTCGGGCTGGACAGCCTGATCACCGAGGCGGCACCGCGTGCCGTCGAGGCACGCGATTCGGCCGTCCCCCTGCTGCGGCGGCTGCGGGACGCCGGCGTCGCGGCGGCCGTCTACTCGCCCGGCCGCGACTGCGCGGAAGCCCTGCGCGCCGCGGGGATCGACGACCTCGTCGGCCTCGCGGTCGACGGGCCGTCGCCAACCGAAACCGCCCGCCGCCTTGGGGTGCGCGCCGTCCGATGCGCGGTGATCGACCGCGACGAGGCCGGGGTCAAGGCCGCCGGGGACGGGGGCTTCGGCCTCGTCATCGGCGTCCAGCGCAACGGGCACGCCGCCGGGCTGCTGTCCTGTGGCGCCGACGCCGTGGTCGCCGACCTGGCCGAGATCTCGGTGCGCCGCGGCGGCGCGCCCATGTCGCGGATCGCCGATGCGCTGCTCGCCTACGGCCAGGTCAAAGAGCTGGTGGCGAACCGGCGACCCGTGGTCTTCCTCGACTTCGACGGCACGCTGTCCGACATCGTCGATCACCCGGAATCGGCGAAGCTCGTCGACGGTGCCGACAGAGCGTTGCGCGCGCTCGCCGCGCGGTGTCCCGTCGTGGTGATCAGCGGCCGTGACGTCGCTGACGTCCGCGAACGGGTGAAGGTCGACGGCGTGTGGTACGCGGGCGGACACGGCTACGAGGTGATCGCGCCCGACGGCTCGGCGTTGGAGAACGCCGCCGCCGACGTCGCCGACAGCGTGGCGCGCGCCGCCGACCGCTTGACGGAGACGCTGAGAAACGTTCCGGGAATCGCGGTGGAGCGCAAGCGCTTTGCGGTCGCCGTCCATTACCGCAATGCCGAACCGCAGGACGTCGACCGGGCGATCGTGGCGGTTCGCGAGCTTGCCCGCACCGAGGGCCTGCGGATCACCCCCGGCCGCAAGGTCATCCAACTTCGCCCGAACATGGACGGGGACAAGGGCACGACGCTCGGCTGGTTGCTGCAACGCATCGTGGACGGTGACGGCGCGGAACCCGGCGCCGTGCTGCCGATCTACATCGGTGACGACATCACCGACGAGGACGCCTTCGACGCCGTCCAATTCGACGGCGTGGGCATCGTGGTGCGCCACGACGAGGACGGCGATCGCCCGTCCGCGGCGCCGTTCAGCCTCGAAAACCCGACCGCCGTAGCCGAATTCGTCCACCGGCTGGCCCTGGACCTGGAACAGGCGGCGGCGACGCCCGGCGACGCGTGGGAACTCGTCTACGAGGGCTACGACCCGAAGTACGAGCGGCTGCGCGAGGCGCTGTGCACCGTGGGGAACGGTTACCTGGCCACCCGGGGTTGCGCATCCGAGGCGGCGGCTTCTGACGCCCATTACCCGGGCACCTATGCCACCGGGGTGTACAACACGCTGACCGACCGGGTCGCCGGCCGGACGATCGAGAATGAGAGCCTGGTCAACCTGCCCAACTGGTTGCCGCTGACGTTCCGGATCGACGGCGGGGCGTGGTTTTCCGCCGACGACACCGAATTGTTGTTCTTTCGGCAGACATTCGACCTGCGCGACGCGACGCTGAGCCGCAGTCTGCGATTTCGCGACGGCTCGGGCCGGATCACGACGCTGACCCAGCAGCGTTTCGCCTCCATGCACCAGCCGCACCTGCTCGCCATGAAGACCACCGTCGGCGCCGAGAACTGGTCGGGCACGGTCGAGTTCAGGTCGCTGCTGGATGCGAGCGTGCAAAATACGATGGTCGAGCGCTACCGGTCGTTGTCCGGCGCGCACCTCACCGCGACGGCGATCGAGGAAACCGGTTCCGACTCAACGGTATTGCGGACCGAGACCTCGCAGTCGCGGATCGCGATCGCCGTCGCGGCGCGTACCACCGTGTGGCGCGACGACGTCCCCGATGTGCGCGCCGACGCGCGCTACGCCGTCGTCACCGACGGCGACCGGGGCGGTCACGACATCGCGGTCACGCTGTCGGAGGGGCAGTCCGTGACGTGCGAGAAGGTGGCGACCGTCTTCACCGGCCGGGACACCGCCATATCCGAACCGGTCAGTGCCGCACAGCAATACCTCGACGCCGCCGGCCGCTACGCCGACCTTCACCAGCAGCACACCCGGGCCTGGGCGCGCCTGTGGGAGCAGTGCGACGTGGGCCTCACCGACAGCACGCCGGCGCTGCGGGTGCTCCGGCTGCATCTGGTGCACCTGCTGCAGACCCTTTCGCCGCACACCGCCGAACTGGACGCCGGGGTTCCCGCGCGCGGGCTGCACGGCGAGGCCTACCGCGGCCATGTGTTCTGGGACTCGCTGTTCGTCTCGCCGGTCCTGAGCCTGCGCCTGCCGAACGTGTCCCGGTCGCTGCTGCTGTATCGCTACCGGCGGCTTCCCGAGGCGCGCCGTGCCGCGCGCCGGGCCGGCTATCTCGGCGCGATGTACCCGTGGCAATCGGGCAGCGACGGCCGCGAGGTGAGCCAGGAGGTGCACCTGAATCCTCAATCGGGCCACTGGAATCCGGACGCCAGCGCCCGCGCGCACCACGTCGGCCTCGCGGTCGCCTACAACGCCTGGCAGCACTACCAGGTGACCGGTGACCGCCAATTCCTGATCGACTACGGCACCGAGATGCTGGTCGAGATCGCGCGCTTCTGGGTGGGCCTGGCGAGTTTCGACGACACCCGCGGCCGCTACACGATCCGGGCAATCATCGGCCCCGACGAGTTCCATTCCGGTTATCCGGGCAAGGAATACGACGGCGTCGACAACAACGCGTACACCAACGTGATGGCGGTCTGGGTGATCCTGCGGGCAATGGACGCGCTGGAGCTGCTGCCGCTGCGCGACAGGCTCGATCTGGTCGGCAAGGTCGGCCTGACGACCGAGGAGCTGGACCGGTGGGATGACGTGACACGGCGCATGTTCGTCCCCTTCCACGACGACGTGATCAGCCAGTTCGAAGGCTATTCGGAACTGGCCGAACTGGATTGGGAGCACTACCGGCAGCGATACGGCAACATCCAGCGGCTCGACCGGATCCTGGAGGCCGAGGACGACAGCGTCAACAACTACAAGGCCTCCAAGCAGGCCGACGCGCTGATGCTGTTCTACCTGCTGTCGTCGGAGGAGTTGCTGGGCCTGTTCGGCCGGCTCGGCTACCGTTTCGAGCCCGAGCAGATCCCGAAGACCATCGAGTACTACCTGTCGCGAACCTCGGATGGCTCCACGCTCAGCGCGATCGTGCACTCCTGGGTCCTCACCCGCGCCAACCGCCACCACGCCATGCGGTACTTCGTCCAGGTGCTGGGTTCCGACGTCGCCGACATCCAGGGCGGCACCACCGCGGAAGGGATACACCTGGCCGCGATGGCCGGCAGCTTCGATCTGGTGCAGCGGTGTTTCACCGGGCTGGAAACGCGCGACGACCGCCTGGTGCTCGGCCCGCACTGGCCCGCGGCGCTCGGCGCAATCGAGTTCCCCTTCGTGTACCGCGGTCACCGGCTGCACCTCCGGATCAGCGGACGGACAGGGGATCTGACCTCCGAGGCCGGCAACGCCGGTCCGATCGTGGTCGAATGCCGCGGCCGCGTGCAGCATCTCCTGCCCGGGCAGAGCATCGAGGTCGCCTGAAGCCCTAATGCCCAGGGATGTGGGTCGAACGGCCCTGCCGACACGCCCGCCTCCCTTAATAACGTCTGCGAATGGCGGCCCCGCCGCCGGATCGGGAGGTCGTGATGAACAATCCGCCGTCATCGGAGCGGATCGTCGTGGGCATCGACGGGTCGGACGCGGCGATCAACGCGGCGAAGTGGGCGATCACCGAGGCGGTCAGCCGCAACGTGCCGCTGCGGCTGGTCCAAGCGGTCCCTGGCGACGTCGGGAACGACGCAAGCCTGGAGGTCGAGTACGCCCAGGAGTCCCTGCGCGCCGCCGACGCGGCGCTTGCGGCCATGGGTGAGCCGGTCAAAGTCGAATGCGACATCGTGAGCGGATCGCCGGAGGGCGTCCTGATTGACGAATCCCGCAGTGCTGCAATGGTTTGCGTGGGATCCGCGGGGATCGGGTGGGTCGCACGCAAGATACTCGGCTCGACCGCCGACACCGTCGCCCGGAAAGCGCATTGCCCAGTGGCGATTGTCCGCAACAACGGCGATGCCGCGGCGAAGGATTGCGGGTACATCGCCGTTGTCGTCGACGATTCACCGGGCAATGACGCTGTGCTCGAACACGGCTTCCGGGCGGCGCGGCTGCGCGGGGCGTCGATCCTGGCGCTCGGAACCTGGCGGCGGGGGTTGGGCGAGATCCCCTACGAGCAGCTTGAGCCCCGGCTTCGCAAGTGGGTATCGCGGTATCGCGAGGTGCACGTCATGCCGGCCGCCGCCAGGCGCGGGGCCGCCGAATTCCTCACCCACACACAGGAATCCGTGGATCTCGCGGTGGTGGGCAGCGAGGACGCCGACAAGGTCGCCCAGATCATCGGCCCATCGGATCAATCCCCGCTCGGCCGCACCGGATGCTCAGTGCTGGTGGTGCGCGACTGAGATCAAACGGGTTCGTCGTCGTCGGTGTCGCGGAGGAATCGTTCGGGGTGGTGAAAGCTGTTGGTGCGGGGTTGGCCGTGGTCGAGGTGGGGTGGGGGGATCCATTCGGTTTCGCCTCGGGCGTTGGTGCGGGTGGTCCAGCCTTGTTCGGCGAGGCGGTTGTCGGGTCCGCAGGCCAGGGTGAGGTCGTCGATGTCGGTGCGGTGGGTGGTTGTCCAGCCTTGGATGTGGTGGACCTGGCTGTGGTAGGCCGGGGCGTCGCAGCCGGGTTTGGTGCAGCCGCGATCGCGGGCGTAGAGCATGATGCGTTGTGCCGGTGAGGCGAGGCGTTTGGTGTGGTAGAGCGCCAGCGGCTTGGCGTCATCGAAGATCGCCAGGTAATGGTGGGCGTGGCCGGCCCAGCGGATGACGTCGGACATCGGCACCAGGGTGCCGCCGCCGGTCAGGGCCTTGCCGGTGGCGGCCTCGAGCTCTTTGAGTGTGGTCATCACGACGATCGACACCGGTAGGCCGTTGTGGCTGCCCAACTCGCCCGAGGCGAACAGGGCGCGCAGGCCCGCGAGGAAGGCGTCGTGGTTGCGCTGAGCCTGGGATCGGGTGTCGCGGCGCACCGCCTCCTCGTCCGGTATCGCATCCACCACGGGGATCTCGTCGTCGGGGTTGCAGACGCCGGGCGCGGCCAGCTTGGCCAGCATCGCCTCGATCGCGGCGCGCAACTCCGGGGTGATCAGGCCGCTGATGCGTGACATGCCGTCGAATTCCTGGTTGCCCAACACGATGCCGCGCTTGCGGGCCCGCTCGGCGTCGCTGAACTCGCCGTCGGGGTGCAGCCAGTCCATGATCCGTTTGGCGTATTTGGCCAGCTCGTCGGGGCGATAGTCGCGGGCCTTGCCGGCCAGATCGGCCTCGGCGGCCTCCCGGGTGCCCAGGTCGATTTCGGCGGGCAGGTGAGCGAAAAAGCTGCGGATCACCCGCACGTGGGTGTCGCCGATGCGCCCGTCGCGGACCGCGGCGGCCGTCGCGCTCAGCTGCGGCGCCAACGCCTCCCCGGTCAACGCCCGACGCTCCCCCAGATCCTCGGCTTCGTCGATGCGCCGAGACGCCTCAGCCTTCGTGATGCGCAGCCGGTCGGCCAGCGCGCCGCGCAGGGTGCCGCCGAGTTCTTCTGGGCCGGATTGGGCGGTGAGTTGGTTGATCAGCGTGTGCTGCGGGGCGCGCAGCCGCCGCGCCGCAGCCTCCACCCGCTCGAGAACCCGCAACCGCTCCGGGGTGGTGAGCGCGTCAAAAGACAAGTCGCACAGGCGTTTCACGTCATGATCGAGCGCGTCGAAAACCTCGACGATCTCCTCACGACT
Organism: Mycobacterium sp. UM_CSW; assembly: GCF_000455205.1. Classification (GTDB taxonomy): domain Bacteria; phylum Actinomycetota; class Actinomycetes; order Mycobacteriales; family Mycobacteriaceae; genus Mycobacterium. The sequence goes on along the minus strand of NZ_AUWQ01000060.1, from coordinate 32,935 downwards.
GCTCGCACTCATACCCCGAATCGTACGAACACCCACCGACAACAAACCCCGCCCTGTGACCACTGAAACCAAAGTGACACAGGGGTTTACGAAGTCCCGGCGGCCCATTCCTTCGCGCGGTCAAACTCGTCGAGCCCGAACACGGCGAGCTCGCCGGGCATCATCCACGCCACCGCGTGCATGACGTGGCCGACCCAGTCCTTGTCGGAAACCACGGCGATCCGCTTGAAGTCCGAGTAATGCGTGAAAAGCGCGCCGAACCCGAGCTTGAGGTCTTCGGCGAACCCGCCCGGCCCGAAGCCCTCGTAGTCGGGCGCGATGACCTCGACGATCCTGATCTCGCCGTTCTGCAGCATCTTTTCCATCTCGGGTTTGAAGTGGCGCAGCTCGTTGCCGCGCAGCCGGCCCGACACCCGGATGCCGGTCACGCCCTGCGGCATGTCCTCCAACACTTCGATCATCGATTCTCCTCACGGACAACAATCACGGGAACTTTCGCCGACTGCGCCACGGCGGAGCTCACCGACCCGAGCAGCATCCCGGGAAATCCGCCGCGACCGCGGCTGCCGACCACGACCAGCTGGGCGTGCTCGGACTCCTTGAGCAACCAGTGGGATGGCTTGTCGCAGAAGAGCAATCGCTCGACGCGCACGTCCGGATACCGTTCCTGCCAGCCGGCCAGGCGTTCGGCGAGGATCTCCTGCCCCTCGCGCTCGCGGTCGCGCCAGTCCATCCCCAGCACCGGAAACACCCCCACGTCGCTCCACACGTGCAGCGCGCGCAGCCCGACGCCGCGGCGCGCTGCCTCGTCGAAGGCCAGGACCGTCGCCGCCTCCGACGCGGGCGATCCGTCGATGCCCAGCAGCACCGGCGCGTCGGCGGCGGCGGCCGTCCCATCGGAGTGGATGACCGCAACCGGGCAGTGCGCGTAGTGCACCAATCCCGTGGTGACCGACCCCAACAGCAGCCGGCCCATCGCGCCCAGGCCCTGGCTGCCCGCGACGACCATCCACGCGTCCCTGGAGGCCTCGACCAGCGCCGGCACCACGCCGGAATACACCACCTCGGTGCGTATTTCGGGTGGCGCGGCCCCCGCTAGGGCGGCGGTCAGCGTCTTGTGGGCCTGATCGATGACGTGCCGCGCGTCGTCGTGTTGCCACTCGGGCATCTCGTCGTACAGTCGGCCCACCGGCCAGCCGACGACCACCGGTGCGACGGCGTGCATCAGAGTGAGGGGCAGGTCGCGCATGATGGCCTCGCGCGCACCCCAGGCGACGGCGGCATCGGATGCCGGCGACCCGTCGACCGAGACGAGTACCCCGAATTCACGTGTCACGCCGGGCATTTCGCGTCCTCATCGCCGAGGTCGGGCAGCTCGATCTCGAGGTGACGGACGGATCCGTACTGCGCCGGCTCGCAGCGCCAGCCGAGGTCGAACACGACCATCAGCATGAGATGGTTCTCGCCGAGGACGTCGGCGACGAAGTGCCCGATTCCCTGGGCCTGAGCGACCCGCGCCAGGTGTTTGAGCAAGGCCGTTCCCACGCCGAGCGAATGATCTTCATGCGCAACCACTATCGCGAACTCGGCCGCTTTCGGATGCTCGCGCACGACGGTGTAGTTCGCCACACCGATCAGCCGGTCCGCGTCGAATGCCCCGAGGGCGTATCGGCCGTCGGCGGGTTGGGTCAGCTTGTCGACGACTTCGTCGAGCTGGACCGGCTGCAGCGTGAAGAAGCGGTAGTAGCGGTCGTGATCGCTGAGGTGTTGATGCAGCGCCATGACGGCCTGCGCGTCGCCGCCGGTGAGGGGGCGTAACGACACGACGCGTCCGTCGAGCAGCCGGGCCGTACCCGCGGAGCCCACCGCCTGATCGCTCATGATTCACGACGTTATTCGGATTCGGCACCACCCGGCAGGGCCGTTAGACCCCAGCCCGTTAGTCGTCGGTCAGCGGGGCGATCCAGTGGACGCGCGTGCCACCCTCCGGCGGATTGGTGACCTCGCAGGTGCCGCCGAGTTGTTCGGCGCGGTACTTCATGTTGGCCAGCCCACTGTTACGCGTGTTGTCGTTGGGGATCCCGCAGCCGTTGTCGCTGACGTCGAGGATGAACATGTCGGCGACATCGACCTCAACCGTCAGCCGGGACGCCCCCGAGTGGCGAAGGGCATTGCTGACCGCTTCCGCGGCGACCGCCTCGGCGTGCTCGGCGAGTTCGCCGCTGACCGCGGTCATCGGGCCGTGCAGGCGCATCGTGGTGACGATCTCGCGATTCTCGGTGAGGTCGGCAACCACCTGTTGGATCCGCTGCCGGAAGTCGGCGCCCTTTCCCAACGGCGATTTGAGCTGGAAGATCGTCGTCCGGATCTCCTCGATGATGGTCTGCAGATCGTCGAGGGTGCGGTTGAGCCGCTCGGCCACCTCCGGGGAGCGGGCCCGGGCAAGCGTGCCCTGCAGGTCCATGCCGGTGGCGAACAGCCGCTGGATGACGTGGTCGTGCAGGTCGTGGGCGATGCGCTCGCGCTCGGCGACGATGGTCAGCTGGCGCGAGTCGTCCCGGGCGGCGGCCAGGACCAGGGCTATCGCGGCGTGGGTGGCGAAATCGCTGACCAGGTCGAGGTAGCTCTCGTCGAACGGCGGCTGGTCGGCGCCGCGGGCGATCGCGATGACGCCGGCGACCTGGTCGTCGGTGCGTAGCGGCATCAGTATCGCGGGGCGCTGTCCGACATCGGTGAACGCCTGGATCGGGTACTGCAAGGACTCGGTGATTATCGGTTGGCCGGTTCGGAAGACCTCGCCGCTGGTGGAACCGTTGACCGGGACCTGGCGGCCCATCACGTCGTCGGCGTTAACCCCCACCGAAGCTGCCACCACCAGCGTGTCGACCTCGTCGTACGGCAGGTCGGCGTCGGCCGGGACCAGCACGATCGCCTGTTCGGCGCCGGTCAGGGTGCGCGCGCGTTCGGCGATCAACTGCAGTGGGCGCCGGTGCGGCTCGGTGCTAGACAGCAGCGCGGTCGTGATCTCGCGGCTCGCCTCCATCCACTTCACCGACAGCCGCTCGCGCTCGAAGAGCTGGGCGTTGTCGATGCTGGCCGCGGCCGCGAACGCGAGTGCGCGGGCGGCGACCTCGTCGGACTCGGAGAACACCCGCGCCGGGTCGACGTGGGTCAGGTAGATGTTGCCGAACACGATCCCGCGGATGGTGATCGGCACCGCGAGGAAGGCACGCATGGGCGGGTGATGCTCGGGGAACCCGGCGGCGGCCGGATGCGCGCCCAGGTCGTCCACGCGCAGGGCCGGTGTGTCGAGCAGCGACAGGCTCAGCAGGCCCTTGCCCACCGGCAGGGGCCCGATGCGTTCGACGGTCTCGGGGTCCATGCCCTCGTGGATGAACCTCAGCAGGGTGCCGTCGGGGTCGCGGATGGCGAGCGCGCCGTAGGGGGCCGAGGTCAGTTCCCTGGCCGCGGCGATGATCCGGTGCAGCGTCGCGTCAAGGTCGTCGACGTTCGCGCCGATCTCGACGAACACGCGCAGCAGCTGTTCCATTTGATCGCGGGCCGCCAGCAACTCGTCCAGCTGCGCGTGCATTCTGCTGACCAGCCCACGCTGGCCCAGCCCGGCTAACGCCGAGCCGCGTTCGTCGCCGCCGGTCACCCGACCTCATACCTCCACGACAACCTGGCCAAGAGGCAGCTTGCGTAGGGCAAACAGCGAGTATCTACGGAACGCGAGATGCCGCAGCCAGCTTAACCCTAAGAGGTCGGGCACCCAACCCGGCGAGCCGCGCGCGCAGCCGCCCTCAGCAAAGCGGTTCGGGCCGCCGGCTAGTCCCGCGGCGGTTCTGTCGATGTGTGCGGCCTGCCGGACCGCTGGTCCAGCTTGGAGGCGAACACGGCAGCCTGCGTCCGGCGCTCCATGCCCAGTTTGGCCAGCAATCGCGACACGTAGTTCTTCACCGTCTTTTCGGCAAGAAACATCCGGGCGGCGATCTGCCGGTTGGTCAGACCTTCGCTGAGCAGCCCGAGCAGCGTCCGCTCCTGTTCGGTCAGCCCGGAGAGCGGGTCTTCGCGTTCGGTCGTCCCGCGAAGCTTCGCCATCAGCGCGGCGGCGGCACGGTTGTCCAGGAGGGATTTACCGGCGCCGACCTCTTTGATCGCGTGGGCCAGCTCCATGCCTTTGATGTCCTTGACGACGTAGCCACTGGCGCCGGCCAGGATCGCCTCCAGCATCGCCTCGTCGGAAGTGAATGACGTCAACATCAGGCACCGCAGGTCCGGATGGTCGGAGACCAGGTCGCGGCACAGTTCGATTCCGTTGCCGTCGGGGAGGCGCACGTCGAGGACGGCGACGTCGGGCTGCAAGGCCGGTATGCGCGCCTTCGCCTCCGACACGGATCCGGCCTCGCCGACAATTTCCAGTTCGGGGTCCGACGCGAGCAGATCGGCAAGACCGCGCCGCACGACCTCATGGTCATCGACGAGGAAAACCTTGACCATCAAGAGCCCTTTCTTACGCGACCGACTCTCAATATCGCATGTTTTCATTATCGCCCGCGTCATAAGTGCTGCTGATTGACGACCAACAGCGAACAGTCGGCGTCCTGCAGCACCGCGCTGCCGGCCGGTCCGACGAGTTCCCTCAGCTGCCGGCGGTCGCGGGCGCCGGCGATCACCAGGCCTACCGAGCCGCGGTTGTAGGCCAAATACTCGAGCAGCCCGCCGTGCACGGCCACCGACTCGACCCGCAGATCCGGATACTGCCGCGTCCAGCGGGCCAGCCGGCGATCCAGGTCGGCGAGGGCCCGCCGATCGCCGTCTCGGTCGTCCGGCCCCTTCTCGTCCGGCGCGGTCCGGCGGCAGATGATCGCCCGGATGGCGGCGTTGCGCAGCCGGGCCTCCGCGGCGGCGGCGCCCAGCAAGACGCCGTTGTCGGGCGACCCGTCCAGCTCGACGACGATCCCGTCGGGGCGGTGCGGGTGGTCGTCGCGGGCGCGGATGATGCCGACCGGGCAGCGCGCCGACATCGCCAAGGCCGCGGCGGTGGAACCCACCCGGCCCGGCCGGAAGTGACGCAATCCGACCGCGCCGACGCACACCATGCCCGCCGCCGCCGACGCGCTGATCAAGCAGCCGATCGCCGGGCCCTGGACCACCTCGGTTTCGATCTTCACCGGCTTGCCCGCGGCCTCAATTGCCTTGACCGCCTGGCGAATTGCCGCCTGGCCGGCGGCCTGATCGGTTTGGTCAGTGCCATCCTGTTCGGTCGCGCACACGAGCCGCAGGGGGGCGTCACGGCTCACCGCCTCGTCGAGCGCCCAGAGCGCCGCGCGGATCGCCGCCTTCGAGCCGTCGATGCCGACGACGATCGACTGCGGCGTAGCCAATTCGTTCACGGACTGTCCTCTAATGGCGGACCACGAGGACGGAACAGTCGGGATAGCCCACGATCGGGTGGCAGTTCGGCGTGGACAGCCCGGCGATCTCGAGGGCGTCGGCACTGCCGACGACAGCCAATTGGGGAGCCAACTGGGGAGCCAGTCCGACGGCGCCGCCCTGCCTCTCACCGGTTTTCGCGCCGGTGCCCGCGGCGACCGTCTGTACGTGCACGTCCGGATAGCGCCTGACCCAGCTGTTCAGTCGCCGATCGATCTGTCGGACGGTCGCGTGGCGGCGCCGGCCCTGCTCCATGGCCTGGTGCACGACTTCGTCGTTGTCCGGCTCGTCGTTGAGCACGACGGCGATCACGCCCAGCTCGGTCGGCGAGCCGTCCGGATTGGTGCGGATGATCGCGACCGGGCATTGCGCCTCGGCGACCAACGTGGTGGCCGTCGGCCCCAGCAGGCCGTCGGACGCCCACCCGCGCCTGGAGGTGCCCACGCAAACCAAGGCCGCGTCCCGCGATTCGTCGACCAGCACTTTGCCGGGATCGCCTGAGAGGATTGCCGTTTCGACCTCAACCGGCTTTTTCGCCTGTTGGACGGCGCACTCCGCTCGGGACAGGGCCATCTCGGCGCGCTCCAGCTCCCACTCGGAGAGCGGCTCCGACCCCGTGTCCCGGCGAGGGGTGACGTAGACGAGGCGCATCGGCAGCTGCCGGCTCAGCGCCTCATCGACCGTCCACTTGGCGGCGTTAACCGCGGCTTGTGAGCCGTTGACGCCCACTACCACCGACTTGGCGTCCAGCTGGTTCATGTCGGCTCCTGACTCTTCAAATTTCAGGCTATTGCCGCGCCGGTCGTTGCAGAGGGGTCGTTAGGCCTTATCTGGGTAGCCGTTCGTCATTTGCGATATCGCAGGGTTCCGCCGATTGGGCGAACAGCTTCTCCACGTCCGCGCGAAGGCAGGCGGCGGTGCCGGGCGTCATCAGCATCGCCGCGCCCGCCGCGATGCCCAGCCGGACGGCCTTGACCAGCGGCCAGCCGCGAGAGAGCCCGACCGTGATGGCCGCGACCATCGCATCGCCGGCCCCCACGCCGCTCCCGCCGGGCATCGGAATGGCCGAAAAGCGTTGGCTGGCATGGGCCGTCGCGAGCAGCGCGCCCTTTGACCCCAGGGACACCAGCACCGCTTCCGCGCGACCGCTGTCGACGAGCTGGTGTGCGGCGGCGAGTTGTTCGGCCTCGGTTTCCAGGGGGCGGCCGACGCATTCCCGCAGCTCTCGGACGCTGGCCTTGAGGAGGAACACGCCGGAGGAGACGTGTCGCAGGCCGCCGCCGGAGGTGTCCAGGATCAGCCGGGCGCCGACGTGGCCGCACATGTCGGCGACCCGCTGGTAGAAGTCGGTGGTCACGCCCGGCGGCAGGCTGCCGCTCGCCACCACGAATTCGGCCGACTTCGCCACCATCCGCAGCTGTTCGAGGCAGTGCGCCTGTTCGCGCAGCGTCAGTTGCGGCCCCGGCAGGACGAAGCGGTACTGGCGGCCGCTGCTGGTCTCGTTGACGGTGAAGCTCTCGCGCGTGGCCGCGCCGATCGGGACTTGCCAAAACGGCACGCCCTCGTCGGCGAGCAGCCGCGCGATCAGGCCACCGGTCGTCCCGCCGGCGGGAAAGACCGCCAGCACCGACCCGCCGAGCTCGTGCGCGATGTGCGCGACGTTGATGCCGCCACCGCCCGGGTCGTAACGGGTTTCGGCGCAGCGCAATTTGTCCGTCGGACGCACGACGTCGACGCTCGTCGTGATGTCCAGCGCCGGGTTCATGGTCAGCGTGACGATTTGGGGTCGGCTCCCAGGCGGCCGCGACGGCGTCTGCATGGTCGTTGACTCCGCTCGTTGTGGTCGGAATTACCAGAACTGAACATTTGTGGCAGTGACGACTCCATCCGACCAATAGGGCGTTGCCCGCGGTAGGGACGGAAGTCCCGGCGTGGCGGGCCGTTCGTCGGCTCCGACCTCGTCAGCTGGAAAGCCGGGCCCGAGCAGCGATGTAGGCCATCACCCGATCGAGGATGAGGTCGTATGTGTCGCCGTCCTCGACGAGACGGTCCAACCCCTCGCGGCGAAGGAAGCCGTCGAGCCGTCGGTCCAGCGGCCAATCCGCATAGGTGTCGTCCGCGTACGGCGACCGCAGGAACTGCCACGCGAGCGTGTCGACGTCACCGTCGGTCAGCAGCGGTGGACCGCTTGGCAGAGAGGACATTTCAATTCCTGTTGCCCGCCGTGCGCGCCTGACCCGCGATGGCCGCCTGCATGGCGGCGAACCGCGACCGCGCCCGCTTGTCGGCGGCTCGCTGCTCGGCCGCCGTGACGACGATCGCGTCGGGGCCCGGGAACACCGTCGCCCGTTCGTCGGTGTCGAGCCACCGAACCTGGTATGGCGGCTCGCCTTCCGCCGACCGCACCCCGGTGATCAACCCGCGCACATCCCGGCGTCCGATGGTGCCGCCCTTGATCACCAGCCAGTCCCCGACCTTAGCCTTCATCGCCAGCCTTCATCGCCGGATCTCCAACACGTCGCCCAAGGGCCGCCGCGGTGTCGGCTCGGGGGTCAACTCCCCCTCGGGTTCGATGCCGACGCGGATCAAAATCTGGGGAACCGCGGCGGGCCGGCTCGTCAGATCGGAGATGACGTCGCGACTGGATTGCAGTTCCGTGAGGTGCGTTACCGGGCAGGTGGCCAGGCCGGCCATCGTGCACTCCAGCAGGATCGCCGAAAGCGCCTCGCCGCAATTGAGGGCATCGACCCGCGCGTCCCCGGGTGTGGACAGCACCACGATTTTCGCTTCGTCGTAGGTGCCGGCGGAGCCGCTTTCGTCGGACGGGTCGATGGGGAACCGGCGGTTGACGTCGACCCGTCGGGCGTCCGACTCCGCGGCCAGCGCGCCCTCGGGGATCCCTTCCGCCTCGCGCAATGGCGATGTCCACCAAAGCAATTCGTGCTGGTAAGAATCGTCGTAGCGGCGCAGCTCATCGGTAAGCCGGGACGCCTCGGCCAACCGCGGTCGCGCATCGTCGTTCAGCACATCGAGCGTCACCAGCTCGTCGTCGATTGAGCTGCGCAATACGGCTTCCAGCGACGGCCAGTGCCTCGGCGCGCGAAACGGCAGCCGGTTGGTCCGGCGACGCGGTATCGCGTCGGCGCGATCCCGCCTGGCCTGCGCCACATAGTCGAGGGAGGCGAAGTCGGCCGAGGCGAGGTGGTCAAGATTGTTCGGGTTGGGGAACTGATCGACGTTGGTGTCCCAGCCGACCGCGGCCATCGCGACCCGAAAATGATCGAGCGCGGCACCGCAGCTGATGATCGCCTCGCGACCCGACCTGTCGGTGGCTGTGACCGTTCGGTGCGGGTCGACGAACAGGTCGACGCTCGCCTTGTGCACCACCCAGCGCCAGGGCTGAATGTTGTGCAGCGACGGTGCGCGGCACGCCACCTCCACCGCGCTGGTGATCACGCCGGTATCCACCGTCGTCTGGGTCATTGCGCACGCTCACTTCCTGTCCCACGTCGACCCTCGGGCATGCGCGCGTTCCGCCACCAGGGTCCTTGGTCCCCGGGTGGGCGGCGCCGGTCCATTGATGACTTTCGTCTCTATTGCGGCATTGCGGGCCGGGCAAACGATGAACATGCCCAGGCGACAGAGCCGGCCACACCGCTAGGACCCCTCATGGACGTCATCCATAAGACCCCCGACGACTGCGTCGTCCGCCCCAACCTCACCGATTACCAACAAGCGCGCTCGCAGTTTCACTGGTCCGACGTGCCGGCGTTGTGCGAAGGCATGGGACATGGCCGCTGCAACATCGCCTACGCCGCGGTGGACCGGCACGCGGAGGGCCCGACCGCCACCCGGACCGCGTTGCGTTTCGTCCTCGACGCGGGCTGGGACGGCGCGATCACCACGCGCGACCTCAGCTACGCGGACCTCGGCCGGTTCACCAGACGATTCACCAGCGCCCTGCGCTCGCTCGGCATCAGCAAGGGCGACCGCGTGTTCACGATGATGAATCGCTCGCCCGAGCTCTACATCGCGATGTTGGGCGCGCTTCGCAACGGCAGCGTGGTCTCGCCGCTGTTCTCTGCTTTCGGGCCTGAGCCGATCGCGACCCGGGTGAACATCGGGCAGGCCGACGTCCTGGTCACCACCGCGGCGCTCTACCGGCGCAAGATCGCCAAGATCCGCGATCGGCTGCCGTCGGTGCGGTACGTCTTCGTCGTCGACGGGGATGGCCGGGACGAACAGGGGGCCGATCCCCTACCCGGAACGCTCAACTTCTGGCAGTGGGTGGACGCGGCCGACGAGAACGCGCCGATCGAGCCGACTACCGCCGACGACCCCTCACTGCTGCACTTCACCAGCGGCACCACCGGCACCCCGAAGGGCGCCATTCACGTGCACGGCGCCGTCGCGATGCACTATCTCACCGGCCTGTACGCGCTGGATCTGCACCCCGATGACACCTATTGGTGCACAGCGGATCCCGGCTGGGTGACGGGAACCTCGTACGGCATCATCAGCCCGCTGCTGCACGGGGTCACCTCGATCGTCGACGAGGCCGAGTTCGACGCCCAGCGGTGGTATCAAATCCTGCAGGACCAGGGCGTGTCGGTGTGGTACACGGCACCGACCGCGATCCGGATGCTCATCAAGGCGGGCCCGGAACTGCCCGCGCAATACCGCTTTCCGCGCCTGCGGTTCATCGCCAGCGTGGGCGAACCGCTCAACCCCGAGGCCGTGTGGTGGGGAAAGCGGGTGCTGGGCTTGCCCATTCACGACAACTGGTGGCAGACCGAGACGGGCGGCATCATGATCGCCAACACGCCGGCGTTCGACATCAAACCCGGGTCCATGGGCCGGCCGCTGCCCGGCGTGGACGCATTCATCGTGCGCCACAACGACGACGGCACGACCACCGTGGTCGACGAACCCGACGTCGAGGGTGAGCTCGCGCTCAAGCCGGGCTGGCCCTCGATGTTCCGCGGCTACCTGGGTGCCGAGGAGCGCTACCGCAACGCCTTCGCCGACGGCCTCTACCTGAGTGGGGACCTCGCGAAGAAGGACGCCGACGGCTACTTCTGGTTCGTCGGGCGCAAGGACGACGTGATCAAGTCCGCGGGGCATCTGATCGGCCCGTTCGAGGTCGAAAGCGCGCTCACCGATCACCCGGCGGTTGCCGAGGCGGCCGTCATCGGCATACCCGACCCGACCGTCGGCGAAATGGTGAAAGCCTTTGTCACGCTTAAGAACGGCGTAGTCGCCGACGAAGACCTGCGCCGGGAATTGATCGGCCACGCGCGCAAACGACTAGGGGCCACCGTGGCCCCCAAGGAGCTCGAGTTCGTCGACACGCTGCCGCACACCAGCAGCGGCAAGATCATGCGCCGGCTGCTCAAGGCCCGCGAACTCGGGCTGCCCGAGGGCGACACCTCCACCATCGAGAGACAACCGGACCGCCAAGCCGAGGGGGTGCCGTCATGACACGCGCCGGCGACGATGCAGCGCGAAGCGGTGAGGAGGAGCGGCGCCAGACCAGCACCGTGAAGTTGGCCCATGAACTCTTGTCGGACATGGTTCGGGTGCGCCGCATGGAGGAAAAGTGCGCGGAACTGTACAGCGCGGCCAAGATTCGCGGGTTCCTGCATCTCTACGTCGGCGAGGAGGCCGTCGCCGCCGGGTCCCTGCGCGCGCTGGCCGACGACGACGCGGTGGTCGCGACGTACCGCGAGCACGCGCACGCGCTGCTTCGCGGCATCCCGATGACCTCGATCATGGCCGAGATGTTCGGCAAGCAGGAGGGCTGCTCCCGCGGCCGCGGCGGGTCGATGCACCTGTTCGACGCGTCGAAGCGGTTTTACGGCGGCAACGCGATCGTCGCCGGCGGCCTGCCGCTGGCGGTGGGCATCGCGCTGGCCGACTCCATGCTGCAGCAGAAGCGGGTGACGGCCTGCTACTTCGGTGACGGCGCGGTGGCCGAGGGCGCGTTTCACGAGTCGTTGAACATGGCGGCGCTGTGGCACCTGCCGGTGTTGTTCTGTTGCGAGAACAACCTTTACGCGATGGGCACCGCGTTGGAGCGGGCACAGTCGCAGATCGACCTCACCGTCAAGGCGGCGTCCTACCGCGTGCCGACCATGGCCGTCGACGGGATGGATGTCGAGGCCTGCCACGTCGCCGCACAGCAGGGCGTCGATCATGTCCGCGACACCGGCGGACCGTTCTTCATCGAATTCCGCACCTATCGATTCCGGGCCCATTCGATGTTCGACCCCGAGCTGTACCGCGACAAGGGCGAGGTCGAACGGTGGCGTGACCGCGACCCGATCCGGTCGTTCACCGACCGGTGCCTGGACGACGGCACGCTGTCCGCCGAAGACGTTCGGGAGATCGAGGATTCGGCCGTCGCCGAGATCGAAGCCGCGGTGGCCTTCGCCGAGGCGGGCACGTGGGAGGACGTGGCGGATCTCGAACGCGACGTGCTCACACCGACTCCGGAGGAGGCGCGATGAAGACGACCAAGACGACCTACCGGGCCGCCGTTCACGACGCGATCCGCGACGCCCTGCGCGAGGACCCGCGCGTGGTGCTGATGGGTGAGGACGTCGGCCGCTACGGCGGAACCTACGCGGCGTCCAAGGGCCTGCTGGACGAATTCGGACCCGAGCGGGTGCGCGACACGCCGCTGTCGGAGCTGGGCTTCGTCGGGATCGGAATCGGGGCCGCCCTCAACGGATTACGCCCCATCGTCGAAGTCATGACGGTGAACTTCAGCCTGTTGGCGCTCGATCAGATCGTCAACACCGCTGCGGCCCTTCGCCACATGTCGGGCGGGCAGTTCTCGGTCCCGATCGTCGTGCGCATGGCCACGGGCGCCGGACGCCAGCTCGCGGCGCAACACTCGCACAGCCTGGAACCCTGGTACGCCCACATCCCCGGCATCAAGGTGGTGGCCCCGGCCACCATCGAGGATGCCTACGGCATGCTGGGACCGGCGCTGGCCGACCCGGACCCGGTGGTGATCTTCGAACACGTCCAGCTCTACAACACCTCGTCGGACATCGAGACCCTCGGACCCACCGACATCTCCGGAGCGGCCGTTCGCCGCGCCGGCAACGATGTCACCGTGGTGGCCTACGGCGGCTCGCTGTGGAAGGCGCTCGACGCCGCAAACGAGTTGTCGTTGGCCGGAATCGATTGCGAGGTAATTGATCTGCGGGTGTTGCGGCCACTTGACGAGGACACCATCTTGGAATCGGTGCGCAAGACGCATCGGCTGGTCGTCATCGACGAGGCCTGGCGCAGCGGCAGTCTGGCCGCCGAGATCACCGCGCGGGTGGTGGAGGGCGCGTTCTACGACCTCGACGCCCCCATCGCCCGGGTGTGCAGCGCCGAGGTCCCGATGCCGTACGCCAAGCACCTGGAGCAGGCGGCGCTGCCGCAAACCGCGCAGATCGTCGCCGCCGTCCAGGGCCTGTTCGGTGAGCCGCCGCAATGATCGAGTTCAAGATGCCCGCCCTGGGCGCCGACATGGACGAGGGCACGCTCAACGAGTGGCTGGTCAAGCCCGGGGACAAGGTGACGCGCGGCCAGATCGTGGCGGTCGTCGAAACCACCAAGGCCGCCGTGGAAATCGAATGCTGGCAAGAGGGCACGGTCGGCGAACTGCTCGTCCCCGTCGGTGAAACGGTCCAAGTGGGAACCACTTTGGCGACGCTGCTCGCCCCGGGCGAACGGGCGGAAAAGCGGGCCCGGCCCGCCGCCAAACAGCGCCCCGCAGCCAACGGTGACAAACCGGCGGCGGAACGCGCCAAGGCGCCCCTCGGGGCCACTCCCGCCGGCGCCCCGCAGCATCGCCGGTGGGTGTCGCCGGCGGCCCGCCGCCTCGCGATGAGCCTGCACGTCGACATCGACGCGCTGAGCGGGACCGGCCCGCAGGGCGCCGTCATCATCAGCGACGTCGAGCACGCCGCCGCCCACATTCGGCACGCCGCCGCCCAGCAGCCGCAGAAGCCAAAAGAGGAAAAAGCCGCCAAGGCCACACCGGCCGACCGCGCGGCCGCGATGCGCACGTCAATCGCCGCCGCGATGAGCCGGTCGAAGCACGAGATCCCGCACTACTACCTTGCCGACGAGATCGTGCTGGAGAAGTCGCTGACCTGGCTGACCACCCGAAACGCGCAACGCTCCATCGACGAGCGGGTGCTGCCGGCCGTGCTGCTGCTAAAGGCGGTCGGCGTCGCCGCGCAACGCTTCGGCGAGTTCAACGGATTTTGGCGCGACGACGGGTTCGAGCCCGCGAACGGGGTCCACGTCGGCGTCGGGATCTCGCTGCGCGGCGGCGGTCTCGTCGCGCCGGCCATCCACGACGTCCCGGAGAAGAAGCTCGACGAATTGATGGACGACCTCACCGACCTCGTCGCGCGGGCGCGCTCGTTCTCCCTCCGAAGCTCGGAAATGTCCGACCCGACAATCACCGTCACCAACCTCGGCGACAAGGGCGTCGACACGGTCTTCGGCGTCATCTACCCACCGCAGGTGGCGATCGTCGGCTTCGGGCAGCCGGCCCAGCGGGTCTGCGTCATCGACGGCGGAATCCGGGTGATGAGCACCGTGCAGGCGACGCTCGCCGCCGACCATCGCGCGAGCGACGGCCACCGGGGAGCGTTGTTCCTCAGCGCGATCAACGAGCTGCTCCAGCAGCCCGACCTCCTCGAAAAGTGAGGGAAGTGAGTGCACATGACGACGATGAACGAAGACACCCGGACGGCTGTGCTTTCCGTGCTGACAAGCATCGCCCCCGAAGTCGAGCCGGATGACATCAGCGACGACGTGCTGCTGCGCGACCAGGTCGACCTCGATTCGATGGACTGGCTCAGCTTCCTTCGCGGCATCCACCGGCGGCTGCACGTCGACATCCCCGAATCGGACTACGGGTCGCTTCGGACACTGGCCGACGTGGTGGGCTACGTCGAAAAGAACTCTTCTGCGTAGGCCTTTCGGCACCTGATCGGCCCCGGCGACCGGGTACAACGACCCTGGCCACCAGCCGGGTTCCGGCCTACCGTCGATGGTGAATCGAAACCTCGGCAAGGAATTGACGGCCATGAAGACGACGGTGGACACGCAGACTCTCAGGCAAGCGGTGCAGCTTGCGTGCCGGGCTCCGTCGGTACACAACAGCCAGCCGTGGCGGTGGGTCGCCGAGGACGGGGCTTTGCGGCTGTTCGTCGACCGCGACCGAACGGTGCCGGGCACGGACCCTTCCGGCCGGGAGGCGATCCTCAGCTGCGGCGCCGCGCTCGATCACCTCCGGGTCACCATGCTCGCCTCGGGATGGGGCGCGGAGGTCGACCGCTTTCCCAATCCGAACGACCCGGACCATTTGGCGACTGTCGAATTCCACCCCGTCGAGTACGTCACGCGCGCGCAGCGCGACCGCGCCAACGCGATCCTGCACCGCCGAACCGACCGGCTCCCGATGGGACAGCCCACCTACTGGGACCTCTTCGAGCCCGTGCTGCGCAGCACGTTCGACGAGAGCCTGGTGACACTCGACGTGCTCCGCGACGACCAGCGCCCCGAGCTGGTCAAGGCGTCACAGCTCACCGAGGCGCTGCGCCGCGACGACGCGTCGTATCACGCCGAACTCGAGTGGTGGACTTCGCCTTTCGCGATAAACGAGGGTGTGCCGCCGGGCGCGCTGTTGTCCGGCAAGGAAATTGGCCGCGTGGACGTGGCGCGGGAATTCCCGGCCCGGACGAAACAAGATCGCCGCCCCGAGGTCGCGGTGGACTGGTCGAAGATCTTGGTGCTGTCCACCCCCGAGGACACCAGGGCGGACGTGCTGCGGTGCGGCGAAGTGTTGTCGACCGTGCTGCTGGAATGCACGATGGCGTTCCTGGCGACCTGCACGCTGACCCATCTGATCGAGCTGGACGAAAGCCGTGACGTCGTGCGCGGTCTGCTGGAACACGACGGCCAGCCACAGGTGCTGATCCGCGCCGGCATCGCGCCGCCGATGGAAGCGGCGCCCGCCCCGACCCCCAGGCGTGCATCGGAGGACGTGCTGCGGATTCGCTAGCTACGCTTGCCCGAACGGCCAAGCGGTTGAATGACTTTGACCTATTGAAGAAGGGTGGCTGATGTCCATAACCGATGACGGCGTGACGATCCTGCCGGAGCACGAATGCTGGGAGCTGATGTCCGGCGTGGCCCTGGGACGACTGGTCACCAGCGTCGACGGCCTGCCCGAGATCTTCCCGGTCAACTTCGTGGTCCAGCACAAGTCGATCCTGTTTCGCACGGCGGAGGGCACCAAGCTGGTCAGCACCGCGATCAACAACCGCGTGCTGTTCGAGGTCGACGAGCACAACGTCGCGGAGGGCTGGAGCGTGATCGTCAAGGGCCGGGCCCGCTCGCTGCGCACCGACGAGCAGATCCAGGAAGCCGAACGCGCACAGCTGTTGCCGTGGCTGACCTCCGAGAAGACCCACTACGTGCGGGTGCTTCCCGACATGGTCACCGGCCGCCGGTTCCGGTTCGGGCCGCCGCTGCTGGGCAGCCGCGACCGCACCTGAGTCATCTCACCAGTCTTTTGCGGCGCGGGCGGGGCAGGAACTCGAGCGACAGCAACACCAGCAGCGCGGCCGGGATGTGATGGGCGCACAAGACCACGTACCGTCGCTCGGCCAGGCAATGGAACTTGTTGAGGTAGCGGTACAGGGACTCCAGCCGGATCAACGGGTCGAGCAGGTGGATCAACCGATACGCGGCCCGTTGCAGCGGCGTCGGGTTCACGGCGTCGAAGATCTCCGGGAAGGCGGCGAACGCCAGCGAAAGCCGGAGCGCTCCACTGATTTTCGCTTCATCGATCATATCCACGCTGAGGCGCTCGTCGACACCGTTCGGGGCGTCGGGGCGGCGGAACGGTGCGTCGAGGCTGACTTCCAGTCCCGCGTCGGCCGTGGTGTAGCGGTGAAACGCCACCACTCGGCCCGACCGATCGCGCGCGATGGCCAGCTTGATGCCGGGATAACAGCCCTGCAGGGCCCCATCCAGGTTCATGCAGAAGCCGCGTTCGGTCCGCGCTGCGCGGTGCGCGGCATACAGCACCTCGGTCAGCTCGGCGGAGAGCGCTTGGTCGAGCCCTTGCTCGTCGACGATCTGCGTGGTGACCCCGCTGTTGCGGGTCCGCTGCACCGCCTGGCGCAGGTTGCGAAAACGCCGCCCCGCCAACGTGAAGCGCGGGACGTCGACGACGACGTCGCGGCCGATCGGCACCGTGATCATCGGCTGCCCGACGACCTCGTTGCGCCACAGGCCGACGTGCCGCTCCCCGGCGGCCAGCACGATGATCTGCCAACCGCGGCTTCGGCACATCCGGACGAAATCCGTTACCAGCCCGTTGAATTGGGTGGCGTCGCCGATCGGGTCCCCACTGACGACGGCGAACCCGAGCCGGGTGCGGTAAGCGATCGCCGCGGACCGGTCCGCGTTGAAATGGTAGCTCTTTGACGAGTGCATGGCGAAGGGCGACAACGGATCCTCGCGAGTGGCGTCCACGAGCGGCCACACCTGATCCAGCAGCTCCGGTTGCGGTTTGGCCGTCGTCGGCAAGACGAGCGCGAGCCCACTGCCGGCGATGAGGAAGTTCCCGAGCACGCCGTACGAGAGGATGTGCGCAAACACGCCAGCGCCCAGCGCGGCGGCGGCGATCAGCGCGTGCCGGGCGGTGACCGGCCGGCCAAGGAAGATGCCGCGTGCAATGAAGGCCGCCGCGGCGAGCAACGCCACCGACCACCCGAACCGCCCGGGGGCGACACGCTCGAAACCGAGGTGTTCGCGCACGGCCAGCAGCAAGAACCAGCCCAGGGCAAAGGCCAGGATGATCACGCTGCCGAGGCGGGCCGCCGCGATATCGCCCCGGAGCAGCACCCGTTCGCGGCCCCGCGGCTCGACGGCGCCGGCGATCAACGGCTGCTCGGACACGGGACTATGGCCCTTGCTCCCTTAAGCGCGCCGCGAGCTCGGCCACCGCCATGCCGACGACTTCCGGCACCGCGCGCGCGACCCGGGGGCTCAAACCGGTCCCGTGACCGGTGTCGGCGACTTCCACCGTCAGCAGCACCAGTTCGTCGGGCACTCGCCCGAGCGCCTCGCCCAGCGCGTGCGTGCGAACGATATCGATGCTGTGCGAACTCAATCCGTCACTAGCCGCCACGTCGCTCAGGCCGCACCGCCGCACGCGGCCCGGCGCCGGCGGCGTCCCGACCGCCGCGTCGATCACCACGGCGAGCGTGGCGCCCGACCACGCCTCGAGCAGGCTCGTCGGTTCGGCGATGTCGGTCACCACGCGAACCGCGGGCAGCGCCAACCGGTCCAGCTCCGTGGCCACGGCAACGCCGACGCCGTCGTCGCCGCGGTAGCGGTTGCCCAGGCCGATCACGACGGTCCCGCCCGACGCCGACGTCATCCCTGTTGCACCGTCAGAGTCAGGAAGTGCGCGGAACACGAGATGCACGGGTCGTAGCTGCGAATCAGCTGCTCGCACAGCGCGGTCAGCGTGGCGTCGTCGAGGGCGAGGTTCCCGGAAACCAGGTTGGCCAGGTCGGCTTCGATGGCCGCCTGGTTCTGGGAGGTGGGCGGGACGATGGTCGCCGCCGAAACCAGCCCGTCCTCGCCGATGCGGTAGCCGTGGTACAGCAGGCCCCGGGGCGCCTCGCTGACGCCGTGGCCGACGCCTGCGCGCGCTGGGACCTCGACGAACGGGCGCGCCGGGCGCTGGTATTCGTCGATGATCCGCAAAGCCTCCTCGATCGCGTAGACCACCTCGACGGCGCGGACGATGATGCTGCGGAACGGGTTTCGGCATTCGGTCGCCAGGCCGGCTTGCGCGGCGGCCTGCGCCGCGACGGGTGAGAGCGCCGAGGAGTTCAGCGAGAACCGCGCCAGGGGTCCGGTCAGGTGGCGGCCGCCGTCGAGCGTCGCGTGCAGGGCGGTGGAGTGGGGCACCTGGGACTCGACGACGTGCTCGGTGAACTCGGCGACGGCAAACGGCGGGCCGGCGCTGCGCGCGATGGCGCCGTTCTCGATCGGGTATCGGCCGGGCGCCGTGAGCGCCAGGAACTCGTGGTCCAGCTCGAGGTCGGGGAACTCGAAGCGCGACACCCATTCGACGGTCGCGAGCGCGTCGTCCAGGGCCCGGCGCAACTGCTCTTCGAGCGGCGCGAAGTCCGATCGCGTTGGCACCGAATAGAATCCGCCCAGCCGCACGTTGACCGGGTGGATCGCACGACCCCCGACGAACTCCATCAGCTGGTTGCCCGCCTTCTTCAGCGAGAGCCCGCGCTCGACGTCGCGCGCGTGGTCGCGCGCCATCCCGATGATGTCGGGGTAGCCGAGGAAATCCGGCGCGTGCAGCAGGTAGATGTGCAGGATGTGGCTGTGGATCCACTCACCGCAGTAGAGCAAGCGGCGCAGCTCGACGAGCTCCTGGTCCACCTCGACGCCGCAGGCGTCCTCGATCGCGTTGCACGCACTGACCTGATAGGCGACCGGGCAGATGCCGCATACCCGTGCCGTCAGGTCGGGCGGCTCGGTGTGGGCGCGTCCGCGCAGGAACGCCTCGAAAAACCGGGGCGGCTCATAGATGTTCAGCTCGACGCTTTCCAGTTGTCCGTCCTTCAACGCGACACGCAGCGCGCCTTCGCCCTCGACGCGCGTCAGCGTGCCCACGCTCAGCGTGCGGGTGGACGGGTTCACTGGTTGCTCCGTTCGGCGGAGAAGGTGGTCACGTTGAACGTCGAGAACACCCGGTCGACGGCACCGTCGGACATGCCATCACGGCGCAGCAGCGGGATCAGCGTCGCGGTTCGCGGCGCCGCCGACGGCCCGAAACAGCCGAAGCAGCCGCGATGGTGCCGGGGGCATAGCGCCCCGCAGCCAGCGTGGGTGACCGGGCCGAGGCACGGAATCCCTTCCGAGACAACGACACACGTGACGCCGCGGAGCTTGCACTCGGTGCACACCGTCTTGGCCGGGATCTGGGGTTTGCGCCCGATCAGCAGGGCCGCGAGGGTGTCGAGCAGCTGGCCGCGGTCGATCGGGCAGCCGGGCAGCTGATAGTCGACCTTGACGTGCGCCGACGCCGGCGTGGAGGTCGCCAGCGTGTCGACGTACTCCGGTTTGGCGTAGACGACGGAGGCGAACTCGGCGACGTCGGCGAAGTTGCGCAGCGCCTGCACTCCCCCGGCCGTCGCGCACGCACCGATGGTGACGAGAACCTTTGACTGCTCGCGGATCTCGCGGATGCGCTGCTCGTCGTGGTGGGTGGTGATCGAGCCTTCGACCAGCGACACGTCGTACGGTCCGCCGACCATCGCGCTGGACGCCTCGGCGAACGTCGCGATCTGCACCTGGTCGGCCAGGGTGAGCAGCTCGTCCTCGCAGTCCAGCAGGGTGAGCTGGCAACCGTCGCAGGACGCGAACTTCCACACGGCCAGTGTGGTCGGGCTCATCTAAAGCTCCTTCACGGAAAGCAGCGGGCCGGCGACGTCGTAGCCGACGACCGGGCCGTCGCGGCACAACAGCAGCGGACCCAGCTGGCAGTGACCGCACCACCCGATTCCGCATTGCATGTTGCGTTCCAGCGACACCCGAATATTGTGGGCGGCAACGCCTTTCGCCAGCAGCGCCTCGGCGCCGAACCGCAGCATGGGCTCCGGCCCGCACAGGAAGGCGGTGGTGTTATCGGGGTCGAGCGTGAGCCGGTGCAGCGGCTCGGTGACCAGGCCGACCTCGCCCCGCCAGCCCTGGACCGGGACGTCGACCGTGACGTGCAGTTCGATCTGCGGGTCGTCGGCCCACTTTTCGAGTTGTTCGGCGAACACGAAGTCCGCCCGCGAGCGCGCGCCGACGATGAGCGTCACCTTGCCGTAGCTCGATCGTCCGGCCAGCGCGCCCAGCACCGCCGGACGCAGCGGGCATAGGCCCACGCCGCCGGCGACCAGGACCAGGTCGCGCCCGACGGCTTCCTGTAGCCCCCAGGTGGTGCCGAAGGGACCGCGGACGCCGATGACGCTGCCGGGTTCGGCGTTGTGCAGGGCCCGGCTCACCGCCCCCACCGCGCGGATGGTGTGGGTGATCGAGCCGTCGGTCACGGTGGGGTCGCCGCTGATCGAGATCGCGGCCTCGCCCACGCCGAACGCGTAGAGCATCATGAACTCCCCCGGCAGCGGCGTCCGCAGCGACTCGTCGACGGGCTCGAGGCACAGCGTCGCCGAATCGGGGCTCTCCACGATGCGGCTGCGCACCCGGTACGGCACCGGCGCCATCGCCGATGCGGGCTCACCCCGCTCAGTCATCGCCCGCCATCTTGTTCATCTCCGCGGTGATGTCGATGCCGGTGGGGCACCAGGCGATGCACCGACCGCAGCCGACGCAGCCCGAGGTGCCGAACTGGTCGTGCCAGGTGCTCAGCTTGTGGGTCAGCCAATGCCGGTAGCGCGAGGCCCCGGACTGGCGCACGCTGCCGCCGCCGTGGACGTAGGTGAAGTCGAACTCGAAGCACGACGCCCAGTGCCGCCAACGCTCGGCGTGCTCGCCGGTGAGGTCGCTGACGTCCTCGGTGGTGGTGCAAAAGCAGGTCGGGCACACCATCGTGCAGTTGCCACACGTCAGGCAGCGGCTGGCCACCTCGTCCCACTGCGGTGATTCCCGCGAGGCGATCAGCAGCTCCCGCAGGTCCGTGTCCGGCATCCGGCGGCCCATGTGGTGGGCTGCTTCCTCGACATCGGCACGCGCGGAAGCGATTTCGTCGTCGCTCGCGGCCCGGTGCGCCACCGCCGCGAGGACGTCGGCGCCTTCGTCGCTGCCGACGTCGACGAGGTACGACGGCGCGTCTCCGTCAAGGCGTTCCGTCAGGGCCAAGTCGTAGCCCGGCCCGGCCGCAGGGCCGGTGCCCATCGATGCGCAGAAGCACAGCCCGCCCGGCTCCGTGCAGTTCACCGCGACGATGAAGGCCCGTCGCCGCCGGCCGACGAAAGAGCTGTCCGGATACTCGGAGCGGCCAAGCACCCCGTCGAGGGTCGAGATCGCGGCCAGGTCGCACCCGCGCACGCCGAGGAACGCGTAGCGTGGCGCTGGCCCGTCAGGGCCCAAAGGTTCTGGCTCGCTCGTCCCGTCCCGGGTGCCGGCCCACAGTCGCTGCCGCGGGGGATGCAGGAATTGTTTGAACGACTGCGGCCCGGCCGAGTGTCCGAAGGCGGCGTCGTCGTCGCGGCGGCGCACCCGGTAGTGCCCGGGAGAGACGTCGACACCCCAGCCGCGCGGCAGCTCGTCCGCGGACTGCAGCTCCGCCAGCACGATCGCGTTGTCCCGCAACGTCGGACCGACTACGCGGTAGCCCCGCTCGATCAGCACCTCGACCAGCCGGTGCAGCCCCGTCGCGTCGAACGACACGACCTGATGGTGTTCGCCGTCTCCGCTCACGGGCACACTTACTCGTTGACCCACTCGACAAAATCGGTCAACTCGCGCCGCGGCGTCGCGGGCAGCGGGTCGGCGTTGATGGGCGCCCAGCCGACCCGAAGCAGCATCTGCGGGTAGTTGCCGCCACCGAAGATGTCCGAGCGAACCAGCTCGCGGGTGTCGGCGATCTCCAGTGGTTCGGTGACCGGGCAACTGGCCAATCCCATCGACGTCGCGGTCAGGAGCACGACGCTGGTGGCCTCGCCGGCCCGCAGCCGCGCCAGCCGGTCGTCGGCCCGCGTGCCCAGCGCGAGCACCACGGCGTTGTCCTCCTCGGAGGACGATTCGGGCGCCTGCGGCAGCGTTGGGCCGGCGAAGAACCGCCCGGGTATCTTCGCCGCGGGGTCCGAGGCCGGCGTGCTGTGCGCGGGAACACCCGCCACCGACGCGTAGCGTCCGCTCCACGCCGTCAGCTCGGCGAGGTAGTCGCGATTGAAGTGCTCCGCAACGGATTCGGCGACGATCTCGTTCAGCTTGTCGAGGTCTTCGACCTGGCACAGCGTCACGCCGTTTCGGGCGGCCCGGGCGGCCATCAGCGCGACGTCGCCGATCGGCACCGGCCAGGAGCTGTAGTGGCGACGGTCGGTTCGGCGCCGCGGTATCGCCGCGGCGAGCGCAATGTCGACGGCGTCGGCCGGGTATGGCGACAACTCGATCGCGGCAAGGTGATTGGGGTCGTCCGGATTCGGCAGCCGGGTCACCTTGGACAGCCAACCGACGGCGGCGAAGGCGACGACGCAGTGATGCAGCGCGGTGCCGCAGCTCAAGATCAGATCCCGGCCGTCCGGGTCGGTGTTGGGCAGCTGGCGTTCGGCGTCCGCGTACAGGTGCACGCTGGTGTCGTCGACCCGCCACCGCCACGGTTGTGTGTTGTGCACCGAGGGGGCGCGGCCCGCCAGGGTCAGGACAGTCCGGACTGTGCCGGCATCCGGAAAGCGCGCGTTCATCGCTGTGGTTCCCTTCGGTAAAGCTTCGTCACATCCACGATCGCGTAATCACGTGGGGCGATGCGAGAGCAGGACGGCACTTGGCAAAAGGACTTTGGGCCAATTGCGGGGCTCGACATGACAAGTCCTAGGCCGCGATGACGGCGACGTAGACGGACAGCTGGTCGCCGACCGTGCGGGCCACCGCCCAATCGCCGACGCGGACCGCCCGTTCGAGATCGTCCGCCAGCGGGCTGTGCGCGCCCAGCTCGGCGAGCCACACCGACACCACGTGTGCGATCTCGTTACCGGGCACCGCGACGGTGCGACCCTCGTGCAGACGATCGGAGACCCGATACAAACGATCCCTCATGGCAGCCCCCTAGATCGGCCTAAGGTTTCATCCGACCACTGCGCTGCGTGCGGTCCGTAGGGCCGAATGGACCCGGCTGGGAGTGCTTCGGTCCCTTCGTTAGCCGGGGCGTTGTGTGGCCGGCCGGCCGCGCGCCGCCAGCGCGCCGGCGAGCGATGTGCCGGCGACCGTCAGCAGGGCGCCGAACATCAACGCCGAGGCTTCGCCCGGGACGAGAAGGTGTTCCTCGGTGCCGATGGTGGCGGCGGCAACCGGCACGCCGAGCTGCGCGGCGGACAGCACCGCCAGCGTCAGCGGCTGGCCGAGCAGTCGTCCCACGCAATGCGCCAGCACGGCACCCAGACCCAGGCCGAGCCCCAGCAGGATGAGCTTGGGGTGCGCGCCCAACTCGCGCACCTGTAGCGAGGCGCCCAGCCAGACGAAGAACAGCGGGCTGAAAAACCCCTCGGTGATACCGAACAGCTGGCGCGCCAGCCGCCGCGGTTCGCCGACCATCGCGATCACCAGACCCAACGCGAAGCCCGCCAGCATGATCGACACGTGGGTGCTGGTTGCCAACGCCGCCAGGGCGAACAACACGACCAGGTTGGTGCGCAATTCCAGTGCGAAGCGCCGCTTTTCGGAGTACTTGTGCAGGCGCTGCCGCAAGCCCTTGCGGTCGGCCGCGCGCAGGACGATGAACACCACCACCGCGCAGGCCGCGATGGCAAGCGCGCCGAGCGCCGCGACCGGCGCCCGGCGCAGGTCAATTACCAAGGGCAGCAACACAATACCGGCGGCATCGGCGATGGCGATCTGTACCGTCACCGACAACACGTCGGGCCCCTGCAGCCCCAGCGAATCGATCACCGGCAGCGCCAGCGCCGCCGACGAGGACGCCATCAGCACCGCGTAGAGCGCGGCGTGCCCGGTGCCGAACGCCTCCCCCAGCGCCACACCGAGGACCGCCGCGGCGGCGCCGACCGCGACCGCGCGCAGCAGCGCCCGCGGCGCCGCCGAGCGCAGCTGGGGGTCGCGGATCGGGACGTGGGTGCCCACGACGAACATCACCAGAGCGAAGCCGATGTTGGCGAGCAATTGCAGGGTCGGGTTGGTGTCGTCGATGATGCCGAAGCCGGTCTTGCCGACGATGAGCCCCGCGGCGAGCTCGCCGATGATCACCGGAATGCGCAGGTGCGGCACGGAGGCCAGCAGCGGCCCGGCGAAACCGATCGCGGTCAGCAGTGCCAGGGTGTGGAAGCCGAACCCGTGCACGTCAGCGGCCCTTCCGCGCGGTCAGCACCAAGTCATTCTGCATCCCGATCCGGCGCCGTCATGCGATGGCGCCCGGAGAGTCCCGCGACGGCCTTTTCCCGCTCTAGGCTGGAAACTCGTCGCTGACCGGCCATCCACACATCTCGAGATGTCGCTTGACGCGTTCGACCTCCTCGGGTGCGGGCATCTGGTCCGTAATTTTGCTGATCATGACCCGGATAGTCGTAGCGTCCACGGGCAGGTCGCCGTGCTCGACGAGCTCAGCCGCGATCTCCATGACCTCCCGATCGGACAAACGCCGACGCAGGACCGCGAGCAACGGGAAGGTGTCCGTGGCCGGAATCCCCGCGGGGTAGCCGGCGCGCAGAAATTGCACAATCCGTGCGATGGCACCGGAAACAGACATCGGCTCTCCTCGGGCGTGGAATATGACTCGGCGCCCGATCTCGACGGCGTGATCGGCGAAGCGTTCGTAGTATCGGCCGAGCAGGGTGACGTCGACGGTGGCGGCCACGCCATGGTTCCACGGCCGGTCAATCATCAGGGTGAACAGCTGGCTGTGCAGCTCGTCCATCATGTCGTCGTCGTGCCGCATTCGCGCAGCGGCGACCGGGTCTCGGGATCGCACGACGTGTCCGGCGACGTTGCTGAGATCGGTGGCGATGCGACCCATTTCGGCGAAGTGACCGATCACCTCTTCAGGCAATGCGCATGCGGGGTAGCGACGGCGTGCGATGTCCGCCACGTGCGACGCCAAAGCACCCATGCGCTCGGCATCGGCGATGTTCTTGAGGTCGCCGATGACCATTCGAAGGTCGCCTGCCACCGGGGCCTGAAGCGCCAACAGCGCCAAAGCCTTCCGTTGGGCGGAGCTGCCGTGCCGTGTGATCTTGTCGTGGTCGTTATGGACACATTCGGCAAGCGACACGTCGGCGTGCAGCACCGCGTGCGTGGCGCGCTGCATCGCACCAGCGGCCCGCGCGCACATGTCAGCGACGGAGGCTGTCAGAGCCTCCAATTGCCGATGGAATGCGGTGCGCATGTGCGCTCACACTAAGGCGGCGGCTGCTGCGCGACAACGACTTTGACTTCTGACAGCACCCGTTGCCAAATCTCGGCCGCAGTCAGGACGCGCTGAACGTGCTCATTCGAAGTCGCAGCCGGGGTTGGGTGCGCTGTCGGAGGTGGGTGCGCCGGCCGGATCGATGTAGGTCACGTCGAGCACCAGTGGCGTCGTCCCCAGATTGCGGGCAAGGTGAACATGCTGTGGCCCCGTCGGATCGGTGATGGCGGCCCCGGGGCCGTAGACGCCGTCTTGCTGACAGTCCGACCCGTAGTGGGTCAGCACGCCTGACTTGATGACGCCGTAAATCTCGCCCTGGTGTGTGTGCCAGCCGGTGCTTCCTTTTGGTGCGACCGTGATTTCGCTGACGATGTAATCCTTGCCGTCGACGGTTTGCTTCGACAGGGTCACCGCGCTGACCCCGATCGGCGGCGTCGCGTGTGCCGTCGCGGGGATCAGGACGGCCGTCGCCAACGCCGCTGACACGAATCCGGCGGTCCGCGCGCGCAAATGGTTCACTGCATCCCTTCCTGTCGGCGCCTTAGGACATTAACGGAATCTGGTCCCGCGAGGCCGGTCTTGCCAGCTCGCGCCCCTTCCGGAAGCGACGAGGTTGGCAGAAGATGACTTATGCGCAGGAAGGAGCCCGCTATGTTTCGCCCAATCTCCATTCGGCGCCGGCTAATCGTCGGTGCGATCGGCGCCGGCGCGGTCGCCGGCACGCTGTTGGCCACAGCTGGGACCGCCGCGGCCGATCCGCCGCCCCGGCCGGCCAACTGCACGGCCGCCGACATCGCCGGTGTCGCAGCGGGTGTCGCCGCGTCGCTGTCGACCTACCTGTACACGCACCCGGACGTGAACGGGTTCTACACCGGCCTTCAGGACCAGCCCAAGGACCAGATCCGCGACAACGTGCAGAACTACTTCAACGCCAACCCGCAAGAGCAGGCCGACCTGGAGAACATCCGTCAGCCGCTGGCCGACGCCCGGCAGCGTTGCCAATGGACTCCGCTGCTGGGCGACAGCAGCGCCACCCCCTAGCGAAGGAGATCGCGATGAATCTGTGGGCGCGGTCGTGGACCGCTGTTGGGGTCACGGTGTTGGCCCTCACGGCGATCCCGGAAATCTATGCCGTCGTGCAGCCCTCCGGCGTGGCCAACGCCGACGTCTGCGCGAGCGTCGGTCGGCGCGTTTCGGTGAGCGGGTGCACCAACGTCGCCGACACGGTCAACACCTACGCCCCGCCGCCGGGCGACTATGCCCCTCTGCCACAAGACTTTCCGCCACCGAACGTCAGTGTGTGCGCCGGGGTGGGCCGACGAATCCACGTGAGCGGCTGCACCTAGCAGCGGTGTGGGCGTCAGCCCCCGGCGAGCGCGCGGTCGGCGAGCGCCGCGATCGCCGGTGCCAACAGCCGGGAGTATTCGAGCGTCAGGTGACCGGCGTCGACGTAGACCAGGGTGTTGCCCACGACGACCGGGCAGCGCTTCGCGGTGCAGAACAGTTCGGAGAGGTCCGCGTACTGCCCGCCGCCGGCTTTGACGGCGGCGGCCTCGGCGGCCATGCCGGGTCGGTCGAACGCGTATGACATGGGCGGCGAGCACGCCGTCGCGTCCTCGAGGTGCTCGGACAGGCAGCCCGGCACCGAGGTGGTCAGGTGCGGAAGCGGCCCGAGCACCAGCACCTTGGCGCCGGTCTCGCGCAGTTGACGCACCAGTCGGGTGAGGCCCTCGTTCCAGGCCGGGTCGTACGAGGTGAAGCCCGAGCGGAATCCGTTGCTGTGGGTGGCGGTGTACCCGCGGAACACGCTTACCATGACGAGCGCGGGGTGCTCGGCGCGGAGCCGGTCCATGATTTGACCGCGCCACTGCCCGCAGCGCTGGATGTACTCAACCAGCGGACTGACCAGTGGGTTGGCGATGGGCAGGTCCATCATCGGGCAGGCCGCCTTGGCCATGGCTTCGAGTCGCCAGGGCCGCTGCGTGCCGATCTGCTGGAAGGCCGGAATCCACATCGACGAATGCGAATCGCCGACCATGGCCACCGTCGTCTTGGAGTTGGTGTCGCCCATCGCGCACTCGGGCTGCCCGGCCTGCAGGGGTGCGCGCAGGCAGCCGTTGAACAACATGGCCCCGATTTCGCCCGCCGCATCGCCGATCGACGGCTTCAGGTTCGACGGCACGGCCTTCACATCGGCCGATGCCGCGACCGCGGCCTGTACCTGCGAGAACACGTTCTGCACCGCCGCGTCGTAGGCCTCGAGGTTGGTCCCCGTCGGGACGGGCCCGGCAGTGATGGTCAGCGGCGTGGCCTGCGCGCCGCGCGCGACCGCGACCGGCATCGGCAGCGAAGACACCCACATCAGCAACGCCACGCCCACACACGCCGCCGCCGACGTGGCCAACCCGCCGACCGCCAGGCTTTTCGCGGGCGACTTGCGCAGCACCGCGGCGTATCGCAACGGGTTCTCGATGAAACGCAGGGTGAGCCAGCCCAGCCCGCCGGAGACGACGACCGCCGCCACGAACCTGCCTGCCAGGCCCAGTGGATGGCCCACGATGATCGGCGCGAACACCAGCACCGGCCAGTGCCACAGGTACCACGAGTAGGACAGCCGCCCGATCGCCCGCATCGGTGACCAGGCCAGGACCCGCCCCGCGCCCCGGTTCGGCGTCGAACAGCCGGCGCCGAGCACCAGCGCGGTGCCCAGGACGGGCAGCAGCGCGGCGCTGCCGGGATAGGGAATGTCCGGGGTGAAAAGGACGCAGGCCCACAGGACCATGGCCGTCCCGACCCATCCCGTGATCACTGCGGCTCGCGCCGGAAGGCGGCTCCAGTACTCGGCGGTCAGGGCCACCAAAGCGCCGACCGCCAACTGCCAGGCCCTGGTGAAGAGCGAGAAGTACGCCGCGAGCGGCATCACGTAGGTGATCAGCAGCGACAGCGCGAAAGACACGGTCGCGATCACCGTCACGAGCGCCAGGTACGGCCTCTTCGACACGGGCGCGTCGGTCTTCGTGCGCCGACGCAGGCGGCGGATCAGCCACGCCGTGCCGACGATCAAAGGCGGCCACAACAGGTAGAACTGTTCCTCCACGCCCAACGTCCAGTAGTGCTGGAACGGCGAGGGCGTGCCGCCGGCGAAATAGTCGACCTGTTGGACGATGAACCAGAAGTTCGGAACGTACAACGCGCAGGCGATGGCGTCCTTCAGGGCGCCTTCGGCCTGCACGACGGGCAGCAAGAGGGCCGCGGCGATCGCGGTGATGACGCCCACCGTGGCCGATACCGGCAGCAGCCGGCGGGCCCGGGCCCCATAGAACTTCCGCAGTCCGATGGTGCCGGTGGTGCTCACCTGGCGCCAGAGCTGCCCGGTGATGACGAAGCCCGAGATTTCGAAGAAGATGTCGGGGCCGACGAAGCCGCCGCTGACACCGGGCATGGAGATGTGAAACCCGAGGATGGCCAGCAGCGTGAAGCCGCGCAAGCCCTCGATATCGTCGCGGAACCCGGTCTCTGCCGGCCGCGCAGCCTGCACCCGTTCGGCGGGGCGAACGGTGTCGGCCTGGCGCGTGGTCACCGGCCTATGGTCCCAGAGGCGCTCCGGCTTGGGACGGAAATGGCCGCGGAGAAACCCTGTGAGACCGTTTCCCCTGCTAGCGGTCCTGACCTTTCCCTCACATCATCGGGGGGAACGGCAGTAGCCAGATCACCGAAGGATCGACGGAGCCTCGGTATTGCGGGCAGTAGGCCGCCACCGAGGCGCCCACGAAGAAGCCGGCATCCCGCCTTGACGAGATGTTCAGCTTCGGGTCGTTCATCACCTTGAGCGCCAGGATGCTCGAGTCTTGGCCTTTGTCGAGTGCGGCGCACACCGCGTGGCCGTGCGCAATTACGGTGTCGCGGCCGCCAGTGTCGATCCCGTAGTTGTCCAGCGCCGCGATGAAGGCGTCATCGCTCGGGTCCGCTGACGCCGGTGCTGGGGGAAGCAGCGCGGTGGCAGACAGCAGCATCGCGCAGACCTTCCACCACTTCACCGAACGGACGTTCATACCGGTCGCGGCCTCCTATCTGTACGGGCGAGGAAAAAGCTTATGAGTCCGGGATCAGCGGACCCAGTGGGATAGAGGGGGCGTCAACAATCCCCGGCGGGAGGTCAGGCCCGGGCGGCTTCGAAGGTTGTGTCGGGCGCGTCGGCGCCGGGGACGGAGACGTCGGCTCTGAAAGTGCCACGCCTGCACCCAGTTCCACGGCGCTCCAACTTAGCCCGGCGGATGCGACCGCCACAGCGATGAGTTTTTTGACCTTCAGCGCATCTCTCCCAGTCTCGATAGCCCACCCATAGCTCAGCCCCTGCCCACCTTGGCCGCCTAGGGCCAAACGGCTCAACCTCGGACGGGCCGCCCACCATTCGCGCGGCCGGGTCGACGGCGGGGGGCGGCGGAGCGCGGCGGCCGAGCACGCATGTGGTCGCGGGCGCGGCTCATCACTTCACCCAGGGTGCGCACGTCGCGGTCGGACAGCGAGTCGAAGAGCAGGTCGCGCACCACCTCGATGTGGCCGGGCAAGACGGCGGCGACCCGGGCACGGCCCGCCTCGGTGATGCTGACGACCGTGGCGCGCTGGTCGTCGGGCGAACTGGCGCGGGTGATCAGGCCTTCCTTTTCCAGCAGTCCGGCCTGGTGAGTCAGGCCGGAGCGGCTGTACACCACCCCGTCGGCCAGGTCGGTCATGGTGAGGGGGCGCTCGGCGTCGGCAAGTTTGGCCAGGATCTCGAACTGCACGTAGCTGAGGCCCCCGTCGGCCTGTAACTGCTCCCGCACCGCGTACTGGAGCAGGCTGACCGCCTCCATCAGCGTGAAGTAGGTCTGCAGCTGGACGGGGTTGAGGGCCTTGACCACGCCTGGAGCGTAATGCTTCGACGTCGAAGTGCCGCGAGTTCTGTTCGTGGGGCTCAGCCTCGGTAGCGCGTGGCGAGTTGGGGGCTTTGCCCGGCGAAGGCGGCGAGGTCCGCCCGGAAGACGGCGTCGAGCAGGCCGGCGTCCTCGACGCCGGGTGCGCAGACCGTCTCGCCCGACTGCAGGCCGTGCAGGCTGGCGGTGACGACGTCGTCGGCGCTCATCCGCGGCACCGCGCTGAGGTCCATGTTCTGGCGTTCGTGGAATTCCGTCGCCACCACCCCGGGGCACACCACCTGCACGACGACGCCGGTCCCCTCGAGCTCCGCGGCGAGGGTCTGCGACATCGTGACGAGGTAGGCCAGTGTTCCCGCGTAGACGGCGCGGCGGGGCATCTGGGAGTGCGGGGCGGGACCGCTGAAGGCGATCATGCCGGCCATGTTGACGATCGCCCCGGTGCCGCGCTGCAGCATCCCGCCGACCGCGGCGCGGGTGAGCATCGTCGGTGCGAGGACTTTCACGTTCACCAGTTCCGCGGCCTTGCCCGCGGGCAGCTCGGCCAACGGCATGTAGTGGGCGACCCCGGCGTTGTTCACCAGCATCGTCAGCGGCTCCGCGGCGCAAATTTCGGCGACCCGCTCGATGTCTTCGCCGGCGGAAAGGTCGGCGACCACGGTTCGGACAGTCACCTCGGGATGGGCGTCGGCGAACTCGGCCAACCGATCCGCGCGCCTGCCGACGATCACCAGGTCGTAGCCGTCGGCGGCGAGGCGTTCGGCGTATGCGCGCCCGATTCCCGAGGTGGCCCCGGTGACGAGTGCGAGCTTGCCCATGATGTGTTCCTTTCTCGGGCTGGATCCCCCTGTCCCAGGCCGCATTGCGCGGCCTGGGCAGCGTGGGCGCGTTACTAGTCGGTGGGGACGAGGATGATCTTGCCGTGCAGGCGGCCCGAGTCGGAGTCCTCGTGCACCGCCGCGGCCTGCTCGAGCGGACGGCGATCGGCGACCTCGATGCGCAGTTGCCCGTCGTCGACGCGACGAACCAGCCCGGCGAGCTGGGCGGCGTCGCTGCGGACGAAGACCCGCTGTGTGCGCACCCCGCGGCCGGGGTTCTGCGGCCCGAAAACCATTGTGCCGACGTGGAATCCGCCGTCGGCAACCACGCCGATGAGGGCTTCGGTCTGCTCGTCGGTGGTGCTGACCAGGTTGAGCACCACGTCGAACGGTGCGCCCTCGACGTCGATCGGCGAGCGGGTGTAGTCGATGTAGTCGACGATGCGGTCCGCGCCCAGGCCGCGCAGCCGCTCGGCGTCGCGCGCCTTGGCGGTCGCGGTGACGACGGCTCCGGCCTGCTTGGCCAACTGAACGGCGTAGCCGCCGACCGCACCGGAGGCGCCGTTGATCAGAACCGACTGACCGCCGGCCAGCCCGGCGATCTCGAACAGCGCCTGCCACGCGGTCAGCGCGGGTTCCGGCAGCGCCGCCGCATCGGCCAACGGCACCGACGTCGGGGCGGCGGCCAGCGATTCGGCCGGCACGAGGGCGAATTCGGCGGCGGCGCCGTCGGCGTCCAGCGGGAGGAACGCCACCACGGCGTCGCCGATGTTCCAGCCCGTCACGCCGTCGCCGAGTTGGGCAATGGTCCCCGCCACGTCGACGCCGGGAATGTGCGGGAAGTCGATCTTGTACACCTCGGCCAGGTAGCCGCCGCGGATGCCGGCGTCCACCGGATTGAACGAGGTGGCGGCGACCTTCACCAGCACCTGCCGTGGGCCCGGAACCGGGCGCGGGGCCTCCTCGACTCGTAGAACGTCGCTACCGCCGTACTCGTGGTACCGCACTGCCTTCATGGTGTCCCTCCTCGGTTAGTTGCTTCGAGTTCGAAGCAGTTACGCTGCCTACAACTCGCTTCGATGTCGAAGCAATTCCGGAAGGTTATGTGATCGTCGTCATAGTCAGGTGACGACCAGCAGCGCGGTCGTGACGAGCATGACGGCGGCCGTGACGCCGTGGACTCCCCACGCGATCGACTTGGAGCCGCCGTTGCGCAGCACGATCGCCGCGTCGGCGAGTGGAATTATGGTGGCGGCCAAGATCGCCCAACCGACCAGGTGGGTCGCGCCGGCGATCATCAGGATGATGACCACCAGGCCCGAGGCGATGTCACGCACGCCCTTGACGCTCAGGTAGGCGCCGACGCCCGGTTGGTCCAGGTCGGGCAGCACACCGTAACCGGCCGCGGCGACGCGCGGCGCGACGAGGAAGCGCGCGCCGATGAAGATGATGCCGGCGGCGAGGAGCCCGGCGAGGACGTAGCCGATGGTTGTGGTGATGGTCATGTCGAGTACTCCGGTTTCGTCAGTGAATTGGTGAAAACGATGTCGGGTCAAGCAATGTCGTCTGAACGTCGACGATGTTCTCGACGTCGAAGCCGGCCATGTCGGCGGCGAATTCCGGGC
>NZ_AUWQ01000059.1 GCF_000455205.1 Mycobacterium sp. UM_CSW | reverse complement strand
GGCTGCCGGTGTCGCCGGCGCCGCACCACCGGAGACGCCGGCCGCTGCCGCAGGCACCCCCGCCGCCGCGGAACCTGCCGAGGCCGCGGTGCTCGCCAGCGGTTGCGCGCTCGACAGCGCCTGGCCGGGGACATTGCCCGTCACCATGTTCTGGACGGTTTGCAGGGGTGCGGCGTTCGCCGCCTCGGTGAGGGCGTACTGCTCGGCGCCGGCGCTCATCAGCTGGACGAACTGGGTGTGGAAGGCCTGCGCCGCGGCGCTGAGCGCCTGATAGACCTGGGCGTGCGCGTCGAACAGGCTCGCGATATTGGCCGACACCTCGTCGGCGCCCGCGGGCAACACGCTGGATACCGGTCCCAAAGCGGCCGAGTTCGCATCGCTGATCGCCGAACCGATGTTGGCCAAATCCATTGCGGCATTGGCCACATACTCGGGCGCTGCGAACACATACGACATTCGGCTCCCCCGCCTGTCTCGACGTCGTCCGCCTCCCCATCACGGACACCGCTCAGCGCACACTATCGCCCACCCGGGGTCTCCCGAGGCGTTTTCGGCGGATCTTCACCATGCATTCAGTGGGGCGGGCCACGCCGCAGCGTG
This sequence comes from Mycobacterium sp. UM_CSW, assembly GCF_000455205.1. Taxonomy (GTDB): domain Bacteria; phylum Actinomycetota; class Actinomycetes; order Mycobacteriales; family Mycobacteriaceae; genus Mycobacterium. Next base: position 62,969 of record NZ_AUWQ01000059.1, on the reverse strand, counting down.
ACCCGCCCCGAAAATGCGGTGACATTCATGCTGCCCACGTAGATGGCCACGACAAGTGGCGGGCGCGCGGCTGACTTCCCGTCAGGCGCGAACTCTGCGTCGCAATGTTCGTGGACGGCACGACGTCCCGATGTCGAATATCACCTCCCTTCAGCGATCCGCGATCCGCACACGGTTTCCCGGAGGCGATCGCTCCCGTAAAACCGGCGCCTGTTTGCTGAACGAGTCGATACCCATCAACACCACATCCACCTCAACCCGCGAGATGACCTGCACCTGTCGATATATGTTTTGAAATACCACGACGAGCGGACGTTCGCAAGTATCTGAGCCGGCCCGGTCTGACCGCCGAGAAAAATTCAGGCCGAGCGGGCCCGATCAGCGACCACCGGTCAGCCGGTGTCGTTCTCCGGCAGCGACATTGGGCGTCAGCGCGCCGGTTCTCGATGCCGCCCGACGCCGGGGCGCGCCCCGGCCAAGAGCCGGCGCACCGCCTTCAGCTGCCGCCCGTCGCGGCCGGGAGCCCACAGGCCGATCAGGACCGCGGCGATGGTGACGATCACGGCCATGACCGTCGTCGAGGCGTGCATCGCCGTCATGAACGCCGCTTTGCTGACATCGGCCAGCTGGGCGCCTTGCGGCCCCAGCTTCCCGGCCACCTCGACCGCCTTGGCGAGCGAGTCGGTCGCCGGGCCGCGCACCGGGGCGGGGAACCCCGCCAACCTGGGCGCCAGCTCGTGGGAGTAGCGGCCGGCCAGTATCGAGCCGGCCACGGCGATCCCCAGGGCGCCGCCCATCTCGCGCGACGTGTCGTTGACCGCGGACGCGACCCCCTGCTTTTCGTCCGGGACCGCGCCCATGATCGCCGAAGTCGTAGGCGCGGTGCAGAATCCGATGCCGGTGCTCAGGATCAGCGTCGGCCACGCCATGCCGAGGAAACTCGAATGCAGGTCGAGTGTCTGCATGCACAGGAAGCCGACCGCCATCGTCAACGTGCCCACGAATAGCACCAGCCGCAGCCCGAACTTCGGCACATACCAAAACGACAGCGCCGAAAAAATGCCCAGCGGCACCATGAACGGGCCGAACGCCACCGCCGTCATCAGCGGGGAGTAGCCCATGATCTGCTGCACGTACTGCATGCCCAGGTAGAAGAAGCCGAACGTAGCGCCGAACAGGACGACGATCGTCGCCACGCCGGTGGCGAAACTCGGATCGCCGAACAGTCGCACGTCGAGCAGGGGATGGCGGGTCCGGAATTCGACGACGCCGAACACGGCCGCGATGATCGCCCCGGCGACCAGCCCGCTCCAGATCAGGGGGTCGCTCCAGCCGCGGTCGGGCGCCTCCAGGATCGCGGCCACCGCGATCGCGACGGCCGCGCCGATCAGCACCGCGCCTAGCGAATCGACCCGGGGCGCGTTGGCTTCCCGCGACGACGCGACGGTGCACGCCAGCGCGAAGATCGCCAGCGCGGCGGCGCCCAACGACCAGAAGATCGCGTGCCAGTCCCAAAAGCGCAGCAGCAGGCCGGATCCGAACATGCCCAGCACCCCGCCCGAACCGGCCGTCCCGGCCCAGATCCCGACGGCCTTGATGCGGTCCTCCTTCGGGTAGGCCACCGTCAGCAGCGACAGCGTCGCGGGCATCACGAACGCGGCGCCGACGCCGGCAACGGCCCGTCCCGCGATGATCTGCAGCGGGCTGTGCAACAGCGCCGGCGCCGCGGAGCCCAGGGCGAAGACGAGCAAACCGACGAGCAATGCGCCCCGCCTGCCGTAGCGGTCACCGATCGCGCCGGCGGGCAGCAGCAAGCAGGCCAGCGCCACCGTGTAACCGTCGACGACCCAGGTCAGCTGGGACTGGGTCGCCGAGGTGGCGACCGCAAGGTCGCCCAGCGCGGTGTTCAGCGCCGTCATCGACGCGACGACCAGCCCGACGCCCATGCAGGCGACGGCCAGGGTCCAAGTTCGGGCGCGGGGACTACCCCCGATGCGCCTTGCCTCATTACGCTGATCAGGCCGTACCAGCGTTTCGATCATATGGAGCGCCTCCTAGCGGGGGCGTAGCGAGATTTTCGAGACTCTTGGTCTTGTAGGTAAACCGATAGTCTTGGTCCCAAACCGGGAGGTAGCTCACAATTACCGGCGGAAGTACCGATCCCCGTCCAGCGCGGTCCAGGGCCCGTTTGCTCGAGGCCGCGGCTGCGCTGCTGCGTTCGGGGGGGCCCAGCGCGGTGACCGTCGATGCGGTCACTCGTAGCGCCAATGTAGCGAGGGCGACCCTGTATCGCCACTTCCCGAGTGGAAATGATTTGCTGGCAGCGGCATTCAACAGCCTGATACCGCCGCCGCCGATGCCGCCGGCCGACGGCTCGCTGCGCGATCGCCTGATCGGGTTGGTCCTCGCCCATGCCGAAACCGTGGCGCAGGCGCCGGCCCTGCTGACGGCCATGTCGTGGCTCTCGCTGGGCCGCGACCTGGATAAGTTGCCGGAACCCCACCAGGTTGGCACCGCCGACAGCGCGTCGATATGCACGCTGCGGGAGCGCATCGCGCAGCAGTACGCTGCCCCGTTCGACGCGGTTTTCGACAGCCCCGAGGCCGCCGCCGAACTGGGCGAGGTCGACCGGTCGCGCGCCATCGCGCTGCTGATCGGCCCGCTGATGCTGGGACGCCTGTCGACCCTGCCCGACTTCGACTACCGCGAGTGCGCGCGCGCCGCCGTCGATGGTTTCCTGCACGTGCAGCGGGCCCAGCACAGGGCCGACGCGGCGACCACCGAATCCGCTGGTGCCTGAGTCCCGGCGAGGTTTGCCTGGGATTTGGCCAAACCCATGATCTGAGGCATACTGTTCAGGTTGCCTTGCGCCGGGTTCTGCCTGGCCGGGCATACGACCAGCGCCCAACCGGGCGCATCCGGTCCCCACCTCGGAATGCGACCAATTTCGGCCGCGCACGAGGCTGCGTAAGGGTGACACGCCCGACCGCGGGGGCCGGTGGACCACGACAGGTAAACAGCGGCGCAGTATCCGGCGCGACGCTCGACCGGCCCAAGGTTGGGCCGATCCGCGCGCCGGGGGCACCAGCCCGGGACACGGGCTTTAAGAGGAGTGAGGGTAGGAGAAAGCGTGGCGGGACAGAAGATCCGCATCAGGCTTAAGGCCTACGACCATGAGGCCATCGACGCATCGGCGCGAAAGATCGTCGAGACCGTCGTCCGCACGGGTGCCAGCGTCGTAGGGCCGGTGCCGCTGCCGACCGAGAAGAACGTGTATTGCGTCATCCGCTCCCCGCACAAGTACAAGGACTCGCGGGAGCACTTCGAGATGCGCACGCATAAGCGGTTGATTGACATCCTCGATCCGACGCCGAAGACGGTCGACGCGCTGATGCGCATCGACCTTCCGGCCAGTGTCGACGTCAACATCCAGTAGGAGATCCAGAACTCATGGCAAGACAGAGCAATCCCGCCCAAAGGCGGGGCCTTCTGGGTACCAAGCTGGGCATGACGCAGGTGTTCGACGAGAACAACCGGGTCGTGCCGGTGACGGTGGTCAAGGCCGGTCCCAACGTGGTGACCCGCATCCGCACGCCGGAGCGCGACGGCTACAGCGCCGTGCAGTTGGCGTACGGCGAGATCAGCCCGCGCAAGGTCAACAAGCCGGTCACCGGTCAGTACACGGCGGCGGGCGTCAACCCGCGCCGCTTCCTGGCCGAGCTGCGGCTGGACAACCCCGACGCCGCCGCCGAATACGAGGTCGGCCAGGAGCTGACGGCGGAGATCTTCGCCGACGGCGCCTACGTCGACGTGACCGGCACCTCCAAGGGCAAGGGGTTCGCCGGCACCATGAAGCGGCACGGCTTTCGCGGCCAGGGCGCCAGCCACGGTGCCCAGGCGGTGCACCGCCGGCCGGGTTCGATCGGCGGCTGCGCCACGCCCGCCCGGGTCTTCAAGGGCACCCGGATGGCCGGCCGGATGGGCAACGACCGGGTGACCGTGCAGAACCTGTTGGTGCACAAGGTCGATGCCGAGAACGGCGTGCTGTTGATCAAGGGTGCGGTCCCCGGCCGCACCGGCGGACTCGTGATGGTTCGCAGCGCGATCAAACGAGGTGAGAACTGATGGCACTCAAGATTGACGTCAAGACGCCGGACGGCACGGTCGACGGCTCCGTCGAGCTGCCCGCTGAATTGTTCGACGCCCCGGCCAATATCGCGCTGATGCACCAGGTGGTCACCGCGCAACGCGCCGCCGCCCGCCAGGGCACGCACTCGACCAAGACGCGCGGCGAGGTGAGCGGCGGTGGCCGCAAGCCCTACCGGCAGAAGGGCACCGGACGCGCCCGGCAGGGTTCGACGCGGGCCCCGCAGTTCACCGGCGGTGGCACGGTGCACGGCCCCAAGCCGCGCGACTACAGCCAGCGGACACCCAAGAAGATGATCGCCGCGGCATTGCGGGGGGCGCTGTCCGACCGCGCGCGCAACGGACGCATCCACGCGATCACCGAGTTGGTCGCGGGCCAGACCCCGTCGACCAAGAGCGCCAAGGCATTTCTGGACACGCTGTCCGATCGCAAGCGGCTGCTGCTGGTCATCGGCCGCGCCGACGAGACAGGTGCCAAGAGCGTGCGCAACCTGCCCGGCGTGCATGTGTTGGCGCCCGACCAGCTCAACACCTACGACGTGCTGCGCTCCGATGACGTGGTGTTCAGCGTCGAGGCCCTCAACGCCTACATCGCGGCTAACACTGCCGCCAACACCAGCTCTGCCGAGGAGGTTTCGGCCTGATGGCGACCATCGCTGACCCCCGCGACATCATCCTGGCGCCGGTCATCTCCGAGAAGTCCTATTCGCTGCTGGACGACAACGTCTACACGTTCGTGGTGCACCCCGACTCGAACAAGACGCAGATCAAGATCGCCATCGAGAAGATCTTCTCCGTCAAGGTCGCGTCGGTGAACACCGCGAACCGGCAGGGCAAGCGCAAGCGCACCCGGACCGGTTACGGCAAGCGCAAGGGCACCAAGCGCGCCATCGTGACCCTGGCCCCGGGCAGCAAGCCGATCGACCTCTTCGGCGCACCGAGCTAGAAAGACCTGATTAGACATGGCAATTCGTAAGTACAAGCCGACGACCCCGGGTCGCCGCGGCGCCAGCGTGTCCGACTTCGCCGAGATCACCCGTTCGGAGCCGGAGAAGTCGTTGGTGCGCCCGCTGCACGGTCACGGTGGCCGCAACGCGCACGGCCGGATCACCACCCGCCACAAGGGTGGTGGTCACAAGCGCGCCTACCGGGTGATCGACTTCCGTCGTAACGACAAGGACGGCGTCAACGCGAAGGTCGCGCACATCGAGTACGACCCGAACCGCACGGCAAACATCGCGCTGCTGCACTTCCTGGACGGCGAGAAGCGCTACATCATTGCCCCGCTTGGGCTCTCGCAGGGCGACGTGGTGGAGTCGGGCCCCAACGCCGACATCAAGCCCGGCAACAACCTGCCGCTGCGCAACATCCCGGCCGGTACCTTGGTGCACGCCGTGGAGCTGCGCCCTGGCGGCGGCGCCAAGCTCGCGCGCTCGGCCGGGTCGAGCATCCAGCTGCTCGGCAAGGAGGGCACCTACGCGTCGCTGCGCATGCCCAGCGGCGAGATCCGCCGCGTCGACGTGCGCTGCCGCGCCACGGTCGGCGAGGTGGGCAACGCCGAGCAGGCAAACATCAACTGGGGCAAGGCCGGTCGGATGCGGTGGAAGGGCAAGCGCCCGTCGGTCCGTGGTGTCGTGATGAACCCGGTCGACCACCCGCACGGCGGTGGTGAGGGTAAGACCTCCGGCGGCCGGCACCCGGTTAGCCCGTGGGGCAAGCCCGAGGGCCGCACCCGCCACCCGAACAAGCAGAGCAACAAGCTCATCGTCCGACGCCGGCGCACCGGCAAGAAGCACTCGCGGTAACAGGAGTAGCAAGACATGCCTCGCAGCCTGAAAAAGGGACCGTTCGTCGATGACCACCTGCTCAAGAAGGTGGACGTGCAGAACGAGAAGAACAGCAAGCAGGTCATCAAGACCTGGTCGCGTCGCTCGACGATCATCCCGGACTTCATCGGCCACACCTTCGCCGTGCACGACGGGCGCAAGCACGTCCCGGTGTTCGTCACCGAGGCGATGGTGGGCCACAAGCTGGGCGAGTTCGCCCCGACACGCACCTTCAAGGGCCACATCAAGGACGACCGAAAGGCCAAGCGCCGATGAGCACCACGACGACTGAATATCCGTCGGCCGTCGCCAAGGCACGGTTCGTGCGGGTGTCGCCGACCAAGGCGCGCCGGGTGATCGACCTGGTGCGTGGCAAGTCGGTTGAAGACGCGCTCGACATCCTGCGCTGGGCGCCGCAGGCCGCCAGCGAGCCGGTGGCCAAGGTGATCGCCAGCGCAGCGGCCAACGCGCAGAACAACAACGGCCTGGACCCCGCCACGCTGGTGGTCGCCACCGTGTACGCCGACGAGGGCCCGACCGCCAAGCGCATCCGTCCGCGCGCCCAGGGCCGCGCGTTCCGGATTCGCCGGCGCACCAGCCACATCACGGTCGTGGTGGAAAGCCGGCCGGCCTCCGGCGAGCGTTCGGCGAAGTCCACCCGGGCCCGTCGCGCCGAGGCCAGCAAGGCGGCTGCGAAGGCGCCGGCGAAGAAGGCCCCCGCCAAGAAGGCTCCCGCCAAGAAGGCGCCGGCCGCCAAGAAGGCTCCGGCCAAAAAGGCTCAAACCCCTACTACTTCTGAGGCTTCGGAAACGAAGGGAGGCTCAGACTAGTGGGCCAGAAGATCAATCCGCACGGCTTCCGGCTCGGCATCACCACGGACTGGAAGTCCCGCTGGTACGCCGACAAGCAGTACGCCGACTACGTCAAGGAAGACGTGGCGATCCGCCGGCTGCTGTCCACCGGCCTGGAGCGCGCCGGCATCGCCGACGTGGAGATCGAGCGGACCCGCGACCGGGTCCGGGTCGACATCCACACCGCGCGCCCCGGGATCGTCATCGGCCGCCGCGGCACCGAGGCCGACCGGATCCGGGCCGACCTGGAGAAGCTCACCGGCAAGCAGGTCCAGCTCAACATCCTCGAGGTCAAAAACCCCGAATCGCAGGCACAATTGGTGGCGCAGGGCGTCGCGGAGCAGCTGAGCAACCGGGTGGCCTTCCGCCGCGCGATGCGCAAGGCCATCCAGTCGGCGATGCGGCAACCGAACGTCAAGGGCATCCGGGTGCAGTGCTCCGGCCGCCTCGGCGGCGCGGAGATGAGCCGCTCGGAGTTCTACCGCGAGGGCCGGGTGCCGCTGCACACGCTGCGCGCCGACATCGACTACGGCCTATACGAGGCCAAGACCACCTTCGGCCGCATCGGCGTGAAGGTGTGGATCTACAAGGGCGACATCGTCGGCGGCAAGCGCGAATTGACCGCCGCCGCACCGGCGGGCGCCGACCGTCCCCGTCGTGAGCGGCCGTCGGGCACGCGTCCGCGGCGCAGCGGGGCGTCGGGCACCACGGCGACCAGCACCGAGGCCGGCCGGGCCGCGGGTGCCGAGGATCAGGCCGCGGCGGCCCCGGTCGAGGCCGCGCCGGCCCCCGAACCGCAGAGTACGGAGAGCTGAATCATGTTGATTCCCCGCAAGGTTAAGCACCGCAAGCAACACCACCCGCGCCAGCGCGGCATCGCCAGCGGCGGCACGCAGGTGAACTTCGGTGACTACGGCATCCAGGCGCTCGAGCACGCATACGTGACCAACCGCCAGATCGAATCGGCTCGTATCGCGATCAATCGGCACATCAAGCGTGGCGGCAAGGTGTGGATCAACGTCTTCCCCGACCGCCCGCTGACCAAGAAGCCCGCCGAGACCCGGATGGGTTCGGGTAAGGGCTCCCCGGAGTGGTGGGTCGTCAACGTCAAGCCGGGCCGGGTGCTGTTCGAGCTCAGCTACCCCAACGAGCAGACGGCCCGCGCCGCGCTCACCCGCGCAATCCACAAGCTGCCGATCAAGGCACGCATCGTGACCCGAGAGGATCAGTTCTGATGGCACTGGGCATTTCGCCGGGCGAACTGCGCGAGCTCACCGACGAAGAGCTCACCGATCGCCTGCGCGAATCCAAGGAGGAGCTGTTCAACCTGCGCTTCCAGATGGCGACCGGACAGCTCAACAACAACCGCCGGCTCCGCACGGTGCGTCAGGAAATCGCGCGCGTCTACACCGTGCTGCGCGAACGGGAACTGGGCCTGGCCAGCGGACCCGACGGCACCGACGGAACTAAGGATTCGTGATGGCAGAAGCTAAGAAGGCGCCCGCAAAGGCTGCCCCCAAGAAGGCCGCTCCCACCGACGCCGCGGCGAAGGACAAGGGCCCCAAGCACACTCCGGCCAACCCGAAGGCGCGCGGCCGGCGCAAGGTGCGCATCGGCTACGTGGTCAGCGACAAGATGCAGAAGACCATCGTGGTCGAGCTGGAAGACCGCATGCGTCACCCGTTGTACGGCAAGATCATCCGGACCACCAAGAAGGTCAAGGCGCACGACGAGAACAGCACCGCCGGCATCGGCGACCGCGTCTCGCTGATGGAGACGCGCCCGATGTCCGCCACTAAGCGCTGGCGGCTCGTCGAGATCCTCGAGAAGGCCAAGTAGCCGGTCTTAACTCGCGGCCCTGACCGCGATGCCGTCGAGCAGCTGTCCTAACCCGGACCGGAACTCGGCGCGGTAGTCAGCGTCCGCGTCGTCGAAGGCCCCGGCGTCCAGCGCGGCCGACAGCGCGGGGAATCGGTCGGCGTCGATCACCCGGCGTAGCAGGGCTGGGTAGGCGGGGCCGTCGACGGGCGCGGCCTCGATCGCCAGCGCCGCGGCGCCGCGAACGAAATGCAGCACGGCCATGACCGCGGCCAGCTTGTCGCGCTCGGCCAACTTCGTGGCATCGAGCGTCGCGAGCCCGGCGTCCAGCCATGCCAACTGCCCCGGATCGGCGGGCGGCCCGGCCGCGGCCGCCTGCAACACCCACGGGTGGCGGTGGTACACGTCCCACAGCCCCGTGGCCCAATCGCCAAGAGCGCCACGCCAATCCGCCGGATCCGACGGCGCGGGGGGCGGTCCCGGCGCCGTCGACAGCATGAACGTCAGAAGTTCGTCCTTGTTGGCGACGTGGCGGTACAGCGACATCGTCCCGCAGCCCAGCCGCTCGGCCAGCCGGGCCATCGACAGGGCGGCCAACCCGTCGGCGTCGGCCAGCTCGACCGCCGCGGCGACGATGCGCTCCCGGTTCAGGCCCCCCGTCCGCCGGTCGCGGGCGGGCTCCCGCCAGAGCAGCTTCAGGGCGCGGGGCAGATCCTCGTCAGACATCACCGCCATCGTATAGAGATGCGTGCCTGATGCGTATAGCGTACGCTCCGGCGTATGTCATACGCAAAGTCCGCGACGGGCCTGGCCGTGGTCGTCGTCGCCTTCCTCGCCTACTCCCTGCCGCCCTACTTCACCGGTGCGACGCGCGTCCCGGCCACGTTCGCGCTGCACTACCCGCTGCTCGTTGGCCACGTGATGTTCGCCGCCGCCGCGATGGTGGCCGCCGTTGTGCAGATCTGGCCGGGGCTGCGGGCACGCCGGCCCGCGCTGCACCGGCGCATGGGGCGGATTTATGTCGCGGCCGCGATCCCGGCCGCCGTATGCGCGATGGCCATCGGGGCGGCGACGCCGTTCGGCCCTTTCCTGGCGGCCAGCAACATCTTCCTGGCGTCGCTGTGGCTTTGGTACACGATGAACGGCTACCAGGCGGCGCGGCAACGCAGGTTCGCCGACCACCGTCGCCACATGGTCAGCAGCGCGACGCTCGCGCTGTCGGTCATCACCAACCGGATCTGGACGCCGATACTGTTCATCACCCTGCTGCCGTTGCGCGACAGCGTCTTTGGTGGCAACGCGCAGCACTACCTGTGGTTCGTTGCGGGCCTCGGCGCGTGGCTGGGTTGGACGATACCGTTCTTGTGCGTGCGACGGTGGCTGCGTCGCACTCCGCTCACGCCGTCGACGATTCCTCAGCCAACTCATACATCGCGGGTGTAATCTCCGGGCGACCTTCAATCGAGCGCTATCCGGGGCGAGGCTGGAATGACAACGGAATCGATGGATTTCAAAGGCAAGATCGAGCTGGATATCCGCGACTCGGAGCCGGATTGGGGGCCGTACGCGGCACCGACGGCGCCGGAGAACTCGCCGAACATCCTCTACCTCGTCTGGGATGACACCGGGATCGCCACCTGGGACTGCTTCGGCGGCCTGGTCGAGATGCCCGCAATGACGCGGATCGCCGAGCGCGGCGTGCGGTTGTCGCAGTTCCACACCACCGCGCTGTGCTCGCCGACGCGAGCGTCCCTGCTGACCGGGCGCAACGCGACCACCGTCGGCATGGCCACCATCGAGGAGTTCACCGACGGGTTTCCCAACTGCAACGGACGGATCCCCGCCGACACCGCGCTGATCTCCGAGGTGCTCGCCGAGCGCGGCTACAACACCTACTGCGTCGGGAAGTGGCACCTCACGCCGCTGGAAGAGTCGAACCTGGCTTCGACGAAACGGCATTGGCCCACCTCGCGCGGATTCGAGCGGTTCTACGGGTTCATGGGCGGCGAGACCGATCAGTGGTATCCGGACCTGGTGTACGACAACCACCCGGTCAACCCGCCGGCCACCCCGGAAGACGGCTATCACCTGTCGAAGGACATCGCGGACAAGACCATCGAGTTCATCCGCGACGCCAAGGTGATCGCCCCCGACAAGCCGTGGTTCAGCTATGTGTGCCCCGGCGCGGGCCACGCCCCGCACCACGTCTTCAAGGAGTGGGCGGATCGCTACGCGAGCCGGTTCGACATGGGCTACGAGCGCTACCGCGAGATCGTGCTGGAAAACCAGAAGTCGATGGGCATCGTGCCGCAGGACACCGAACTGTCGCCGGTGAACCCGTACGCCGACGTGAAGGGGCCCAACGGCGAGCCGTGGCCGCTGCAGGACACCGTGCGGCCCTGGGATTCGCTGGGCGAAGAAGAAAAGAAGCTGTTCTGCCGCATGGCCGAGGTGTTCGCCGGCTTCCTCAGCTACACCGACGCCCAGATCGGCCGCATCCTGGACTACCTCGAGGAGTCCGGCCAGCTGGACGACACCATCATCGTGGTGATCTCCGACAACGGCGCCAGCGGCGAGGGCGGCCCCAACGGCTCGGTGAACGAGGGCAAGTTCTTCAACGGCTACATCGACACCGTCGAGGAGAGCATGAAGCTCTTCGACCACCTGGGCGGCCCGGAGACCTACAACCATTACCCGATCGGGTGGGCGATGGCTTTCAACACGCCGTACAAGCTGTACAAGCGCTACGCCTCGCACGAGGGCGGCATCGCCGACACGGCAATCGTCTCGTGGCCCAACGGAATTGCCGCGCACGGCGAGGTCCGCGACAACTACGTCAATGTCTGCGACATCACCCCGACCGTCTACGACCTGCTGGGCATGACGCCGCCCGAGCAGGTCAAGGGCATCATGCAGAAACCTCTGGACGGCGTGAGTTTCAAAGTGGCCCTTGCGGATCCGGGTGCCGACACCGGCAAACGGACCCAGTTCTACACCATGCTGGGCACCCGCGGGATCTGGCACGAGGGCTGGTTCGCCAACACCGTCCATGCCGCCACACCGGCCGGTTGGTCGCATTTCGACGCCGACCGCTGGGAGCTGTTCCACATCGAGGCCGACCGCAGCCAGTGCCACGACCTGGCCGGCGAGCAACCCGAGAAGCTGGAAGAGCTCAAGGCGCTGTGGTACTCCGAGGCCGCCAAGTACAACGGCCTGCCGCTGTCGGATCTGAACATCATCGAGACGATGATGCGCTCGCGGCCCTACCTGGTCGGCGAACGGTCCAGCTACACCTACTATCCCGACTGCGCCGACGTCGGCATCGGCGCCGCCGCCGAGATCCGCGGGCGCTCGTTCGCCGTGCTGGCCGAGGTGACCGTGGATACCACCGGTGCCGAAGGCGTGCTGTTCAAGCAGGGCGGCGCGCACGGCGGCCACGTGCTGTTCGTCCAGGACGGGCGGCTGCACTACGTCTACAACTTCCTCGGCGAGCGCCAGCAGCTGGTGTCGTCGTCCGGCCCGGTGCCGCTGGGCCGGCACCTGCTGGGGGTTCGTTACGCGCGGACCGGAGCGGTGGAGAACAGCCACACCCCGCTCGGTGACCTGACCCTGTTCGTCGACGCCGAGGTGGTCGGCACCCTGGCGGACGTGGTGACCCATCCGGGAACGTTCGGACTGGCGGGGGCCGGGATCACCGTCGGGCGCAACGGCGGCTCGCGGGTGTCGAGCCGCTATAAGGCGCCGTTCACGTTCACCGGCGGCACCATCGCCGAGGTCACCGTCGACTTCTCGGGCAGGCCGTACGCGGACGTGGAAAGGGAACTGGCGCTCGCGTTTTCGCGCGACTGAGCCGGCGGCCGGGCCGCCGGCGCGTCCGGTTTCGACGCGGCGAAATCCACGATGATGCAACAATTTGCGGTCGTCATCCCCTGAAAAAGAGCGGTTTCAGGGCCGGCGGGCGGTAGCATCTGGCCCCGTGATGCCCCAATGACCACCGAAGCACCCCCGTCTCCGGCGCCACCCCAGTCGCGTGGACCGCGCTTTGCGATCGCGTTCGGGATCATCGTCGCCCTCATCGTCATCTACGTCCTGTCCCTGATCGCGGTGCACCTGCTGGCGAAATCGACGCCCCCGCTGCCCGCGGCGGACCTGAGCAAGGTCGAGGCCGAGGATAGCGTCGTGCAGGTGCGCCTCGAGAAACTCGATACCGTCGCCAACCGCTTGACGGTGAATGTCCTTGTCTACCCGAAGGATTCGCTCTACGACAAGAACTTCGGCGTGCTCACCACCGACGCGGCCGTGCGCCTGTATCCGGAGAACGACCTCGGCGACTTGCAATACCCGGTCGGAAAAGCGCCGGCACAGGTCAGCACCACCATTGAGGCGCACGGCGATCCCGGTAACTGGCCCTTCGACACCTACAAGACGGAGGTCATCGCGGCCGACGTGTTCACCGGTTCCGGTCAGAACCGCGAGAAGGCGCCCGCGCGCGTCGAGGTATCCGGAAAGCTCGATGGTTGGGACGCCACCGTCACGCGTGTCCATGACCCGGCGGACTCCAACCCGGACATCCAGGACGACGTGACCATCACCCTGCAGCGTGCCAAGGGCCCGCTGATCTTCGACCTCGGAATCTGCCTCGTCCTTATCGCCCTGCCCGTGTTGGCACTGTGGGTGGCCATTCCGGTGGCGTTGGGCAAAACCTCGTTCTTGCCGCCGATGGTGACGTGGTACGGCGCGATGCTGTTCGCCATCGTCCCGTTGCGCAGCATCCTGCCGGGGAGCCCGCCGTACGGTTCATGGATCGATCAGGCCGTCGTGCTTTGGGTGCTGATCGGACTGGTCAGCGCGATGGCACTGTTTCTGTCCGGTTGGTGGCAGCAACGGGACCGAAGGTCACCGAAGAAGGGCTGAACGCCTACTCCGCAACCGCCGCTCCGGCCCAGCTGATCGCGTCGACGGCGCTCGAGACCCGGGCTTGGAAGTCGGGCGGCAGCGGGATGTAGCCGTTCCTGGCCAGCTCGACCTGGCCGGGCCCGATCGCCGCCTGCAGGAACGCCTTGACCGCCTTGGCGTCGTCGGCGTTGGGGTATTTCGAGCAGACGACCTCGTAGGTGGCCAGGACAATCGGGTAGACGTCCGGCTGGGCCGGGTTGTAGAACGACGAAATGTCGAGCACGAGATTGTTTCCGGCGCCGGTGATCTTGGCGCCCAGGATCGTCTTGCCGACCGTGTCGGTGCCGATGCGCACCGGGCGCAGCGAGCGGCGGCTCGCGGGGGTCTTGATCTCGGCCGCGTAAAGGCCTTGCTGCAGCGCGAATGACAGCTCGTTGTAGCTGATCGCACCCTCGGTCGTCTTCACGAGCTCCGAGGTGCCCTTGTTGCCGGACGCACCGACGCCGACCCCGCCCTTGAACGCCTTGCCGGTGCCCTGTTTCCACGCCCCGCCGGACGCGGACTGCAGGTAGTTCTGGAAGTTGTCGGTGGTGCCCGAATCGTCGCTGCGGTAGATGACTTTGATGTCCTCGGCCGGCATGGAGGTGTTGAACGCGGTAAGCGCCGGGTCGTCCCAGCGGGTGATGGTGCCGTTGAAGATCTTCGCCAGTGTGGGCGCGTCGAGCACCAGGGAGTCGACGGCGCCGAGGTTGTAGGTGATAGCGAGCGGGCCGAACACCACGGGCAGGTTCCACGCGTCGGCGCCGCCGCAACGCTGTTTGGCGGCGGCGTATTGATCATCGGCGAGCGGTATGTCCGATCCGCCGAAATCTGTCTTGCCGGCCAGGAATTCTTTGATCCCGGCGCCCGACCCGTTGGCGGTGTAGTTGAGGTTCTGGCCCGGGCAGGCCCGGTGGTACGCCTCGACGAACTTCGTCATCGCATTCGCCTGCGCGGTCGACCCGCTGGCCACCAGGGTCTGTTTGCCGCCGCAGTCGACCTTGGCGCCCGCGGCATACGCCAGGGTCGCGTGGGAGTTGCTGCATGCCGAGCCCACCATGGCAACCGCCGCCAGCAAGCTGATGGCGGCGGCCGGTCGCGTGTGCCTCACGGTGATTGCCTCCAGGCGAGGGGGGCGCCCGGCGTCGACGGCGAGCTGTTGTGTCCGGATACACCTCGACTTCTACAGCCACCGAATTAACAGGCAAACCAACAACGGATGAACGGGTCGGCAATTGGGCCGACCGCCGGGTTTCGCTGAGTAGCGAGCAACCGTTGCGCGGGTTGACGGAAATTACCTGATTGATGAAGTAAATTATGACTCCTCGCGCGGACGCGACCGGTTCGCTACGATCTAATCCGCGCATGGCCCGCCGAGTTTGCTGCCACCCAACGGAGGTGCTGACCGATGACCCATCAAGCCCCACCGGCTCCGCCGCCTCCAACGCCACCGGAGCAACCCGCCGCGGCGCCCCCGGAGGCGCCCCCCGCCCGCAGGCGAAGCCGCACCCTGTTGGTGATCGGGATCCTGGTCGCGTTCCTCATCGTCTACGGCCTGTCGCTGTTCGGGGTCCATTTGCTGGCCAAATCGGCGGCGCCGATCAAGCCGCCGGACTTGAACGCGACCAACGACACGGTCGTGCTGGTGCGTCTGGAAAAGCTGGAAACCATCGCGAATCGCCTCACGGTCAAGGTGCTCGTGATTCCCGAGGATTCCATGTTCGACAAGCGTCTTGATGTGCTGAAGACCGACACCGCGGTGCGGATGGACCCGCCGAATGACCTGGGCGACCTGCAGTATCCGGCGGGGAAGTCGCCGGCGCAGGTCGCCACCACGATCGAGGCCCACGGCGATCCCAACAACTGGCCGTTCGACTCCTACAGCACCGACACCCTGTCGGCGGAGGTGCTCGTCGGGCAAGGCGATGCCCGCCAGTACATACCCGCCCGGGTCGAGGTCACCGGGGCGCTGGACGGCTGGGACGTCAGTGTCCAGCGGGTGGGTGAGGCAAGCCAGGAGGCGGATCGCCCGGACAACGTGATCATCACGCTGCACCGCGCCAAGGGGCCGCTGATCTTCGACTTGGGCATCTGCCTGGTGCTGTTCGCCCTGCCCACCCTGGCGTTCGCCGTGGCCATCCAAATCGCCCTGGGCAGGCGGAAATTCGTGCCGCCGTTTGTGACGTGGTTCGCCGCCATGCTGTTCGCCGTGATCCCGATCCGCAATTTCCTGCCCGGGTCTCCGCCACCGGGCGCGTGGATCGACCAGGTCCTGGTGATCTGGGTGCTGATGGCGCTCGTCGCCGCGATGGCCCTGTACATGTTCACCTGGTACCGACAATCGGACTGAGGCCCCGGCGCACGGTCGTCCTAACCTGAAGGGGTGCTCACAGAGCTGGTCGACCTGCCCGGCGGATCGTTCCGCATGGGCTCGACGAGCTTCTACCCCGAAGAGGCGCCGATCCACACCGTGACCGTGGGGCCGTTCGCGGTCGAGCGGCACCCGGTGACCAACGCGCAGTTCGCCGAATTCGTCGCCGCCACAGGCTATGTCACAGTGGCCGAGCAACCGATCGACCCGGCGCTTTACCCGGGGGCGGACCCGAAGGACCTGGTGCCCGGCGCCATGGTCTTCCGCCCGACGCCGGGGCCGGTCGACCTGCGTGACTGGCGCCAGTGGTGGGCCTGGGTGCCCGGGGCCAACTGGCGAAATCCGTTCGGACCGAACAGCGATCTCACGGACCGGGCGGATCATCCGGTGGTGCAGGTGGCGTATCCCGACGCCGCGGCGTACGCGCGTTGGGCCGGCCGACGGCTGCCCACCGAAGCCGAGTGGGAGTATGCGGCCCGCGGCGGAAATGCGTGGACCTACTCCTGGGGGGAGGAAGCGAACCCCGATGGTCGGCTGATGGCCAACACGTGGCAGGGAAAGTTCCCGTACCGCAACGACGGCGCGCTCGGCTGGGTGGGAACCTCCCCGGTGGGGACCTTCCCGCCCAACGGATTTGGGCTGCTCGACATGATCGGCAACGTGTGGGAGTGGACGGCCACCGAGTTTTCCGCGCATCACCGGCTCGATCAGCCACCGAAGGCCTGTTGCGCGCCGTCGGGGCCGGCGGACCCGAGCGTCAGCCAGACGCTGAAGGGCGGGTCGCACCTGTGCGCGCCGGAATACTGCCACCGCTACCGGCCGGCCGCACGGTCGCCGCAGTCGCAGGACACCGCGACGACGCACATCGGGTTTCGCTGCGTCGCGAAGCACGCGTCGGGATAGGCGGCCCGGCGCCGGCCGTGCAGCAAACCGGGACCGGCTCTGCGCCGCACCTCAGCCAGCAAATGCGACCAAGGGGTTACCGTCGGGTGGACGGCGAGTGACGGACCTTCCGTCATCGCGCGCGGCCGCCGCGAATTCGCTAGCATCGCCACGTGTCGGCCGTAGACGAGCCAGATGTCATCGACGGGGTTGCAGCGACCACCGAGGCCCCTACGACACAGGCCCCGCCGCCACCTCCGGACACACCGCCGACGCCCCCGCCGCCGGCGCGCAAGCCACGGTCGCGACCGCGCATCGCGATCGGCATCGCGATCCTCGTGGTTGTCGTCTCCACCTATGCCCTGTCGCTGTTCGGCGTGCACCAATTGCAGGAAGCGGAGGCCCCGCTTCCGCCATTGGACCTGAGCCAGGGTGGCGGCGATGCCACCATCGTGCAGCTGCGCCTCGAGGAGCTCAAGACGGTGGCGAATCGCCTGACCGTGAATGTTCTTGTCTATCCAGGGATTTCGGCCTACGACAATCGACTCGACGTGCTGGGTACCGACGTCGGCGTGCGCCTGTACCCGACGAGCGAGTTGGGGGACCTGCATTACCCGAAGGGGAAGGCCCCGGGGCAGCTCACGACGGCCGTCCAGGCGCACGGCGATCCGGGTAACTGGCCCTTCGACTCCTACAGCACCGAGCCGATCTCGGCGGATGCGTTCGTCGGGTCGGGCGACAACGTCAAGAAGGTGCCCGCCCGCGTGGAAGTGACCGGGGAGCTTGACGGGTGGGACGCCACGGTCACCCGCCTTCACGACCCCGCCGCCCTGCCAACCCAGCGCGGTTCGGACAACGGGAACGTGGTCATCACCTTGAAGCGGGCCAAGGGGCCGCTGATTTTCGACCTCGGCATCTGCCTGGTGCTCATCAGCCTGCCCACCCTGGCGCTGTTGGTCGCCATCCCGATGGCGCTGGGCCGGCGTAAGTTCTTGCCGCCCTTCGCAACCTGGTACGCCGCGAACCTGTTCGCCATCGTCCCGTTGCGCAACATCCTTCCCGGTGCGCCACCGCCCGGTTCCTGGATCGACCAGGCCATCGTCCAGTGGGTGCTGATCGCTCTGGTGACGGCGATGAGCCTGTACATCTTCGCCTGGGTGCGGCAAGGGGACTGACGTTCCGGCGCGCCGGTTAACGGCGTTGTGTTAAAGCTGGTAGCGCCGCGTGTTAAGAACTCGTAGCGAGGCTCGCTTCAGGGTGCCAGCAAACGGCGCCGTTGCTAGTCTGCGTCGGTGTCGGTTCAACGGGACGTCGTCGTAGCGCTGCCCTCGAACGGCCACGGCGCTGCCCCGACGGCGCCGCCCGCACCGGCCGCGCCGGAGGCGCCGGAGCGTAAGCCGCGACGACGGCACCTCGTCCTCGACATCTCGATCATCGTGGGCGTCGCCGTCGTGTACGTCCTGTCACTGCTCGGCTATCACTGGCTGGCCACCGCGCCGGGCCCGCTTCCCGACCCGGAACTGAACACCGCCGACGGCACGGTGGTCTTGATGCGTTTCGAGCAGCTGCACACCGTGGCCAATCGCCTCGACGTGAAGGTCTTGGTGATGCCCGACGATTCGATGATCAACAAGCGCCTCAACGTCCTGAACACCGACACCTCCGTGCGCATCTTTCCGCAGAACGACCTGGGAGACCTGCAGTACCCGGTGGGAAAGCTGCCGGCCCAGGTGGCCACCACCATCGAGGCGCACGGTGACCCCAGCGACTGGCCGTTCGACTCGTACAAGACCGACACCATCCAGGCCGACGTCCTCGTCGGGTCCGGCGAAAACCGCGTATTGAAACCCGGCCGGGTCGAGGTGACCGGAAAGCTCGACGGCTGGGACGTCTCCGCCACCCGGGTCGCGCGTAACCCGAGCGACCCCGACCGCCCGGACAACGTCATCATCATGCTGCACCGGGCGAAGGGTCCGCTGGTGTTCGACCTCGGGATCTGCCTGGTCCTCATCACGCTGCCGACGCTGGCGCTGTTCGTGGCCATTCAGATGCTGACCGGCCGGCGGCAGTTCCTGCCGCCGTTTTCCACCTGGTACGCCGCGATGCTGTTCGCCGTCGTGCCGCTGCGCAACATCCTGCCCGGGACCCCTCCCGCGGGTTCATGGATCGACCAGGCCGTGGTGATCTGGGTCCTGATCGCGCTGGCGACGGCGCTGGTCCTCTATATCGTCGCCTGGTACCGACATTCGAGCTGAGGCTCTTGTCGGCCCGCACTGCCACCGCCCGTTTCTTTGACCTCGGCCGGCTCCGGGGTTCGAGCACCGCGGCCGGCAGACGTGTCACCACCACGACCACCGGAACTGTCACCGATCTCCTGACACCGACCTCTTGTCGCCGGGCGCGGCTATACTCGAACACATGTTCGAACGACGGGTGGTGTCGGCGGAGGCGGTGGCTCGTCTCGATGAGATGATCGAGCGGCATCACCCGTCGACGACGCGCGAGTCGGCGGCGCTGATCGACGAGATCAGCGCGGCGGCGCGGGCCGAGAACCAGCAGGCGGCCGCGCAGCTGGATGCCATCGGGCGGTTGTTCCGCTATCGGCTCTCGCGCTGTTCGGAGGCCGAGGATTGGGCGATCGACACGATGGAGGCCGTCGCCGCTGAGGTGGGGGCGGCGTTGCGGATCGGCCAGGGGCTGGCGGCCAGCCGGCTGCACTATGCCCGCGCCATGCGCGAACGCCTCCCCGACGTGGGAGAGGTCTTTAAGGCCGGTGACATCGATTTTCGGTTGTTTCAGACGATCGTGTATCGCACCGATTTGATCGAGGACCCCTCGGTGTTGGCGAGCGTGGATGCGCAGTTGGCGGCCAATGTGGCGCGCTGGCCGTCGATGAGCCGGGGCCGGTTGGCCGGTCAGGTGGATCGGATCGTGGCCCGCGCCGATGTGGATGCGGTGCGCCGGCGAAAGGAGCAGCAGGTCGACCGTGAGGTGTGGATCGATGATCGGCTGCAAATCGGCATCTCTGAGATTCGTGGGACGCTGTTCACCCCGGATGCGCACGCGTTGGACAAGCGCCTGGATGCGTTGGCGGCCACGGTGTGCCCGCACGATCCGCGCACCCGTGAGCAGCGCCGCGCCGACGCCTTAGGGGCACTGGCCGCGGGGGCGGATCGGCTGGGCTGCCGCTGCGGGAGAACCGACTGCACGGCCGCCAAACGCCCCGCGGCCTCACCGGTGGTGATGCATGTGATCGCCGAGCAGGCCACCCTGGACGGGCGCGGCGCCGCCCCGGGCTCCGAGGTGGGTGCCGATGGGCTGATCACCCCCGAACTCCTGCAGGAACTCGCCAAGTCGGCCAAGTTGGTGCCGTTGGTGCACCCCGGCGACGCGCCGCCGGAGGACGGCTACACCCCGTCGAAGGCGCTGGCCGATTTCGTGCGGTGTCGGGATTTGACGTGTCGCTGGCCCGGCTGTGATGCCCCGGCCATCGGCTGCGATTTGGATCATACGATCCCCTACGCCCAGGGCGGGCCCACGCATGCGGCCAACCTCAAGTGTTATTGCCGCACGCATCATTTGATCAAAACGTTTTGGGGCTGGACGGAAAAACAACTGGCCGACGGCACCCTGATCTTGACCTCCCCGGCCGGGCACACCTACGTGACCACCCCGGGCAGCGCGCTGCTATTCCCCAGCCTGTGTTACGCCGTCGGCGGCATGCCCACGCCCGAGGCCGACCCACCCATCGAGTACTGCGACCAACGCACCGCGATGATGCCCAAACGCCGCCGCACCCGCACCCAAGGCCGCGCCTACCGGGTGGCCACCGAACGCCGCCACAACCGCGACGCCCGCCTAGCCCGAAAAGCCGAGACCCGCGACTACTTCGCCCTGCCCCCGCCCACCGGCGACGAAGAACCGCCACCCTTCTAGGCGAATTTGGCTCTGAGCTGGTCGTCCCCTAGACTCTAGGGGTTGCCTTGGGCAGACCTCGGCCGGTAAGCGAAAGCACTATCGGCCCCGCGTGCCCTTAGGTGACAAAGACCGCGCACGTCAGGTTTTTGGTGAGCACTGCTCATTGAGACGTTTTCTCCTGCCGTGCACATATGAAACCAGGTCAGGAGATCGAGTGATTCAGCAGGAATCGCGGCTGAAGGTTGCCGACAACACCGGCGCCAAGGAGATCTTGTGCATCCGGGTGCTCGGCGGTTCGTCGCGACGCTACGCCGGCATTGGTGACGTCATCGTCGCCACGGTCAAGGACGCCATCCCCGGCGGCAACGTCAAGCGCGGGGACGTCGTCAAGGCCGTCGTGGTGCGCACGGTCAAGGAGCGCCGGCGTCCCGACGGCAGCTACATCAAGTTCGACGAGAACGCCGCGGTGATCATCAAGCCCGACAACGACCCGCGCGGGACGCGCATCTTCGGGCCCGTCGGGCGCGAACTGCGCGAGAAGCGATTCATGAAGATCATCTCGCTGGCCCCGGAGGTGTTGTAGATGAAGGTCCACAAGGGCGACACCGTCCTCGTCATCGCGGGCAAGGACAAGGGTGCCAAGGGCAAGGTGCTGCAGGCGTACCCGGAACGCAACCGCGTGCTGGTGGAGGGCGTCAACCGGATCAAGAAGCACACCGCGGTTTCGACCAACCAGCGTGGCGCCCGCTCGGGCGGCATCGTCACGCAGGAAGCCCCGATCCACGTGTCCAACGTGATGGTGGTCGACTCGGACGGCAAGCCCACCCGCATCGGCTACCGGCTGGACGAGGAAACCGGCAAGCGCGTCCGCGTCTCCAAGCGCAACGGCAAGGACATCTAATGACCACAGCAGAGAAGGTTCAGCCGCGCCTCAAAGAGCGCTACCGCAACGAGATTCGCGATGCGTTGCACAAGCAGTTCGGCTACGGCAACGTCATGCAGATCCCGACCATCACCAAGGTCGTCGTGAACATGGGCGTCGGCGAGGCGGCTCGCGACGCCAAACTGATCAACGGTGCGGTCAACGATCTGGCGCTGATCACCGGCCAGAAGCCGGAGATCCGCAAGGCGCGAAAGTCCATCGCGCAGTTCAAGTTGCGCGAGGGCATGCCGATCGGCGTGCGGGTGACGCTGCGCGGGGACCGCATGTGGGAGTTCCTCGACCGGCTCACCTCGATCGCGCTGCCGCGTATCCGTGACTTCCGCGGGCTTTCGCCCAAGCAGTTCGACGGCGTTGGCAACTACACGTTCGGACTGGCCGAGCAGTCGGTGTTCCACGAGATCGACGTGGACAAGATCGACCGGGTCCGCGGCATGGACATCAACGTCGTCACCTCGGCGACGACCGACGACGAAGGACGAGCCCTGTTGCGGGCCCTCGGATTTCCGTTCAAGGAGAACTGACTAGATGGCTAAGAAGGCACTGGTTAACAAGGCCGCGCGCAAGCCCAAGTTCGCGGTGCGCGGCTACACCCGCTGCAGCAAGTGCGGACGTCCGCGCGCGGTCTTCCGCAAGTTCGGGCTGTGCAGAATCTGCCTGCGCGAGATGGCGCACGCGGGCGAGCTGCCCGGCGTGCAGAAGAGCAGCTGGTGACGGGACATAGGACGCAACTATGACGATGACCGATCCGATCGCCGACTTCCTGACCCGTCTGCGCAACGCCAACTCGGCGTATCACGACGAGGTGACGTTGCCGCACTCCAAGATCAAGGCCAACATCGCCCAGATCCTCAAGAACGAGGGCTACATCAACGACTTCCACACCGAAGACGCTCGGGTCGGCAAGTCGCTGGTCGTCCAGCTCAAGTACGGGCCGAGCCGGGAGCGCAGCATCGCCGGCCTGCGCCGCGTGTCCAAGCCCGGGTTGCGGGTGTACGCGAAATCCACCAACCTGCCGCGCGTGCTCGGCGGACTGGGCGTGGCGATCATCTCGACCTCGTCGGGTCTGCTCACCGACCGTCAGGCAGCCAGACAGGGCGTGGGCGGCGAAGTCCTCGCGTACGTGTGGTGAGGGGTTAAAACATGTCACGTATTGGTAAGCAGCCGGTTCCGGTCCCCTCCGGAGTCGACGTAACGATCGACGGCCAGAACGTCTCGGTGAAGGGCCCCAAGGGCAGCCTGAACCTGACCGTCGCCGAACCGATCACGGTGGCGCGCAACGACGACGGCGCGATCGTGGTCACCCGCCCCAACGACGAGCGGCGCAACCGCTCGCTGCACGGGCTGTCGCGCACCCTGGTGTCCAACCTGGTCACCGGCGTGACGGAGGGCTACACAGTCAAGATGGAGATCTTCGGTGTCGGCTACCGCGTGCAGCTCAAGGGCTCCAACCTCGAGTTCGCGCTGGGCTACAGCCACCCCGTCGTGATCGAGGCGCCCGAGGGCATCACGTTCGCGGTCCAGTCACCGACGAAGTTCACGGTCACCGGGATCGACAAGCAGAAGGTCGGTCAGATCTCGGCGAACATCCGCCGCCTGCGCCGTCCCGACCCGTACAAGGGCAAGGGCGTGCGCTACGAGGGCGAGCAGATCCGCCGCAAGGTCGGAAAGACAGGTAAGTAGTCATGGCGCAAACGAAGACGGCCGTCCCGGCCGGAAAGCCGGTGGGGCAGAACGTATCCGAGACGCGGCGGGTCTCCCGGCTGCGCAGGCACGCGCGGCTGCGCAAGAAGCTGGCGGGCACCCCGGAGCGCCCGCGGCTGGTGGTGCACCGCTCCGCGCGGCACATCCACGTGCAACTGGTCAACGACGAGAACGGCACCACGGTGGCCGCGGCGTCGTCGATCGAGGCCGACGTGCGTGGCCTGGACGGCGACAAGAAGGCGCGCAGCGTGCGGGTCGGTCAGTTGATCGCCGAGCGCGCCAAGGCCGCCGGCATCGACACCGTGGTCTTCGACCGCGGCGGGTACACCTACGGCGGACGGATCGCCGCGCTGGCGGATGCCGCGCGCGAGAACGGATTGACTTTCTGATGAACAACCTCAGCCTGATGACAACTGGAAGGACCGCATAATGGCGGAACAGTCGGCCGGCGGGCAGAGCCCGGACAGCCGCGACAGCCGCGACTCGCGCGGTGACGGCCGCGACAGCCGCGGCCGGCGCGACGGTGGTGGCCGCGGCGGTCGTGACCGCGACGGCGAGAAGAGCAACTACCTGGAGCGGGTCGTCGCGATCAACCGCGTCTCCAAGGTGGTCAAGGGTGGACGGCGATTCAGCTTCACCGCTCTGGTCATCGTCGGCGACGGCAACGGCATGGTCGGCGTCGGCTACGGAAAGGCCAAGGAGGTGCCGGCCGCGATCGCCAAGGGTGTCGAGGAGGCGCGCAAGGGCTTCTTCCGGGTCCCGTTGATCGGCGGCACCATCACGCACCCGGTGCAGGGTGAGGCGGCCGCGGGCGTGGTGCTGCTGCGCCCCGCCAGCCCGGGTACCGGCGTCATCGCCGGCGGCGCGGCCCGCGCCGTCCTGGAATGTGCTGGGGTGCACGACATTCTGGCCAAGTCGTTGGGCAGTGACAACGCGATCAACGTGGTGCACGCGACCGTGGCCGCGCTCAAGCTCCTGCAGCGTCCCGAGGAGGTGGCCGCTCGCCGCGGACTGCCGATCGAGGACGTCGCCCCGGCCGGCATGTTGAAGGCGCGCCGGGAAAGCGACGCACTGGCCAGTGCGGCGGCGGCGCGTGAGGCTCAGATTTCAGGAGCGCAACCATGAGTCAGCTCAAGATCACCCAGGTGCGCAGCACCATCGGTGCTCGCTGGAAGCAGCGCGAGAGCCTGCGGACCCTGGGCCTGCGGCGGATCCGCCATTCGGTGGTCCGTGAGGACAACGCACAGACCCGCGGCCTGATCGCGGTCGTGCGCCACCTCGTCGAGGTGGAGGAGGCCAAGTGACCATCAAATTGCACGACCTGAAACCCGCACCCGGGTCGAAGAAAGCGCGCACCCGTGTCGGTCGCGGCGAGGGCTCCAAGGGCAAGTCGGCCGGGCGCGGCACCAAGGGCACCAAGGCCCGCAAGAACGTGCCGGCGACCTTCGAGGGTGGCCAGATGCCGATTCACATGCGGCTGCCCAAGCTCAAGGGATTCCGGAATCGCTTCCGCACCGAGTACGAGATCGTCAACGTCGGCGACATCAACCGGCTGTTCCCGCAGGGCGGTTCGGTCGGCCTGGACGAGCTGGTGGCCAAGGGCGCGGTTCGCAAGAACTCGTTGGTCAAGGTCCTCGGCGACGGCAAGCTGACCGTCAAGGTTGACCTGTCCGCGCACAAGTTCAGCGGCAGCGCGCGCGAGAAGATCACCGCGGCGGGCGGCTCGGTCACCGAGCTGTAGTCAGCTCAGCTGCGGAATGACCTCCGCGGCAAGGCGTTCCATCTGTTCGCGGTTCTCTCCTACGTCGGCGCCGACGGGGTTGAGTAGCAGGTACTCGGCCCCCGCGTCGATCACCTCGCGCAGCCCGCGCACCACGTCATCGGGCGTGCCCGACACGGGAACCGCGTCGACGCCGGGCATTTCGCCATAGATGCGGCGCAGCCCCGCGAGCACCCGCTCTCGGGCCCGCGCCGCGTCGTCGTCGACCGTCAGGTAGACCCGCTTGCCGATGGTGAAGTGCGCCGGGTCCTTTCGTTCCTCGGCGAGTTCGCGGCGCACCACGGCGACAGCCCCGGCGAACGCCTCGGTGGTCGACGAGCCCGCGCCCAGAAACGAATCACCGTGGCGCACCGCCCTGGCCAGCGCCTTGGGGGCCAGCCCGCCGAACCAGATCGGCGGATGCGGCCGCTGCACCGGCTTGGGTTGAATGGGCAGGTCGTCGACGTCGCGGAACCGCCCGTGAAACGTCACCCGGGGCTCGTCGGACCAGGCCGCCTTCATCAGCTCCAGACCCTCGGTGAAATACGAGATGTAGGTTGCCTTTTCGACGCCGAAGGCGTCGAATCGGCGAAAGCCGCCGCCGGCCCCCACCCCGATGTCCAGCCGCCCGTGGCTGAGCCGGTCGACGGCGGTCGCGGACGAGGCCAGCTGCAGGGGGTCGTGCAGCGACGTCACCAAGACGGCGACCCCGAGGCGTAGCCGCTCGGTGCAGGCGGCGCAATACGCCAGCAGCTCCAGTGGCGCCAGCAGCGGCGCCTCGCCGATGATCTGCTCGAGCACCCAGCCGCCCTCGAACCCGAGCTCCTCGGCGCGGGCAAGGTAGGCGCGCAGGCCGGGCGCGTCGAAACGGTCGTAGTCGAATTGGGGGATCGCGATGGAAAACCTCACCCGACCACCGTACGGCGCCCGATCGGTAGGCTGCGAACATGTTCGGTTTCCTGCCCTCGGTCCCAAGCCTCGACGACGTCCGCGCCCTCGCCGGCCGCGTCGACACGGCGCGCCACCACGGCGTGCCCAACGGCTGCGTCCTCGAGTTCGACCTGCGCTCGGCACCGCCGGAGAGCACCGGCTTCGACCCGGTGGCGATGATCACCGGGGGCAACCGGCCGATGTCGCTGCGCGACACCGTCGCGGCGATCCACCGCGCCGCCGAGGACCCGCGGGTCGCCGGGTTGATCGCGCGCGTGCAGCTCGCGGCGGCGCCGCCGGCCGCGGTCCAGGAACTGAGGGAGGCGATCGCGGCGTTCGCCGCCGTCAAGCCGTCGCTGGCCTGGGCCGAGACCTACCCGGGCACGCTGTCCTACTACCTGGCCTCGGCGTTCGGCGAGGTCTGGTTGCAGCCCTCGGGCAGCGTCGGGCTGATCGGCTTCGCGAGCAACGCCATGTTCTTGCGCGACGCGCTCGACAAGGCGGGGATCGAAGCCCAGATCATCGCGACGGGCGAATACAAGTCGGCGGCAAACCTTTTGACCGAGGGCGGCTTCACCGAGGCCCACCGCGAGGCCGTCACGCGGATGCTCGAGAGCCTGCAAGAGCAGGTGTGGGCAGCGATCGCCGAGTCGCGCAAGGTCGAGCCGGAGGCGCTCGACGAGTTTGCCGACCGGGGCCCGCTGCTGCGCGACGACGCGGTGGCCTCGGGCCTCGTCGACCGGATCGGATTCCGCGACGAGGCCTACGCGCGGATCACGGAACTGGTTGGCGTGCAGGATGTTTCGGACGAAAACGCTCAGCCCCGGCTCTACCTGACGCGCTACGCCGGCGCGGCCCGGCCGCGACTGAGTCCGCCCGTGCCGTCCGTCCCGGGCCGCCGGCCCAAGCCGACGCTGGCCGTGGTCACCGTCGACGGCACGATCGTCACCGGGCGCGGTGGCCCGCAGTTCCTGCCGCTGGGCACGTCGACCGCCGGCGCCGACACCATCGCGGCGGCGCTGCGGGAGGCCGCCGCCGACGATGCGGTGTCCGCGATCGTGCTGCGGGTGGACAGCCCCGGGGGCGCGGTCATCGCGTCGGAAACCATCTGGCGCGAGGTGGCAAGGACCCGCGAGCACGGTAAGCCGGTGGTGGCGTCGATGGGTGCCGTCGCCGCGTCCGGCGGTTACTACGTCGCAATGGGCGCCGACGCGATCCTGGCCAATCCCGGCACGATCACCGGCTCGATCGGCGTGATCACCGGCAAGCTCGTGGTGCGCGATCTGAAGGATCGGCTCGGAGTCGCGTCGGATACGGTGCGCACCAACGCGAATGCCGACGCCTGGTCGGCCGACGCGCCGTTCACGCCGGAACAGCGCCGGCATCGCGAGGCCGAGGCCGAGCTGCTGTACAGGGACTTCGTCGAACGGGTCGCCGAGGGTCGCAACTTGACCGCCGAAGCCGTGGAACTCGTTGCGCGGGGCCGGGTTTGGACCGGAGCCGACGCCCTCGAACGCGGCCTGGTCGACGAGCTCGGCGGCTTCCGGGTCGCGGTGCGCCGGGCCAAGGTCCTGGCCGGCCTGGACGAGGACGCCGAGGTGCGAGTCGTCAGTTATCCGGGGTCGTCGCTGCTGGATCTGGTGCGGCCGCGGGCCTCGTCGCAACCGGCCGCCGCTTCGCTGCCGGATGCGCTGGGCGTGCTGCTGGGCCGCTCGATCGCCGGGATCCTCAGCAATGTCGAGCAGACGCTGGGCGGCGTCAGCGCGCTGTGGCTGGGAAACCCGCGTCTCTAGTTCAGCGTGCCGCTGATGAAGATGATCTCGCCGAGCGGATCGTCCTGCTCCGGGGGCGGCACCTCGATGTCGTTGCGCCGGAACAGTTCAGTTCGCTCGACACCCTCGGCGTTCCACCCCTTGGACCGCAGGTAGTCGACGACGTGGTTGCGTTCCCCGGTGTAGACCAGTGACGCCATGTCGACGTCGACGCCGTGCTCGCGGAATACGCCGGCCATGTCCTGCACCCGGCTGGGGTCGAAATCGATGATGCCGGGGACGAATTCGGTGGCCACGGTGCTGCCGGGCGCGCTGAGCGCGGTGATGTTGTCGAACAGCCGGTCCTGGGCCTCCGGCGGCAAATAGATCAGCAGGCCCTCGGCCAACCACGCGGTCGGCGCCGTCGTGTCCAGCCCGGCCTCCCGCAGCGCGGCCGGCCAGTCTTGCCGCAGATCAATTGCGACGGTGCGCCGGGTGGCGGTGGGTTCGGCGCCGATGCCGGCCAGCGTGATCGTCTTGAACTCGATCACCTGCGGCTGGTCGATCTCGTAGACCACCGTGCCGTCCGGCCACGGTAGCCGGTAGGCGCGCGAGTCCAGGCCGGATGCCAGGATGACCGCCTGGCGCACCCCGGCGCCGACCGCGTCGATGAAGTAATCGTCGAAATACTTGGTGCGCACTGCCATTCCGTCGGCCATTGCCTGCATGCGCGCCGGCGACGCGTTCTCGAACGCGTCGAGGTCGAGCTCGCCGTCCAGCATCTTGGTGAACAGATCCACCCCGACCGCGCGCACCAATGGCTCGGCGAACGGGTCGTTGATCAGGCCGCGGGGGTCCCTCGTGGCCATGGCGCGGCCGGCCGCGACCATCGTCGCGGTGACGCCCACGCTGGAGGCCAGATCCCAGTTGTCGTCATGAGCGCGTGGCATAGGCGAAACCCTACTTGAAGGTCGCGGCCACGTAACTCAAGTCGCCGAAGGCGGCCGCCATCGCGTCCTCGGGGAATTCAAATCCGTTGCTGGCGTACAACTCCCGGGCCGGGTAGGCCGTCACCTGCCAGCCGTGGGTCTTCAGGTAGTCGACGACGACGTTGCGCTCACCGCGGTAGAACAGGTCGGCCGCGTTGAGGTTGAATCCGAAGCGCTGCCAGCGCTCGGAGATGCGCTGCAACCGCTCGTCGGTGAACGCGTTCGGGTCCGGGACGTGTTCGGTGGCCAGCCGGCTGTCCGGAGCGCTGAGCGCCGTGATGTGGTCGAACAGCCGGTCCTGGGCGTCGGGCGGCAGGTAGGGCAGCAGGCCCTCGGCGCTCCACGCGGTCGGTTGGGTGACGTCAAATCCGCCGTGGGCCAACGCGGCCGGCCAGTCGTCGCGCAGGTCGACGGCGATCGTGCGGTGCTCGGCGGTGGGGGTGGCGCCGAGGTTGGCCAGCGTGCCGGTCTTGAACGCGATGACCTGGGGCTGGTCGATCTCGTAGACCACCGTGCCGGCCGGCCACGGCAACCGGTAGGCCCTGGTGTCCAGGCCGGACGCCAGGATCACCGCCTGCCGCACACCGTCCGCGGTGGCGCCGGTGAAGAAGTCGTCGAAGAACCTGGTGCGCACCGTGATCTGTTCGCGCCGGGTCTTCCGGTTGAACAGGGCGTCGTCCTCGAAATCGATCTCGCCGTCGATGATGCGGATGAACGGATCCAGCCCGACGGCGCGGACCAGAGGATCGGCGAACGGGTCGTCGAGCAGCGCATCGGGTCCCTGTGACGCCACCGCGCGGGAGGCCGCGACCATGGTGGCCGTCGCGCCCACACTGGACGCCGGTCCCCAGCTGTCACCCTCGGTGCGGCCCTCACTCATGGGTGCCGCTCACGTAGAGCACGTCGCCCATCCGGGTGTCGTCTCCCTCCAGGGGCGGAAGGTCGTTGGCCGCGAACAGCTCTCGGATGCTGATGCCTTCCAGCGCCCAACCACGGTCCCTCAGGTAGGAAGCCGCCTCGTTGCGCTCCCCGAAGTAGACCAGCCCCGCCATGTCCAGCTCGAACCCGTGCGCACGCCAGCGTTCGGAGATCCGCTGCATGCGCTCCTTCAGCTTCTCCTCGTCCCCGGGCTCGGGGCTGGGCGCGCTTTCGGTCGCCAGCCTGCTGCCCGGAGCGCTGAGTTCGGTGATCGTGTCCAGCAGGCGGTCCTGCGCCTCCGGGGGCAGATAGCCCAGCAGGCCCTCGGCGCTCCACGCGGTCGGCCGCGTCGGGTCGAATCCGGCGGCGCGCAGCGCGGCGGGCCAGTCGTCGCGCAGGTCGACGGCCACCACCCGCCGGTAAGCGGTCGGCGCGGCGCCGAGCTCGGCCAGCGTGCGGGACTTGAACTCGATGACCTGCGGCTGGTCGACCTCGTAGACCACGGTCCCGGCCGGCCAGTCCAACCGGTACGCGCGGGAGTCCAGGCCCGAGGCCAGGATCACGACCTGCTTGACGCCCGCCTGCGTCGCACTCAGGAAGAACTCGTCGAAAAACTTGGTGCGCACCGCCATGTTGTCGGCCATCCGGGACATCGCCCCGGTCGACCCGTTCGCGCCGTCGTGCACGTCGTTCAGGTCGCTCGGATCCACCTCGCCGGTCGCCAGCCGGGTGAGCAGGTCGACGCCGACGGCCCGGACCAGCGGCTCGGCGAACGGATCGTCGATGAGCGGACGATCGGCACGGCTCGCCACGGCGCGGGCGGCCGCGACCATCGTCGCGGTCACCCCGACGCTGGATGCCAGGTCCCAGGTGTCGCCCTCATACCTGGTGGAAGTCATGGTCTGCCCCTATTCGGACGTAGTTAATCTAATATTTAGCCAATATAACAAGCTTCCCCCACTGTACGCTTCCCGCGATTCGCGGCAACCTTGACGGATGGCGAACGCAGATCCCTTCGAGGCGGCGGGTAA
Source organism: Mycobacterium sp. UM_CSW (assembly GCF_000455205.1). GTDB lineage: Bacteria > Actinomycetota > Actinomycetes > Mycobacteriales > Mycobacteriaceae > Mycobacterium. The sequence goes on along the minus strand of NZ_AUWQ01000059.1, from coordinate 32,200 downwards.
GCGGGTGCTGATCACGGGTGCCTCGTCGGGACTGGGCGCGGCCCTGGCCCGGCGGTTGGCGGGGCAAGGGGCGGTGGTGGGGCTGATCGCCCGCCGCCGGGATCGCCTGGCCGAGGTGCTGGCGGAGTGCCGGCGGACCTCGCCGGAATCGGCGATGTGGGTGGCCGACCTGGCGGACAGCTCGGCGCTGCGGGAGCTGGCGCTGCGGGCGTGGGACGAGCTCGGCGGCGTCGACGTACTGATCAACAACGCCGCGATCCCGAAACGGCGCCCGGTCGCGGCCCTGGATCCCGACGAGGTCGAGAACGTCATGCGGATCAACTTCTTCGCCCCGATGCGCCTCACGCTGGCCCTGCTGCCGCGGATGCTGGAGCGCGGGTCCGGTCTGATCGTCAACGTGTCCAGCGTCGGCGGCCGGCTCGGCATCATCCACGAAACCGCTTATTGTGCAAGCAAATTCGCGCTGTGCGGCTGGAGCGAGGCGATGGCGGTCGACCTGCACGGCAGCGGGGTTGCGGTGAAGCTGATCGAGCCGGGGCCCGTCGACACCGAGATCTGGGATCACCCGGGCAGCGAGGAGCCGCTCTACCAGGGGCCGAAGGTGCCCGCCGACGAGGTGGCCGAGGGCATCATCGAGGCGCTGGCCGGCGACACGTTCGAGCATTACGTTCCGGATATGAAAGCGGTCGTGGACGCGAAGAACGCCGACCTCGACGCGTTCATCGCCGGTGTCGCAGGAATGGCTCCGCGATGAGGGCGCTGGTCTACGGCGTCCCGCCGGAGCCGTCGCCCGGACCCGACGACGCACTGACCCACAGCCCGGTCGCACTGCGGGAGGTCGCGGATCCTCAACTGCCGCACAAGGATTGGGTGCTCACCCGGCCGCGGCTGACCGGCATCTGCGGGTCGGACTCCAAGCAGATCCTGATGGACTTCGGCGAGGGCGACGCCGACAACGCCATGTCCGCCTTCTGTTCCTTCCCGCAGGTCATGGGCCACGAAGTGGTCGCCGACGTGGTGGCGATGGGACCCAAGGCCCGGGGGCTGGAGGTGGGCCAGCGCGTGGTGCTCAACCCGTGGCTGTCCTGCGGCCCGCGCGGCATCGAGCCGCCTTGTCCCGCATGCGAAAGCGGCGACTACAGCCTGTGCTGGAGCTTTACCGACGGCGGCATCAAGCCCGGCATCCACACCGGGGTGTCGGCCGACGTCACGGGTGGCTACGCCGAACTGATGCCCGCCCACGACAGCATGCTCTTTGCGGTTCCCGATTCCGTGCCCGACGAGCTCGCGGTGTTCGCCGACCCGTTCTCGGTGTCCCTGCACGCGATCACCCGCCATCCGCCGCCGCCCTCGGGCCGGGCACTGGTGTACGGGGCCGGCTCGCTGGGGTTGTGCGCGCTCGCGATCCTGCGGGCGCTCTACCCCGACGTGGCCGTCGCGGTGGTGGCGCGGTTCGAGGCCCAGAAGGAACTGGCCCGCCGGTTCGGCGCGGCGCTGGTGGTGAACCACGAACCGCGCCTGGCCGTCATCGAGGAACTGGTCGTGTGGGGCGGTGGCCGGCTGCGCCAGCCGCTGCTCGGCCTGCCGATGGCCTATCCGGGGGCGCTCGACGTCGTCTACGACACCGTCGGCAAGCCCGAGACGTTCGAGGTCGGGGTGCGGGTGCTGCGGGCCCGCGGCACGCTGGTGAAGGCCGGCGTGCACGCGCCCGGGCGGTGGGAGTGGAGTCCCTTGTATTTCAAGGAGATCAGCTGGGTGGGGTCGAACGCCTTCGGCGTCGAGGAGGTCGAGGGCGAGCGCCGCCACGCCATCGCCCACTACCTGGACCTGGCCGCCGCCGGCCGGGTGGACCTGCGCCCCATGCTGACCCACACCTTCGGCCTCGAGCAGTGGCGCGAGGCCTTCCTGGCGATCGCCAACCAGGCCGACAGCGGCGCCGTCAAGGTCGCATTCGACCAGCGCTAGGCGGGGTGCGTGGCGCGGTAGTAGTTCAACCGCCCGAGGACGCGGTGCGGCGTCGACGCAACCTCTGCGCAGTCGAATCCCGCCGCGTTCAGCAGTCGGGGAATCGCGTCGCCGAGGTTGCCGGCCGCGTGGGGGTTGCGCCTGATGAGTCGCGTCAACAGGCCGTGCTCGGCGGTAATCTCGCCGCCGATGTCGACGAGGTGCAGCCTGCCGCCGGGACGCAGGACGCGGAAGATCTCTTCCGCGGCGGCGGGTTTCGCGTCTTCGTTGATGTGGTGCAGCATCATCGAGGACAGCACCCGGTCGAATTCACCGTCGGGGTAGGGCAGCCGCTCGGCGTAGCCCTGTTCGAAGCGGATGTCTTTGAGCCCAATGCCCTTGCGCCGCGCCCGCTCCAGTGCCCGGGGATCGGGGTCGGATCCCGTGACGTCAACCGTGGGGTGGGCACGTTTGACACGGGTGGTGAGATTGCCCGTGCCGCAGCCGATTTCCAGAACCCTCTGGCCGTCGGCGAGTTCAGCCTGCGCGATCAGCGTGTCGTAGACCTTCGGCATGCCCAGCAGGCGGGCGAACAGGTCGTAGCACGGGAGCAGAGCGTCGTGACCGGCGGCGGGCAGATAGTCATGTGGATGATGCTTTGTCATAGACTTCATGATTAACCCCTATCCTGCTTCAGAATTGGTCGATCTTCGATGAAACTAGGATTATCTTTCGCACCATGACCCAGCCAGCTCGGATGGTCCGGCATCGCCGCGGCGTGCCTATTTACGCATATCGGACCGATCCGGACACCCCGCCGGTGTCGGTGCTGCGGGCCAGTCGCGAAGACCTGCCGGAGCACGGCCGACACATCCACGACTTTCCGGCGCTCTGGTACAGCCCCGGTCCGGGCTGCGTGTATGTACTGGCGGCGGGTGAGGTGATCGACCCGGCCCAGGTCGTGGGTCGTATCGATGTCGGGGTCGGGGTCTTCTTCGATCCCGCGGCGCTGGGGGAGGACGGGCGATCGCCATGGCCGACGTGGCGGGCGCATCCGCTGCTGTTCCCGTTCCTGCACGGCCGATCCGGGGGACTACTGCGGCTGGAGGTGCCCGCGCACCGGCGGTCGGCGTGGGAGGGTGCCATCGCGTCGATCGAAACCGAATTGACCGCGCGCCAAGAGGGTTACCAGCAGGCGTCGCTGGCGCATCTCACCCTGCTGCTGATCGACCTCGCGCGGCTGGCGGTCGACGTGGTCGGCGACCTGCGGCGCAGCGGCGAGCCACTGCTGGCCGAGGTGTTCGAGGTGATCGACCGTCGCCACGCCGAGCCGTTGTCGCTGCGCGACGTGGCCGGCGAACTCGGCATCACGCCGGGACACCTGACCACCGTGGTGCGGCGCCGCACCGGGCGCACCGTGCAGGAGTGGATCGTCGAGCGCCGGATGGCCGAGGCCCGGACGTTGCTCACCGAAACGGATCTGCCGATCGCGGAGGTCGCCGGCCGCGTCGGGATCGACGACCCGGGCTATTTCAGCAGGCTCTTCCGCCGCACGCACGGCACCTCACCCCGCGCGTGGCGCGGTTCAAACCGCTAGTGCCCCATGTGATCCCATGATGGGCAGGTCGATCGGGGTGATGACGCCCGGCGGCGCCTCGCACAGGAACGGTATGGCGTTGACCGCCGCAACGGCGGTGCTGTCCATCAACACGGTCATCACGTCCTGGCCGGGCTCGCCGAATCGGATCGTCGCGTCGACGCGTGGTTGGCCCTCGATCACCACGCTGAAACCCTTGGGGTCGGTCCATTTCGGGTCGAGCGCGTCGTCGCTCATGGTCCAGCAGATGGCCAGCTCGACCACCGGACGGCCGCCGCGAAAGCCGCGATAGGTGCGGCGCTGGCCCCCGGCGGTGCCGGCGGCATAGTCCACCCAGCCCAGATTCAGATCCCGGGTCAGCACCGCGGGCTCGACGAATGCGTCCTTGGAGTCGAGCTCGGTGCCCAGCATGGTGGCGATCATGTCCAGCGTCTCGAAGTAGCCCAGGCCATATCGTTGCGTCGCGGGGTCGAGGTGCGTCACCGGCTCCCGGGGTGTTTTCCCGAATCCGAGCACCTTCCACACGTCCTGGACGGGATAGGTTGTGCAGTCCAGCGTTTCGACGAGCTTGACGCTGCGGACCGTTCGGCAGGCGCCGGTGAGAAATCCGGCGACGACGTTGATGAAGCCCGGCTCGAACCCCGTTCCCAGGAAGGTCGCACCGCCCTGTCGCGCCGCCTGCTGCAGCGCGGGGAGCTCGGTCGGGTGATGGGTGCCGGTCACGAAATCCCCCGTGGTGACGACGTTGATGCCGGCGCGCAGCAGCCCGATCACCAGGTCGTAGTCGATGGCGCGGGGCATGTAGTTCACGCAATCCGGTTTTAGCGCGATCAACGCGTCGACGTCGTCGGTCGCGGCGACACCGACCGGGGCCTGGCCCGCCAGCTCGCCGGCGTCGCGGCCCACCTTGTCCGAGCCGAAGGCGTGGACACCCACCACCTCGAAGTCGTCACGATCCAGCAGGACGCCGAGGGCGCGAGTGCCGATGTTGCCGGTCGACCATTGGACTACGCGGTACGCCATGGCTCACACCGTATCGATGTCCAGCCAGTCCTCGACGTCGAACCGGTCGGCGACCGCGCGCAGCGTGGCGCCGCCGCGGCCCGGGTAGTGCGCGGGTATCACCGCGGCCTTGGCGCCGACGGCCTCGGTGAAGATTCGGCGGCGGGTCACCGCGGCCGCCGGCGCGTCGACGTCGAAGGCGCAGGCGTCGGCGGGCCGGCGCAGTTGCAAGGGGCTGTGGGTTAGGTCGCCGACGAAGATCGCGGGCCGGCCCGCGTCGAGCCACAGCACCGAGGAGCCCGGTGTGTGCCCGGGGGCGGGACGCAGGCGCAGCGACGGGCTGATCTGGCAGTCGTCCGACCACAGGACGAGCTGGCCCGCCTCGGCGATGGGCGCGACGCTGTCCGCGAACACCAGCCGGTCACCGGGCTGCCCGCCCGCCGGCCCGTCGGGGGAGAAGTGGCGGTAGTCGGCGGCCGGCACCAGGTATCGGGCGTTGGGGAACGTCGGCACCCAGGCACCGTCCTCGAGCATCGTGTTCCACCCGACGTGATCGGAGTGAATGTGCGTGTTGATCACGACGTCGACGGCATTGCGGTCCACGGCCGCGGCCGCCAGCGCCGCCAGGAACCCGGTGTCGAGGTGGTCCAGCGGTGGCATGTGCGGGCGCTCGCGATCGTTGCCGACACCGGTGTCCACGACGACGGTCAGCCCGTCGACCTCGATGACCCAGCTCTGGACCGCGATGTGCCACTTGTCGGTCGCGGGGTCGAAGAAGTCGGGCACCAGCAGGTCGGCGTTGTCCCGCCATCCCGACGGCGGCGTCTGCGGGAAACAGTGGGCGCCCAGGTCGAATTGCAGTTCCAGCACGCGCGTCACGCTCGCCTGGCCGAACCGGACCCGGCGCATCTAGGCGTTGGCGCGCAGGTAGCCGTATACGCCGGCGAAGTTGCGGTTCACCTCGTCGGGGATCGGCACGGGACCGCCGAGAGCTCTTGCCCCCCAGACGATTTGGGCGGTCCGCTCGACCAGGGCGGTGATGTGCAGGGCCTTGTCGGGCCGTGGCGCCACGGCCACCAGGCCGTGGTTGGCGATCAAGGCGGCGCCGCGGCCCTCGAGCGCCTTGACCGCGTTGGTGCCGACCTCGGGCGTGCCGGACGCGGCGTAGTCGGCGCAGCGCACCTCCCCGCCGCAGTAGACGGCGAACTCGTCGATGCACGCCGGAATCGGCTGGTGCGCAATGGCGAACATGGTCGCCCACACCGGATGGCTGTGGATGACGCTGCCGATGTCGTCGAACGCCTGGTAGCACGCCAGGTGCAGCTTCGCCTCCGACGACGGGAAGCGGCCCTCGGCGGCGCGCAGCACCTCGCCGTCCGGGTCGATCAGCACCAGGTCGTCCAGCTGCATGTCGCGGTAGTCGACGGACGACGGCGTGATGACGATGTTGCCGTCCGAGCGGCGCGCCGAGATGTTGCCTGCGGTGCCCTCGACCAGGCCGCGGCGCAGCATGTCCTTGGCCGCGTCCAGCACGGCGTCCTCGGGGTTGGTGACGGATTTCATGGGCCCAGCACCTCCGGGTTGACGATATGGGTGGGCGTCTCGCCGCTCAGCAGGGCTTCCAGGTCGTCGGCCACCATCAGCGCCTGCCGGGCCTCAGTGTTCCATGTGGCGCCCCCGATGTGGGGCGTCAGCACGACATTGGGCATTGCAGTCAACGGATGATCGGCCGGCAGCCATTCGCCGACGAAGTGGTCCAGGGCCGCGGCGGCCACCTTGCCGCCGCGCAGCGCGTCGACGAGCGCGTCGGTGTCGTGCAGCTGCGCCCGGGCGGTGTTGAGGAAGACGACGCCGTCGCGCATGGCCGCGAACTGCTGCGCGCCGATCATGCCGGCGGTGTCGTCGGTGACGGGCGCGTGCAGGGACACCACGTCGGCCTCGGCGAGCAGTTCGTCCAGGCCGTGACGGGCCTCGTCGTTGTACGGGTCGTGCGCGATCACCCGCATGCCCAGCCCGGCCAGCCGCCACTGGGTGGCCCGGCCAACGGCGCCGAGGCCCACCAGCCCGGCGGTGCGCCCGGCGATCTCCCAGCCGCGGAACCGCTGATACGGAATGCTGCCGTCGCGAAAGATGTTGCCGCCGCGGACATCCGCGTCGGCGGTCAGCAGGTGCCGGGTCACGGCCAGCAGCAGCGCCACCGCCATCTCGGCGACGGCGTCGGCGTTGCGGGCCGGGGTGTTCAGCACCGGGATGCCGGCCGCGGTGGCCCCGTCGATGTCGACGTTGTTCGGGTCACCCCGGGTGGAGGCGATCGCGCGCAGGCCCTGCTCGAAAACCGGCCCGCGTACCGAGTCGCCTTCCACCACAACGACATCGGCGGACTCGGCCGCGATCCGCTCGGCCAGTTGCTCGGGGCTGTAGATCCGCAGCGGGGTCTGCTCTATCCAGGGGTCGTACACCACGTCGGCCAGTTGCCGGAGCTTGTCCAACCCCGGCCCCCGCAGCGGCGCGGTCACCAGGGCACGCGGTCTCGATGTCACAGACGCCAATGCTGGCGTACGGTGACGCCCGTGTCACGTGATGGCGTCACAATCGGCATCGACGTCGGCAGCACCGCCGTCAAGGCGGTGGCCGCCGACGGGGACGGCCGGGTGACGGCGCGGGTGCGCATTCCGCACGAGTTGCGGGTGCCGGCGCCCGACCGGCTCGAGCACGACGCCGACGAGGCGTGGCGCCGGGGGCCGCTGGCGGCGCTGGAGCGCCTTGCCCCCGGACCTGAGGTCCGCGCGGTCGCCGTGTCGGCGATGGTGCCCTCGCTGACCGCCGTCGACGCCGCCGGCGCGCCGCTGACCCCCGGGCTGTTGTACGGCGACGGCAGGGGCCGGGTGCCCGGCTCGGACGACAAGCCGCTTCCGGCGCTGGGCGAGGCCGCCGAGTTCCTGCGCTGGACGTCGGCGCAGGCGCCCGGCGCGGCGGGGTACTGGCCCGCGCCCGCGGTGGCCAACCACGCGCTGGCGGGCGAGGCGGTGATGGACGTCGCCACCGCCGCCACCAGCTACCCCCTGTTCGACGGGACCGGCTGGGACCCGGCGGCCTGCGCCGACTGCGGCGCGAGCGTCGAGCAGATGCCGCGGGTGGAGACGATCGGCACGGCCGCGGGACAGCTCCCCGGAACGGGCGCCGTGCTGGCGATCGGGGCCATCGACGCCCTGTGCGAACAGATCGTGGCCGGCGCCGACCGCGACGGCGACGTGCTGGTGCTGTGTGGCACCACGCTGATCGTGTGGAACACGATCGCCGAGGCGCGGCAGGTGCCCGGCCTGTGGACCATTCCGCATACCAGTCCGGGCAAGAGCCAGATCGGCGGCGCCAGCAACGCCGGCGGCCTGTTCCTCGGCTGGGTGGACCGCCTGCTCGGACCGGGTGACCCGGCGACGGCCGATCCGCGGCGTGTGCCGGTGTGGTCGCCCTACATCCGCGGCGAGCGCACGCCGTTTCACGACCCGGATCGCCGGGCCGTGCTCGACGCCCTCGACCTCACCCACGACCCGGCCGCCGTGCGCCGGGCCGCCTACGAGGCGGCGGGCTTCGTCGTGCGTCAGCTCATCGAGCTGGGCGGCGCGCCGGTGGCGCGCATCGTCGCCTGCGGTGGCGGCACCCGGGTCGGGTCGTGGATGCAGGCCATCGCCGACGCCACCGGCCGGCCGGTGGAGGTGTCCGCGGTGGCCGAGGGCGCGGCGCTCGGGGCGGCCTTCCTGGGCCGGATGGCGGTCGGCCTGGAGACGTCGATCACCGACGCGGGCCGGTGGGCCCGCACCGAGCGCGTCGTCGAGCCCGATCCCGCTTGGGCGGAGCCGACCGCCGAGCGCTACCAACGATTCCTGGAACTGTCTAGGCTGTGGCAATGACTGACCAGGACCGCAAAGCCGCCCGCCGCGAGATCGCCGACGCCCTGTTGAAAGCCCTCGAACACCGGCATGAAATCGCCGACGTCGTGGTGGAGTCCGAGGACAAGGCCGCGGCGGTGGAGGCGATCGTCCGCCTGCTCGACACGTCCCACCTGGCCGCCGAGGCGGTGATGGGCATGTCCTTCGCCCAACTGACCATCGACTCGCGCCGCAAGATCCTGGCCGAGCTGGAGGACCTCAACAAGCAGCTGAGCTTCACGCTCGGCGAGCGTCCCGCCAGCTCGGGGGAGACCCTCGAGCTTCGCCCGTTTTCCGCCGACGCCGACCGCGACATCTTCGCCGCCCGCACCGAGGACGTCGGCGCCGCCGGCGACGGGTCCGGCGGGCCGGCGGGCAACCTCGACGACGAGATCCGCGCGGCGCTGGGGCGCGTCGGCGACGAGGAGGCCGCGTGGTTCGTGGCGGTGGACTCCGGCGAGAAGGTCGGCATGGTGTTCGGCGAGCTGGTCGGCGGCGAGGTGAACGTGCGGATCTGGATCCACCCGGAGCACCGCAAGAAGGGTTACGGCACCGCCGCGCTGCGCAAGTCGCGCACCGAGATGGCGTGGTGCTTCCCCGCCGTGCCGCTGGTGGTCCGGACGCCGCCGGCCCGGCCCAGCTAGGCCGAGCTCAAGCCAGCGTGGCGGTGACGGAGATGATGTTGCGCAGCTGCGACTCCTCGTCCTCGGGGAAGACGCGGCCGTAGTCGGCGAAGAACTCCCGCCGTGGCCGGGTGCTCACCTGCCAGCCCTTGCCGGCCAGGTAGTCGACGACGTTGCTGCGCTCGCCGTCGAAGAACAGCCCGGATAGGTCGATGTCGCAGCCCAGGTTGGCCCACCGCTGGTTGAATTGCTGCGCGCGTTGGGTCATCGTGCGGCCGGAGTCGCCGTGGTATTCGGTGGCCAGCTTGCTGCCGGGCGCGCTGAGCTCGGTGATGTTGTCGAAGAGCCGGTCCTGGGCGTCGGGCGGAAGGTACATCAGCAAGCCTTCGGCGCTCCACGACGTCGGTTGTGACGCGTCAAATCCGCTGCGGCGCAACGCTTCCGGCCAGTCGTCGCGCAGGTCGACGGCGACGGTGCGCCGGTCCGCGGTCGGGGCGGCGCCCAGGTTGTCCATGGCGGCGGTCTTGAACTCGACGACCTTGGGCTGGTCGACCTCGTAGACCACGCTGCCGGGCGGCCAGGCCAGCCGGTAGGCGCGCACGTCCAGGCCCGCGGCCAGGATCACCGATTGGCGAATGCCGTCGCGGGCGGCGTTGAGGAAGAAATCGTCGAAGAAGCGGGTGCGCACCGCGATCGAGTCGGTCTCGAGCTGCAGGTCCCGTTCCCCGCCGTCGTCGGGGCCCGGCGCCACCTCGCCGTCGATCAGGCGGACGAAGAAGTCCAGGCCGACCGCGCGCACCAGCGGCGCCGCGAACGGGTCGTCGATGATCGCGTCGGTCTCGGTGGTGGCCAGCGCGCGGGCGGCGGCGACCATCGTTGCCGTCGCGCCGACGCTGGAGGCCAGGTCCCAGGTGTCCTGATCGGTTCGCGTCACGGTGCTCCCACTTATTTAGCAAATGCAACGAGCCAAGCGATTCGAACTCTACGCCTCGAAGGGTGTTGGCAGGACCCGCCCCGAACAGCTGTTAGTCTCGTACACGGTTTGACGCGCGGCGCCGTACGTCCTGGCCTGCGGGTGTTAGGCGCGAGACGCAGGACGCAGGAGGAAGAGTGCTTTCGGCTTTCATCTCATCGCTGCGGACAGTCGACCTGAGACGGAAGATCCTCTTCACGCTTGGCATCGTCCTTCTCTATCGGGTCGGCGCCGCATTGCCCTCTCCGGGGGTGAACTACCCGAACGTGCAGCAGTGCATCAAGGAGGCCAGCGGCGGCGAGGCCGGGCAGATCTATTCGCTGATCAACCTGTTCTCCGGTGGCGCGCTGCTCAAGCTCACGGTGTTCGCCGTCGGTGTAATGCCCTACATCACGGCGAGCATCATCGTGCAGCTGCTGACCGTGGTCATCCCTCGCTTCGAGGAATTGCGCAAAGAGGGCCAGTCCGGCCAGGCGAAGATGACCCAGTACACCCGGTACCTGGCGATCGCGCTGGCCATCCTGCAGGCCACCAGCATCGTGGCGCTGGCCGCCAACGGCGGCCTGCTGCAGGGCTGCTCGCTGGACATCATCGCCGACCAGAAAATCTTCACGCTCGTCGTCATCGTGCTGGTGATGACGGCCGGTGCGGCCCTGGTCATGTGGATGGGCGAGCTGGTCACCGAGCGCGGCATCGGCAACGGCATGTCGCTGCTGATCTTCGTCGGCATCGCGGCGCGCATCCCGGCCGAGGGCAAGTCCATCCTGGACAGCCGCGGCGGGGTCATCTTCGCCGCCGTCTGCGGCGCCGCGCTGCTCATCATCGTCGGCGTGGTCTTCGTCGAGCAGGGCCAGCGCCGCATCCCGGTGCAATACGCCAAGCGCATGGTGGGCCGGCGCATGTACGGCGGAACGTCGACGTATTTGCCGCTGAAGGTCAACCAGGCCGGCGTTATTCCGGTCATCTTCGCGTCGTCGCTGATCTACATTCCGCACCTGATCACCCAGCTGATCCGCAGCGGCAGCGGCGGCGTGGGCAACAGTTGGTGGGACAAGTTCGTCGGCAGCTACCTGTCGGACCCGAGCGATCCGGTCTACATCAGCATCTACTTCGGCCTCATCATCTTCTTCACGTACTTCTACGTGTCGATCACGTTCAACCCCGACGAGCGCGCCGACGAGATGAAAAAGTTCGGCGGCTTCATTCCGGGCATCCGGCCGGGCAAGCCGACGGCGGATTATCTGCGTTACGTGCTGAGCAGGATCACCCTTCCGGGCTCGATTTACCTGGGCGCCATTTCCGTGCTGCCCAATCTGTTCCTGCAGATCGGCAATGGCGGAGCGGTCCAGAATTTGCCGTTTGGCGGCACTGCGGTTTTGATCATGATTGGTGTCGGTTTGGATACGGTCAAACAAATCGAGAGCCAACTCATGCAGCGCAACTACGAAGGGTTCCTCAAGTGAGAGTGGTTTTGCTGGGACCGCCCGGGGCGGGCAAGGGTACGCAGGCCGAAAAGCTCGCCGAAAAGCTTGGCATCCCGCAAATCTCGACCGGGGAGCTCTTCCGCAACAACATCGAAAACGGCACCAAACTCGGCCTGGAGGCCAAGCGCTACCTCGACGCCGGCGACCTGGTGCCTTCCGAGCTGACCAACCAACTCGTCGACGACCGGCTCGACGACCCGGACGCGGCCAACGGTTTCATCCTGGACGGCTACCCGCGCTCCCTCGAGCAGGCCAAGGCTCTGCACGAGATGCTCGAACGGCGGGGCACCGACATCGACGCCGTGGTCGAATTCCGCGTCTCGCAGGACGAACTGCTGCACCGGCTCAAGGGGCGCGGCCGGGCCGATGACACCGACGACGTCATCCTCAACCGGATGAAGGTCTACCGCGACGAGACGGCGCCGCTGCTGGAGTACTACAGCAGCGAATTGAAGACGGTCGACGCGGTCGGCACGGTGGACGAGGTGTTCGCCCGCGCGCTGCGGGCGCTGGGCAAGTAATCATGAGCGCGCTGGCGCGGCTGCGGAGTCGCAGGGTCGTGCCGCAGCGCAGCCCCGGTGAGCTCGACGCGATGGCGGCGGCCGGCGCCGTGGTCGCCGCCGCGCTGCAGGCGGTCCACGCGGCCGCGGTCGAGGGTGCGTCCACCCTCAGCCTCGACGAGATCGCCGAGTCGGTGATCCGCGAGGCCGGGGCGGTCCCGTCGTTCCTGGGTTATCACGGCTACCCGGCGTCGATCTGCGCCTCCGTCAACGACCGCGTCGTGCACGGCATCCCGTCCGCCGCCGAAGTACTGGCGCCCGGCGACCTGGTGTCCATCGACTGCGGCGCGGTGCTGGACGGCTGGCACGGCGACGCCGCCATCACCTTCGGGGTCGGGAGGCTGGATGAGGCCGACGAAGCGCTGTGCGACGCGACCAGGGAGTCGCTGCAGGCCGGCATCGCGGCGATGGTCGTCGGCAACCGGCTGACCGACGTGGCGCACGCCATTGAAATGGGCACCCGCGCCGCCGCGGCCCGCTACGGGCTCGCGTTCGGGATCGTCGAGGGCTACGGCGGTCACGGCATCGGCCGGCAAATGCACATGGACCCTTTCCTGCCCAACGAGGGCTCGCCCGGGCGGGGGCCCCTGCTGGCCCCGGGCTCGGTGCTCGCGATCGAACCCATGCTGACGCTGGGAACCAGCAAAACAAGGGTGCTCGACGACGAATGGACCGTCACGACCGCCGACGGGTCGCGCGCGGCGCATTGGGAGCACACCGTCGCGGTGACCGATTCCGGGCCGCGCATCCTGACGGTCGGCTGAACTAAACGCCTGCTCCACTCGTTTCTGAGGGCAGGAGGTGATCGAGTGGCTCGTGTGGCCGGCACTCGGGGGGCGTCCGGGGCTGCTGCCGAGGCCGCTCTGATGAAGGCGCTCTACGACGAACACGCCGCGGTCTTGTGGCGCTATGCGCTCCGGTTGACGGGGGACGCCAGCCAGGCCGAGGACGTCGTCCAGGAGACGCTGTTGCGGGCCTGGCAACATCCGGAGGTCATCGGCGACACCGAGAGGTCGGCGCGGGCGTGGTTGTTCACCGTGGCGCGCAACATGATCATCGACGACCGACGCAGCGCCAGGTACCGCAACGTCGTCGGTTCGCTGGACGAATCGGGGGCGCCCGAGCAATCGACGCCGGACGAGGTGAACGCGGCGCTGGACCGGCTGCTGATAGCCGAGGCCATGACGCAGTTGTCCGCCGAGCACCGGGCGGTGATCGAGCGGTCCTACTACCGCGGCTGGACAACCGCGCAGATTGCTACCGACCTCGAGATCGCTGAAGGAACCGTGAAGTCGCGACTACACTATGCCGTGCGGGCGTTGCGGCTCACTCTGCAGGAACTTGGAGTCACGCGATGACCATCCAGACGGTCGTCGGCTCCGAATGCTTGATGGGTGACAGGAGATGGACGAGATGAGGACGCCGCTACGGGGCATCGGCCCGCCGGGTGACAACCCGTTTGACAAAGAGGTGTTGACCGTGGAAGACGATCACCGCTACGCGATGTGGGATGCCGCATACGTGTTGGGGTCGCTGTCGGCTTCCGACCGCCGCGAGTTCGAGGCGCACATGGCCGGCTGCCCGGCATGCCGGGAGGCCGTCGCCGATCTGAGTGGCGTGCCGGCCCTGCTGTCCCAGCTCGACGCCGAACAGGTGGCCGCGATGAATGAGTCCGGCCGCACCGCAACGGTGGCGCCGGAGATCTCGCCGGAGTTGTTGCCCTCGTTGCTCGCAACGGTGCGCTGGCGTCGGCGCCGCGCCCGGGTGGCGACGTGGGTGGCATCGTCGGCCGCGGCCGCGGTGCTGGGGATTGGCGTGCTGGTCGGGGTGCAGGGGAACTCGGCGCCCGCGCAGCAGGTGGCCGGTTCCTCGCAGCCGATGGCGCAGATCGGCACCACCCTGTTGGCCTCCACGGTGCAGCTGTCCAGCCAACATTGGGGGACGTCGATCAACCTGAAGTGTGTCTGCCTGGCTCCGCTGAACGCACACCACGACACGCTGGCGATGGTCGTCGTGGGTCGCGACGGCAGCCAAACCCGGTTGGCGACGTGGGTGGCCGAACCCGGTCACACCGCCACGCCCGCGGGCAGCATCTCGACGCCGGTCGACCAGATCGCTGCCGTGCAAGTGGTTTCCGCTGACAGCGGGCAGGTTCTGCTGCAGCGTTCGCTGTAACCCGTCTGTAAAAACCGACGCGCGGTGAACTCAAGTTCGCCGCGCGTCGTGTTACAGGCATGCCCAGGAAGCAGCGAGTGGTCGACCACATCGTCGAGCGGCTCGCCTCGGTCGGCGTCGACCACATCTTCGGTGTCGACGGCGCCAACATCGAGGACCTCTACGACGCCGCGCACTTCCGCAGCGACATCACCGCCGTGCTGGCCAAGCACGAATTCTCCGCCGCGGCCATGGCCGACGGCTACAGCCGCAGCGGGGCCGGGCTGGGCTCCGGGCTGGGCGTGGTCGCGGCGACATCGGGCGGCGGGGCACTGAATCTTGTTGCCGCCCTTGGGGAGTCGCTGACGAGCCGCGTCCCGGTGCTGGCGCTTGTCGGTCAAGCCCCGACCGCCCTGGACGGCCGCGGCAGCTTTCAGGACACCAGCGGCGAGAACGGCTCGCTGAACGCGCTGGCGTTGTTTTCCGCGGTGTCGGTGTCGTGCGAGCGGGTGCTGCGCCCCGCCGACGCCGCACCGGCCTTGACGCGGGCGATCGCCGCTGCGCGTACCGGCGGCCCCGCGGTGCTGTTGTTGCCCAAGGACATTCAGCAGGGCAGCGTGGTTTGCGGGCAGAACGGGTGGCCCTCTGAGGAGCTGCGCCCCATCGGCAACCCGCATCCGATCGTCGGGCTGCTGCGCGACGCGAACGGCCCGGTCACCATCATCGTCGGCGAGCAGGTCGCCCGCGACAACGCCCGCGCCGAGCTGGAGGCCCTGCGCGCGGTGCTGCGGGCGCGGGTGGCGACCGTGCCCGATGCCAAGGACGTCGCCGGCACACCGGGTCTCGGGTCGTCGTCCGCGCTGGGGGTGACCGGTGTCATGGGCCACCCCGGTGTGGTTGAAGCGGTGGCCGGCAGCGCCGTGTGCCTGGTGGTCGGCACGCGCCTGTCGGTCACCGCGCGCACCGGGCTCGACGACGCCCTCGCGGCGGTGCGGACGGTCTCGATCGGCTCGGCGCCGCCGTATGTTCCGTGCACGCACGTCCACACCGACGACCTGCGCGGCTCGCTGCGCATGCTGACCCAGGCGCTGTCCGGGGCGGGACGGCCGCCGAGGGTGCGGGTGCCCGACGCGGTGCGCCACACCGAATTGTCCCCGCCGCCGTGCGCCGGGCCCGGGGTGCGCTACCGGGATGCGATGACGGTGCTGGATCGCTGCCTGCCCGACGGCGCGGACATCGTCGTGGATGCCGGCAACACCGGCGCGGCGGCGATCCACTATCTGCCGGCCCGCCGGGACGGCAGGTTCGCGGTCGCGCTGGGCATGGGCGGCATGGGCTACAGTTTCGGCGCCGGCATCGGCATGGCGTTCGGCCGCGCGAACAGCGGGCGGCCCCCCGGGCGCACCGTGGTGGTGGCCGGGGACGGGGCATTCTTCATGCACGGCATGGAGGTGCACACCGCGTTGCAGTACCGGCTGCCGGTGACGTTCGTGGTCTTCAACAACAACGCCCACGCCATGTGCGTGACCCGCGAGCAGCTCTTCTACGACGACCTCTACAGCTACAACCGATTTCGGTCCAGCCGGCTGGGCGCCGGGCTGGCGGCGATGTTCCCGGGGCTGACGGCCGTCGACGTCGACGACCTCGATCATCTGGCTGCCTGGATGCGCGCGGTGCTGGCCACCGACGGGCCCGCCGTCGTCAGCGTCGAATGCGCGGCCGACGAGATGCCGCCGTTCGCACCGTTCTTGACGTCAATCGCAAAGGAGAACCGGACCGATGTCGCTGCCAGCGCTCGATGACATCCCCACGCCCCTCGACGGTGTGACCCGCATCGAAACCAGCCCCCGGGAAAAGGCCACCCCGATCATCATGGACATGATGCGCTCGGTCTACCCGCACGACCAGGTCTTCGGGGAGTACTGCACCGTCAACGATTACGTCGACTGCCCGCCGGACGAGTTGTTCGAGTACATGTCCGACACCCGCAGCCTCGAGGAGTGGACCTACAGCCTGCGCGGTTTCACCCCCACCGACGAACCCGGCCTGTGGCTGGCCTACGACCGGCTCGGCTCGGAGACCAAGATCTACACGCGGACCGTCGCCAACGAACAGGCCCGCACCGTCGACTACCACTGCGCGTGGGACCAGGGCAAGCACCTGTGGATGATCTACCTGATGCGGGTCGTCGACGCGCAGACGGTCCTGGACAAGCCGGGTTCCGTTGTGCTGTGGACGAATTGCCATCACCCGTTCTACGACGAAAACCCGTACCCGGAGACCGCGCCGCCGCAGCGCCCGGTGTGGGTGGGCGATTTCTGGGACATGTTCGGCGCCGGCCACCTGCTGGAGCTGAAGAACCTCAAGGCCATCGCCGAGTACCGGCACCGCAACGGGTTACCGGTGACCCCGAAGTGGATGAGGTGAACCATGACCAAGCCGAGCGTCAGCCTGATCGACCTCTCGACCTATCTGCCCGGTGAGCCGATCGGCGCCGAGTATTACGCGCAATTCGCCGAATCCGACGACCTGCGCGACAATCTCATGTTCCGCGCCCCGAAGTTTCGCCATCACGTCGCGCCGGGGGAAAGCTCGATCGACATGATCGAGCAGGCGGTGCAGGGCCTGATCGAGCGGCATGGCCCCGACGTCGTCGAGGGCGCCGACGTGCTGATCACCCACACCCAGGTGCCGGACATGGCGTTCTACGGGCAGGGGGGCGGCATCGCGCACCGGTTGGGCATGCGACCGTCCTGGGTGCTCGACCTGAACAACGGCGGCTGCGCGGCATTCGTGTTGGCGCTCAACGTGGCCCGCAAGCTGCTGTCGTCGGGCGAGGGGCACACCGCGCTGATCGCGATCGCGCAAAACGCCGCCGGGCAGTTCTTCGACCAGCCGACGATCCGCCGCAAGGCACAGTCGGCGGTGCCCGGGGACGGGGCGGCGGCCGCCCTGGTCACCGTGGGCGACCAGTCGCCGATCCTCGACGTCGAGTGCCGCACCTACGGCGAATACGCCGGCGAGATGACGCTGTCCTTCGACCCGCCCCGCAAGTGGTGGCAGGCCGGCCCCGGCGAGGGCTCGATCGGCTTCACCGAGAGCAAGATCACCAAGGTGCTGGCCCGCGGCAACCGGCAGGTGCCCGAGGTGGCGCTGGCGGTCTGTGATCGAATCGGCCTGTCCACCAAGGACATCGACCTGCTGGTCACCAACCAGCCCAACCGGGCGTTCCTGCGCAACTGGCGCGAGGCCCTCGAGCTGCCGCCCGAACGCCACCGCGACACCTTCGATCAGTGCGGCAACCTGTTCGGCGCCGGCATCCCGGTCAACCTCGACCACGCGATATCCGACGGTCAGCTCGAGGCGGGCGACGTGGTGCTGATGGCTGCCTTCGCCCACGCCGGTGACTTCGCCGGCGCGGCGGCGGTGCGCTGGGGCGGACGGGGCTGATGCAACCCGTCCGCAGCCCCTTCGCCGACGACATCGATGAGGCGTTCCCCACCGCGATCGACCCGCTTGCGTTGTCGCTCAACGAGAATCCGTTTCCGCCGTTGCCGGCGGTGCGCTCGGCGTTGATCCGTTCGATCTACGCGGTCAACCGGTATCCGGAGTTCCTGCCCGAGCGGCTGCGCGGGCTGATCGCGGGCCACGCCGGCCTGCCCGCCGAGCAGGTGGTGCTCGGCGCCGGCGCGACGGGCGTGGCGTTGCAGGCCCTGCACGCGCTGACCGCCCCGGGTGACAAGGTCGCGATGGCGTCGCCGACCTTCGACGGTTATCCGATCATCGCCCGGATGGCCCGGTTGCACCCGCTGCTCGTCCCCCTCGACGCGGACGGCCACAACGACCTCGACGGGCTGGCCGACGCCGCCGGGGATGCCCGGGTGGTGGTGCTGTGCCGCCCGCACAACCCGACCGGCACGCTGGAGAGCGCAGACGAGGTGGCGCGGTTTTTGCGCCGGGTGCCGCGTGACACCGTCGTGCTGCTCGACGAGGCCTACATCGAGTTCGCCGCGCCCGAGCACCGCATCGACGTCGCGGCGCTGCTCGCGCGTTTTCCCAACGTCCTGGTGGTCCGGACGTTCTCCAAGGCCTACGGGCTGGCCGGGCTGCGCATCGGCTACGGCCTCGCGTCACCCGAGCTGGCCGCCACCCTGTGGTCCCAGCAGTTGCCGTTCGGCATCGCGCTCACCAGCCTGCTTGCGGTCGCGGCGTCGTACGACGCCGAAGACCAACTGCTGCAACGGATCCAGTCGATCAACGCCGAACGCCGCTACCTGCGGATGCGGCTGAGCGCGTTGGACATCTACACCACGGACGCCCACGCGAACTTCATGTACCTGCCATCGAGGGGTAGGCAGTGGCATGAGGTGTTCGCGGACAGCGGGCTGCGTGTCCGCCACTACCCGGACGGCGGCGCGCGGATCACCGTGGGTAACCGCGCGTCGACCCTGGCGGTGCTGTCGGCAATAGGAAAGGTCCCGATTCGGTCCCAGATGCGGTAAGAAAGGGCGTGGCCGCATCGAGCCCGAAACGCGATCCGATCGCCGCGGCGCGGGCCAACTGGGAGCGCGCCGGGTGGGGCGACGTGTCGGAGGGCATGGTCGCCGTCACCTCGGTGATGCGCGCGCACCAGATCCTGCTGGCCCGCGTCGAGACCGCGCTGCGCCCCTATGACCTGAGTTTCTCCCGCTACGAGTTGCTGCGGCTGCTGGCGTTCAGCCGGACCGGGGCGCTGCCGATCACCAAGGCGTCCGATCGCCTGCAGGTGCACGTGACCAGCGTGACCCACGCCATCCGCCGGCTGGAGGCCGACGGGCTGGTGCAGCGGGTGCCGCACCCCACCGACGGGCGCACGACGCTGGTGGCCATCACCGATCTTGGCCGCTCCACCGTCGAGGACGCCACCGTCACGCTCAACGAGCAGGTGTTCGCCGACATCGGAATGGATGCCGCCGAGTCGGCGGCGCTGGTGTCATCCATCGAAACGTTGCGCCGCAATGCGGGCGACTTCTGAACAACGGGAGAAAGGCAGGACCGTGGACCCACTAGTTGCTCACCAGCGCGCACAGGAGGCGTTCGCCGGCGTCCTCGCCCACGTCAGCCCCGATCGGTACCGCGGCCGAACACCCTGCTCGGAGTGGACGATTCGTGACCTCATCGAGCACGTCATCGGCGGCAACGAGCGCGTCGCGATATTGGCGGGCCGCGCCGATAAGCCGCCCGCACGTCCCGACGACATCGCGGCGGCGCACCGGGCGTCCGCCGCTGCCGCGCAGGAGGTCTTCGCGGCCCCGGACGGGATGACCACCACGTTCAAGCTGCCGTTCGGGCAGGTCCCAGGGCAGATGTATATCGGGATGCGCACCAGCGACGTGCTGACCCACGCCTGGGATCTGGCGACCGCCACCGGCCAGTCCACCGATCTCGATCCCGAGCTGGCAGCCGAGGAACTCGAAGCGGTGCGCGCTTTCGTGGGCCCGCAATTCCGCGGGCCGGACAAGCCGTTCGCCGCTGAGCGGCCGTGCCCGCACGGCCGCGCGCCGGCCGACCAGCTGGCCGCGTTCCTCGGGCGAAACGTGCAGTGACGCAGGGCTTCCCGCCCAGCCTCGAATTAACTCGAGCGCAGCATCTCGATGACGGCGCTGAAGTCCTTGTCCGCGTGGGAGGCCGCGAACTTGGCGTAGATCTCCGCGGCGTGCGTGCCCAGCGGCGCGGCCGAGCCGGTGGACGTGACGGCGTCCATCGCCAGGCCCAGGTCCTTGTTCATCAGCGCGGTCGCGAAACCGGGCTTGAAGTCGTTGTTGGCCGGCGAGGTCGGGACCGGGCCTGGCACCGGGCAGTTGGTGTGCACCGCCCAGCAGTTGCCCGTCGCGCCGGTGATCACGTCGAACAGCGACTGGGCGGACAGCCCGAGCTTCTCGGCCAGCACGAACGCCTCGCCGACGGCGATCTGCTGCACCGCCAGCACCATGTTGTTGCACACCTTGGCGGCCTGGCCCGCGCCGGCCGCGCCGCAGTGAATGACCTTGCCCGCCATGGGTTCCAGCACCGGGCGGGCGCGCTGCACCGCGGCGTCGTCGCCGCCCACCATGAACGCCAGCGTCCCGGCGACGGCGCCCTTCACCCCGCCGGAGACCGGCGCGTCCAGCTGCGCAATCCCGTGCCCCTCGGCCAGCGCGTGCACCTCGCGGGCGTCGCTGACCGAAATCGTGGAGCTGTCGATGAACAGCGCGCCCGCCCGCGCGGCGGGCAGGATGTCGGCGTAGCAGCGCTTCACGATGTCGCCGTTGGGCAGCATGGTGATCACCACGTCCGCGTCGGCCACCGCGTCGGCGGCGCTGTCGAACGCCTCGACGCCCGTGGCGACCGCGGCCTCCACCGCCGCCGGCACGGGATCGAATCCGCGCACGGTGTGACCGGCGGTGACGAGGTTCGCCGACATCGGGCCGCCCATGTGGCCCAATCCCAGGAACGCAATCCGGGTCATCTGTGAGCCTTTCTACGCGCTTGCCCTGAATCGGGCGGCCTCGGCGCGGCCGATGACCACCCGCATGATCTCGTTGGTGCCTTCCAGGATGCGATGCACCCGCAGGTCGCGGACGATCTTCTCCAGACCGTACTCGCGCAGATAGCCGTAGCCGCCGTGCAGTTGCAGGGCCTTGTCGGCGACCTCGAAGCAGGTGTCGGTGACGTAGCGCTTGGCCATCGCGCACAGCTCGACCTTGTCCGGGTCGTCGTCGTCCAACGCGCTTGCGGCCCGCCACAACATCATTCGCGAGGTCTCCAGCCCGGTGGCCATGTCGGCCAGGGTGAACCGGACGGTCGGCTCGTCGAGCAGAGAGTTGCCGAACGCGTGGCGCTCCCGCACGTACGCGCCGGCCTTGTCGAAGGCGGCCTGCGCGCCGCCCAGGGAGCAGGCTGCGATGTTGAGCCGACCGCCGTTGAGGCCGTTCATCGCGATGCCGAAGCCGGCGCCCTCGCCGTCCGCGCCGCCCAGCATCGCATCGGCGGGCACCCGCACGCCCTCCAGAATCACCTGCGCGGTGGGCTGCGCGTGCCAGCCCATCTTCTCCTCGAGCGCGCCGAAACTCAGCCCGGGAGCGCCCTTTTCGACGATGAAGGCGGAGATGCCGCGCGGTCCCTCGCCGCCGGTCCTGGCCATCACCACATACACGTCCGAGGCCCCCGCGCCGGAGATGAACTGCTTGACGCCGTCGAGCACGTAGTCGCCGCCCTGTTTGACCGCGCGGGTGCTCAGCGCGCTGGCGTCGGATCCGGCGCCCGGCTCCGTGAGGCAGTAGCTGGCGATGACGTCCATCGGCGCCAGCCGCGGGATCCATTCCTTGCGTTGCTCGTCGGTGCCGAAGCTGTCGATCATCCAGGCGCACATGTTGTGAATCGACAAAAACGCGGCGACGGTCGGACATGCGATCGCCAGCTGCTCGAAGATGCGGACCCCGTCGAGCCGGCGCAGCCCGCTGCCCCCGACGTCCTCGCGGCAGTAGATGGCCGCCATGCCCAGTTCGGCGGCCTCGCGCAGCACGTCGGTCGGGAAGTGCTTGGTGGCATCCCATTCCAGCACGTGCGGGGCGATTCGTTTGGCGGCGAACGCGGCCGCCGTCTCGGTAATGACCCGCTCGTCGTCGTTCAGGGTGAACATGTCGCGGGTCTAATTCATTGTCGGGATGACGAATTCGGCGCCATCCTTGATGCCGGACGGCCAGCGGGACGTGACGGTCTTGACCTTGGTGTAGAACTGGATCGAGGCCGGCCCGTGCTGGTTCAGGTCGCCGAAGCCGGAGCGCTTCCAGCCGCCGAAGGTGTGGTAGGCCACCGGGACGGGGATCGGCACGTTGACGCCGACCATGCCCACCTGCACCCGGGACACGAAGTCGCGGGCGGTGTCGCCGTCGCGGGTGAAGACCGCCACGCCGTTGCCGTACTCGTGCTCCGAGGGCAGCCGCAGGGCCTCTTCATAGTCATGCGCACGAACGATGCACAGCACCGGCCCGAAGATCTCGTCGGTGTAGATCGACATGTCGGGGGTGACGTGGTCGAAAAGGGTTGGGCCGATGAAGAATCCGCCCTCGAGGTTGGCGTCGCCGAACGTCAGGTCGTCGCTGGTCCGCTCGCGCCCGTCGATCACCAGCTCGGCGCCGGCGGCCACGCCCTGGCCGATGTAGTCGCGCACCCGCGCCAGCGCGGCCTCGGTGACCAGCGGGCCGTAGTCGGCCTTGGGGTCCAGGCTGTGGCCCACGCGCAGGTTGTTGATCCGCTCGATCAGCCTGGCGCGCAACCGATCCGCGGTCTGCTCGCCGACCGGCACGGCGACGCTGATCGCCATGCAGCGTTCGCCGGCGCTGCCGTACCCCGCGCCGATCAACGCGTCGACGGCCTGGTCGAGGTCGGCGTCGGGCATCACGATCATGTGGTTCTTGGCGCCGCCGAAGCACTGCGACCGCTTGTCGTTGGCCGCGGCCGTCGAGTAGATGTAGTGCGCGATGTCGGAGCTGCCGACGAAACCGACGGCCTTGATGTCGGGGTGGTGCAGGATCGCGTCGACGGCCTCCTTGTCGCCGTGCACCACCTGGAACACGCCCGGCGGCAGGCCCGCCTCCAAGAACAGCTCGGCCAGGCGCACCGGGACCGACGGGTCACGCTCACTGGGCTTGAGCACGAACGCGTTTCCGCACGCCAACGCCGGCCCGGCCTTCCACAGCGGGATCATCGCCGGGAAGTTGAACGGCGTGATGCCGGCGACCACGCCCAACGGCTGGCGCAACGAGTAGACGTCGATGCCCGGGCCGGCGCCCTCGCTGTACTCACCCTTGAGCAGGTGTGGGATCCCGATGCAGAACTCGATGACCTCGATGCCGCGCTGGATGTCGCCCTTGGAATCGGCGACTGTCTTGCCGTGCTCCAGGGACAGCAGCTCGGCGAGCTCGTCGCTGTTGGAGTTGACCAGCTCGATGAAGCGCATCATCACCCGCGCGCGTCGCTGCGGATTCCATGCCGCCCAATCCTTTTGGGCCTCGACGGCCGAGGCCACCGCCGCGTCGACGTCGGCCTTGCCGGCCATCGGAACCTTCGCCTGCACCTGGCCGGTGCTGGGGTTGAAGACGTCGGCGGTGCGGTCGGACTGGCCGGCGGTGCGCTTCCCGTCGATGAAGTGCGGGATCTGTGTGGTCATGGTGCCCTCGAGTCGTCGTTACGCAGCGAATACTTGCATATCCTAGTAACTTGGCTCGTGCGTTGGCAAGGCGCGCCTCACACCGGGTAGTTTCCGGCCTCCAGATCCTCGAGCAGGCTCGGATGCGTGGGCCGCCAGCCGAATGTCTCCTGGGTCAACGCGCTCGAGGCCGGCTGGTCCAGGGCGAATATGGCGCCGAGGGGTCCGAAATGCTCGGCGGGTACCGACGCCGCGGGAAGGCCGAGCTGGCGCCCGATGGCCTCGGCGAGCGCGCGCATCGGGTCGCCCTCGTCGCCGACGGCGTGCGCCACCGTCCCGGGATCGGCCTGTTCGAGGACAAGGCGGAAGAGCAGCGCGGCGTCGACGACGTGCACGGCCGGCCAGCGTTGGGTGCCGTCGCCGACGTAGCCGGACACACCGGTCCCTCGGGCGGCCGCGACGAGCAGGGAGGCGAACCC
The DNA here is from genome assembly GCF_000455205.1 of Mycobacterium sp. UM_CSW. GTDB lineage: Bacteria > Actinomycetota > Actinomycetes > Mycobacteriales > Mycobacteriaceae > Mycobacterium. The sequence goes on along the minus strand of NZ_AUWQ01000059.1, from coordinate 8,289 downwards.
GCAGGGGCCGCCCGCCCGATGGACGGAGCGGGGAAGGCGGACCACCGCCGACCGGACATCGTTGCCGGCCAGCTCCAGGGCGGCCTGGGCGTTCCGGCCGCGCCCGCCGACGAGTCCGTCGGTCGGCACCGAGTCGCGCTCGGTGGCGACGCGGCCGGCGACGGGCGGCGTGCCCGAGGCCATGACGAACGGCTTGCCGCTCCCGGCGAGTGCGGCGCCGAACGTCTCGACCGCAGCCGCCTCCTGGGCGACCGCCCTCTCGAAGTCGTCGAAGTGCAGGAAGGCGAGGTGGACGACCCCGTCGGACTCCTTGGCGCCGACGCGCAGGCTCTCGGGGTCGTCGAGGTCGCCGCGCAGCACGTCGGCCCCCATCGCGGTGGCGGCCCGGGCCGACGCGTCGGAGCGGGCCAGCGCCAGGACCTCGTGGCCGGCTCCGATGAGTTCGGGAACGACGGCCGAGCCGACTCCGCCGGTGGCACCCGTGACGAATACGCGCATGAGACACTCCTCAAGTGATGGGACCGATGTCTCATCACGCTACCACGGTGATGGGACAAAGGTCTCATCGCTTACCATGGCGGCATGCCCCGATGGGAACCCGATGCGCGTGCGCGCCTGGTCGAGGCCGCGCTGCACCTTTTCTCCGAGCAGGGCTACGACCGAACCACCGTCGCCGAGATCGCCGATCGGGCCGGCCTGACCAAGAGCACCTTCTTCCGGTATTTCCCCGACAAGCGGGAGGTGCTGGCGGCCGGCCAGGAGGCGTTGTCGCAACTGCTGACCGAGGGCATCGCCTCGGCGCCCGCGGACGCCACGCCGCTTACCGCGGTCGCCGCCGGGCTGGAGCGTGCTGCCGGGGCGATGACCCCGCGCAACCGCGAGCTTGCTCCCCGGGTGAAGGCCGTCATCGCGTCCAGCGCCGAACTGCAGGAGCGCGATGCGCTCAAACAGGTCGGCCTCGCCGCGGCCATGGCGAACGCGCTGCGAGCGCGCGGCGTGCCGGATCGCGCTGCCGCCCTGGCCGCCGAGCTGGGTGGGCTCGCGTTCAAAGAGGCGTTTGCCGAATGGATTACGTCAGACGGTGACCGGAGCTTGGGCGAATTGGCCCGCGCGGCCCTGGACGACCTGCGCACCGCGGCGGCCGAAATCCGCTGAAGCGACCCCGGGCCGATTAGCCTTTAGCCCGTATGCGCACCATCGAGGCCGACTACCTGGTAGTCGGCGCGGGCGCCATGGGGATGGCGTTCATCGACACGCTGGTCACCGAAACCGAGGCACGCGTGGTGCTGGTGGACCGCCACCATCAGCCCGGCGGGCACTGGACCATGGCCTACCCATTCGTGCGGCTGCATCAGCCGTCGGCGTTCTACGGCGTCAACTCGCTAGCCCTGGGCAGCGACGCGATCGACCAAGTCGGCTGGAACCAAGGGCTTTACGAGTTGGCGACCGCGGGTGAGGTGTGCGCCTACTACGACCACGTCATGCGCCAGCGGTTCCTGCCCACCGGGCGCGTGGCCTACTTCCCGATGAGCGAATACTCCGGTGGCGGCCGGTTCAGGACGCTGGCCGGGACCGAGTACGCCGTCGACGTGACGCGCCGCATCGTGGACGCCACCTACATGCGCGTCATGGTGCCCTCGATGCGCCCGCCGCCCTACCGGGTGGCGCCGGGCATCGACTGCGTCGCGCCCAACGAGCTGCCCCGGCTGGCCGCCCGCCCCCGTTACGTCATCGTGGGGGCCGGCAAGACCGGCATCGACGCGTGCCTGTGGCTGCTGGGCCAGGACATAGCGCCGGATCGACTGACGTGGGTCGTGCCGCGCGACTCGTGGTTGCTCGATCGCGCGACGCTGCAGCCGGGATCGCTGTTCGCCGACAAGATCAAGACCGCCGTCACCGCGCAGCTGCGGGCGATCCGGGACGCGGCGTCGATCGACGACCTGTTCGTCCGCCTCGAGGAAGCCGGCGCGCTGTTGCGGATCGACCCGGCGATCCGCCCGACCATGTACCGCTGCGCAACCGTCACCCACGCCGAGTTGGAGCAGCTGCGGCGCATCACCGACGTGGTGCGCATGGGCCACCTGCTGCGCGCCGACGCCGGCGAGGCGGTCCTGGAGGGTGGCGCCGTGCCCGTCAACCCCTCGGCGTTGTACGTCGACTGCACCGCCGACGGCGCCGAGACACGGCCCGCCACACCGATTTTCGATGGCGCCGGCATCACGCTGCAGAGCGTGCGCGGATGCCAGCAGGTGTTCAGCGCCGCGCTCGTCGCCCACGTCGAGGCCGCCTACCCCGACGACGCGGTGAAGAACGAGCTGTGCGACCCACTGCCGCATCCCGACACCGACCTCGACTGGCTGCGCATCACGCGGGCCTACTACCGCAATCAGCTGCGCTGGCTCGAGGACCCGGAATTGACCGCCTGGCTGGCCGCGGCGCGCCTGGACGTCTTCGGGCGTCTGGTGGGCGACTCACTGGCGCCCGCGTCGGCGAAGCCGCGGGTGCGGGAGAGGGTCTTGGGCATGGCCAAGTCGGCCCTGGCGGCCGCCGCCGCGAAACTGGACGAGCTGATGGCCTCGGCAGCCGACGTGCCCGCGTGTAACCCGGTCCGATATTGAATCGGTGAAGGAGGACCGTGGCGGCGCAAAACGACCCCCAGAAACCGCTAGTCTCGCGACCGCTGCGCGCGGTGCCCGACAGTGGTTATGAAAGCTATCCCGACTGGGAAGCGGTGTACTCCGACAACGCGTCCTGGGTGTACCGCACGCTGTTCGCGCGGGTGGGTAACCGCGCCGACGCCGAGGACCTCACCGCTGAGGTCTTTCTGGCGGCGCTGCGGCCACTGCGCCTGACCGCGACCGTCGGCGAGGTGCGCGCCTACCTGCGGGCCACCGCCAGGACGGTGCTGGCCGCACACTGGCGGGAGACCATGGGCCGGGAGATAACCTCGATCGACGACATCGAACAACCACCCGAGAGCGAGGAAGCGATCAGCACCGCGCCCCAGCGCGTCGCGCGGGTTCTCGACGGACTGCCGGACCGGTATCGCCAGATTCTCGAAATCCGTTTCCTGCAAGGAAATTCGATCAAGGAGTCCGCGGCCGAGCTTGGGATCAGCGTCGCCAACGCCAAGGTGCTGCAGCACCGCGCCCTGCGGCTGGCGGCACAGGTCAACGATGGAGGGCAACGATGAACGCGCGAGGGCTGCGGCGCTATGTCGATGACCTGTTGCGGGGTCGCCGGCCGAAGCCGTTTGCGCCCGACGACTTCGAGGCCGCGCAGATCCGCACGGCGATCGACCTGCGGGCGGCGGGGACCGCGGATGCCGAGCCGCGCCAGGAGTTCCTCGCCGACCTGCACCGGCGCCTCGCGGAGCAGATGGACGGCGCGCCGGCGCCGGCGGCGCCCAAGCAGAGCGCGACGCGCCGACAGGTCATCGTGGGCACGTCGGCAGCCGCGGTCGCCGCGGCCGCCGCGGTTTCCATCGATCGCGCCCTGATCGGCAGCCCCACGCAGGGCCCGGCGGTCGCGGGTGAGCTTACGCCCAACGACGGGACGTGGCAGCGCGTCGCGTCGAGCGCGGACGTGCCCGACGGCGTCATGCATCCGTTCGACCTCGGTTCGGTCGCCGGGTTCGTCCACCGCGTCGACGGCAAACCCCAGGCGATCTCCGGCGTCTGCACCCATCAGGGGTGCAAGCTGTGGTTCGACGCACAGAACGACGCGCTGCAATGCCCCTGCCACACCACGTCGTTCTCGCCCACCGGGCAGGTGCGCACCCACCAGCTGCCGATCGCTCCAAAGCCCTTGCCCGCGCTGCAGGTTCGCGAGGTCGACGGCGCAATCGAGGTGTTCGCCCCGCCGCGCCGCGACGTGTAACCCGCCGCCATATCTCTTGGCATGAACATCGCCAAGCTTCGAAAACATGTGGTCGCGGCGTCGGCCGTCGGTGTGTTGCTGGCCGGCTGCTCGTCGTCGCCGCCCGCCGCGCAGCCGCCGTCGGTGACCTTCGGATCGAATGCCAGCGGCACGCCCGGGATGCCGGGCATGAGCGGGATGCCCTCGGCGCCGGGTCCGCAGCCGGGCGCCGCGTCCGCGACGGGGTCGCCGGCCGCGGCCACGGGCGATGCGGTCACCATCGACAACTTCGCCTTCGCGCCGGCCACGCTGACCGTCAAGGCCGGCAGCACCGTCACCTGGACCAACAAGGACGAGGAACCGCACACGGTCGCCGCCGCCGACGGGTCGTTCAAGTCGCCCGGAATGGGCACGGGCGCAACCTTTTCGCACACCTTTCCCACCGCGGGGAAGTTCGACTACGTCTGCTCGATCCACCCGATGATGCACGGCACCGTGGTGGTGACGGGATGAACGATCCGAACACGATGACCCGCCGGCAGCTGATCCGGCACTCGGCGTGGTTCGGCGCGGCGGTCGGCTTCGCCGTCGTCGGTGGCGAGGTCATCTCGCACGTCGCCGGGACGGCGTCGGCCTCGCACACCAGCGCCCGGCCCACGCTGCGCTTCGCCCAGGTGAGCGACAGCCACATCGGCTTTTCGGGCCCGCCCAACCCGGACGTCGCCGGCACCTTCGGCCACGCGATCGACCAGATCAACGGCCTCGGCTACGCACCGGACTTCGTCATCCACACCGGCGACCTCACCCACCTGTCGACCCCCGAGCAGTTCGACCAGGTCAAGCAGATGCTCACCAAAGTGCAGACGCCGCACGTGTTCACGGTGCCCGGCGAGCACGATTCTGTCGACGACGCGGGACAGAAGTACCGCAGCGTCTTCGGCGCCGGGACGCGCGGCGACGGTTGGTACAGCTTCGACATCGCGGGTGTCCACGTGATCGCGTTGGTGAACACCTTGAACCTCAAGAAGCTCGGGCACTTGGGTGTCGACCAGCTGGAGTTCGTCGAGAAGGACGTCGCGGGCTTGTCCAGCGATACACCCATCATCGTGTTCAGCCACATTCCGCTGTTCGCGATGTACCCGGACTGGGGCTGGGGCACCGACGACGCCACCCAGGCCCTGAGCTACCTGAGCCGGTTCTCGTCGGTGACATGCCTCAACGGCCATGTGCACCAACTGTTTTCCAAGACGGAAGGCAACGTGACGTTCTACAGCGGGACGACGACCGCCTACCCGCTGCCTCATCCCGGTGACGGGCCGGCGCCCAAGCCGATCACGCTGCCGGCGGGCAAGCTGCACGACGCCCTGGGGATCCGCGAGGTCAACTACACCAAGGGCCAGGCCGCCCTCGCATTGAAAGAGACCAAGCTGCAATGAAAATCTTCCTCCGGCTCGCGCTGGCCGCCTCCCTGGCCGTCAGCGCCTTCAGCCACGCCTACCTGTACGTCCATGGCTATCAGCACATTCCGATGATCGGCACCAGCTTCCTGACCCAGGCCAGCGTTTCGTTCTCGCTGGCCCTGCTGGTCGCGGCCGGTGGCCCCTGGTGGCTGGAATGGTCGGCCGCCGGGTTGGCCGGCGGCTCACTGGTCGCCTTCGCGCTGTCGAGAACCGTTGGGCTCTTTGGCTTTACCGAGCACGGCTGGGACCCGGCGCCGCACGCGGCACTCAGCGTGGGGTCCGAGGTGCTGTGCGTGGTGTTGTGGGCGGCCGCCCTGGTCGTGTCGGTGCGGTCAAAGCGCAACGTCGGCGGGCGCATTCCAAAAGTGGAACCGACCACCGCCGCAGCCTGAATTGGACCGGATCAGGACGGCTGATCGAAATAGATGGTCCCTTGACCGGTGGGGTCGTAGGAGAAATAGATCGGCATCTGCTTGAAGATGTAGTTTCCGGTGTTGAAGTTCCCCGGGGGCACAGCGGTCTGGGACACGGTGACCTGCATGGCGTTGGCGCCCAGTATCTCTGTGTACAGCGGTTGGGTGATGCCCTGGATGTTGACCTCAATCTTCGTTCCCTGCGGCAAGTAGTCGCCGGGGTTGTAGCCGGGGACGAAGTTCTGCGGGATGTGGCCGCCGTTGCCGCCGGTGTCGACGATCGCATCGATGAGTGTCTGCGGCTGCGCACCATTGACCGATATTTGCAAGGCGTTGGTGTACGGCGCCCCGGTCACGGAGGCGAACGGGGTGCCCGGGTTTGGACCGAACTGCACATAAGGCCGCGCCGCGCTCTCGTTGAACAGCACACCCTGATCGAGGACGCCCGGCAAATGCTGCGTTGGGCTGGTGACGAAATCCGGGTCGTGCGGCGTATTCGCCCCAACACCGAGCACGGCCTCGTTCGGAATCTGGGCCACTCCGTTGTGGACCTCCGCGGTGATCACACCGACGGTCATCGGCGCGGTGACCATCCCCTTGCCGAAATTCACCTGGGCCTGATAGGTGGTGTAGTAGTCGACGGTTGTGTCTTCGGGCGTGCCAAAGGTGTAGACGCCTTTCGCGCCGGCGGGGCCGAGGGACGCCTGATTGACCATGCTCTGCGGGAAGAGGGTGGCGGTGGAGCCGCTGTCGATCAACGCTTGCACGGTCGGCCCGTCGTCAACGGAGACCGAGATGGTTGGACGACCGGCGTCAACTCCGTTCAGCTGGACGATGGCGGCGCCGCCATTGGCGCCGGCGGTGCCGGCGTGGCCCCACAATCCGATGCTGGAGCCGCTGGGACCGCCGAGACCGGACAAGACGCCGCCGGTTCCACCGTCGCCGCCGTCACCGATCAAGTGCCCCCCGGTTCCGCCGGCGCCGCCGTTGGCAAAGGCCCCACCCATTCCGCCGTGGCCTCCGTTGCCGAGCCACTGCGCGTTGCCGCCGGCGCCGCCCGTGGCGTAGGGTCCGCCGATACCGCCGGCCCCGCCGCCGCCCCACAACAGGCCGCCGGTGCCCCCGGTTCCGCCGGCGCCGCCGATCGTGGTGACGTTGTTGGCGAACGTATAGGTACCGCCTTGACCGCCTACGCCCCCGTGTCCGAAGAACAGCGCGTTGCCGCCGGTACCGCCGATTCCATGTTCCCCGCCGAGACCGCCAACGCCACCGTTGCCCCAGAGCAGCCCGCCGGTGCCCCCGGCTCCGCCGGACGCCCCGAATCCGCCCATTCCGCCGGTGCCGCCGGTGCCGATCAAACCGGCGGGGCCACCGGCGCCGCCCGCTACCCCGTCGGCCGTGCTGGCGCCGCCGTGACCGCCCTCGCCCCAAAGGATTCCGCCCGCGCCGCCCGCCGTTCCCACACCCTGGGCGTTGGTGGTGCCGTCGACGCCGTCGCCGATCAGCGGGCGCCCCAGCACCATGTCGGTAGGCGAATTGATCACTGCCAGAACGCCTTCCTGGAACGCCTGCAGCTGGGCCAGGCTGTGGGCCTCGACGTCCAGGTAGGCCTGGGTGCCCGCGTTGAGGGTTTGCAGCAGCTGGGTGTGGAAAGCCGCGGCCTGACCGCTCAGCGCCTGATATGCCGCGCCGTGCTCAGAGAAGAACGCCGCGATGGTCGCCGACACCTCATCGCCGGCGGCCGCCGCGATCCCGGTCGTGGGCATCGCCGCGGCCGCGTGCGCCGCGTTGATTGTCGAGCCCAGGCTCTCCAAACTTGTTGCCGCGTCGGACATTACTGCGGGCACAGCGAAGACAAACGACATCAAACCCTCCACCAGGGATGCATGGCATTAAGTGGTCGCGGCCCGATGTGCGACATGCGGATAATAGCGACACGATGTCGCGAAATTGCTTATTTTCAAAGCGAATTCAAAGTTAATTCATGCGTCGAAAATCGTTGTCCCGGTACCGCCGGGGCTATAGGACAGGTAGATCGGATCCTGGAGGAACGGCGCGATCCCGGTGTTGAAGGTGCCGCCCAGGAAACTCGACACGACGTTCGTCTGCTGCGCCCCGACCGTTGTCGTGTACAGCAGCGTCCCGCCGGTGGTGTAGACGGAAATGGTGGTCCCTGCGGGCAGATATCCGCCGACGTTGGGCGGGTTGAGAGCGGTGGGGACATCCCCGCCCAAGCCCCCGGAATCGATGTACGCGTTGCTGGTCGTTTGGAGGGCCCCGTTGTCGATGCGCACCTCCAGGGTGGTGACCGGCGCTCCGGTCACCGAGGCATGGGCGGGAAGTGGGTTGGGGCCGAACTCCATTACGCCCGCGGGTTCGTCGATCAGCACGCCCTGACCGAAGGTGCCCGGCAACGCGGTCACGGGGCTGGTGCTCAGGGGTCCGCCGGGGTTGACCCCGACGCCCAGGATGGCGGGCAGCTGCGAGGTCGAATAGGCGACGCCATTGAGGGTTGCGGAGGTGACGACGGCGACGGTGGTCGGCGCGGTGACCATCCC
>NZ_AUWQ01000058.1 GCF_000455205.1 Mycobacterium sp. UM_CSW | reverse complement strand
CCCGCCGGCCGCACCGGCGCCGCCCAGGCCGCCGGCCCCGCCGTTGCCGAAGATCCCGGCCTGCCCGCCGTTGCCGCCGGCCACGCCGGAGATGGTGGAGTCCCAGCCTTTACCGCCATTGCCGAGCAGCAAGCCACCGTTCTGGCCATTGGGGCTGGCTTGGGTCCCGTCGGCGCCGTCGAAGAACAGCGGGGCACCGACGAGCTGCTGGCTGGTCTGGTTCAACTCGTACATCACGGTCCCCAGGATGTCCGTCCTGGGCGGCGGGGTCGCCCCGGAGGCGTCGGCCACCGCGTTCCAGATCGGCGCGAAAATCGAATAGGGCGAAATGCTGGCGGCGTTGGTCGCCTCGGCCGCCGCATATGCCCCGCCCGACCCGGTCAGGGCCTGCACGAACTGGGATTGAAACGTCGCCGCCTGAGCGCTCAAGGCCTGAAACTGCTTTGCGACGTCGGAGAACACGGACGCGACCGCCGCCGAAACCTCGTCACCGGCCGCCGCGACGACACCGGTGGTCGAGGCCGCCGCCGCCGAATTTGCGGCGCTGACCGACGAGCCGATGCTCGCCACCTTCGCCGCCGCGGCCGCAAGCACATCCGGCGCTGCGATCACATAGGACACGGCTGACCTCCGAAGACCGCCTCCGGCTCGCAGGCCTTCACACGACGATCACGATCCACTGACGAAAGTGAAAACGTATCCCGTTGCACACGTGTCTTACAACGTTTCACGGGATTTCGTCCATCGTGTTCCGCACCCGCGGCGGGCCGGTCGGAAACGGCGACGAGGCGGCGTCCCGGCGTACGCGCTTGCCACTGCAGCGCGGTCACCGTTGCCAACCCCGGTCATGATCGGCACACATAACGTCATTCATCTCATCCCGCCGTAATCGATCCTAAATCACGATCCGGTGCGGCATTCTCAACTTTGCGTATCTTTCGGTCGTCCGGCGCAAAAGTTCGCGAAAACGCGCCGGGTTGCCGCTACCGAGGACGTCGGATGCCATCGGCGGGGCGCGTCGACGCGCCGAGAGCCGTCCGCCCCGGTTGGCCGGCTGCCCCGAACCGGTGAAATTTCCGTTGCCGGCAATTTCCCGGGCTCGTCGGCGCCCGTCTCGTCGTCGCCGTTCGGGCTGGTGAACTCCAATTACGTTCGGCAGCCGGCGTGCGGGTCGGCAAACCAAGTGAAAACCTAAATTTGCGTCAGGGAAACTTCGCCGGCTTCGAAAAGGAATTTGCCCTCCCCGAGCCCAACGACCCGTACCATCGACCCTTCCACGAACCCCGGCCGGTACCAGATGCCATGTCAAGCAGGGCAATCAGTTCGTAATGTCCGCACGGGAGGTCCATTTCCGGGCGATAGTTGCCGACATGAAAATGTTTACTGGATCCATTCTCACTTGGCAGATGTTTAATAGCGAAATGCCGCGGGTAAAAATTGCTAAAACTGCCTTCCAGATGGAAAATTACCGATACTGGATCGGTGGCGCGCGATTGGGGGAGCATGGACGAGGACGACTTTCTGGTCGCCGTGGGGGAAGCGGCGCAGGACGCGGTGTGGAAGACGCAGCACCCACTCACCCACCACTTGGCAGAGGACGACCCGCGCCGCGTGCAATACCTGCGTGAGTACCAGATGGCAGTCGGTCGCCAAGTGCTCGCCGCGATCGAGAAACTGCGGCGCGGCGGTTCCTGCCTTGACACACCCAGAGAATGCGCGCCCGTAGCTGATTTCGCGTTCCTTCCGGTAGCGCAGGTGCCGGGTGAGCGCCTCCTTCCGTAGGCCTTAGCCGACTCGACGCCCGCGCCGGACCCCACCCCGGGGTCCGGCGTATGGCTATCACGAATCGCCCACATCCTTCGGGTGGGCAACGGTAGTTTCAGTGCTGTGCCGCCGGTATGGCTGCGGCAATTAACGCTGCGCTCTTGGCGTCCCGTGCGGACGGACGAAGGAGGATGGGTGAAAACCATTCCTAAAATGCTGGTCTTCGGTGTTGTCGAGTTCGTCGTGTTCGGCGCGATGCTGTTTTTTCCCGCGGGCACATTCAATTACTGGCAGGCATGGGTTTTTCTGGTGGTCGTCGGAATCACGGCCTGGATCCCCGCGGTCTACCTACTGCGTAGGAATCCCGCCGCGCTGGAGGCCCGGATGCGAGGGGGGCCGGTGGCCGAGGCCCGGCTGGCGCAGCGCGTCATCATCGCCGGCTTGTACGGATCGCTGGCCGCCATGGTCGTGGTCAGCGCCCTCGATCATCGCTTCGGCTGGTCGCCGGTGCCGACGGCGGTCTGCGTGTTCGGCGACGTCCTGGTGGCCATCGGGCTGGGCGTGGTGGCGCTGGTGATCATCCAGAACAGCTACGCGTCGGCGACCGTCCAGGTGCAGTCGGGCCAAGAGGTCGTCTCCAGCGGTCTGTACGGGCTGGTGCGGCATCCGATGTATACGGGCAACGTGATCATGATGGTCGGCATCCCCCTTGCGCTCGGTTCTTACTGGGGACTGGTTTTCGTCGTTCCCGGCCTGCTCGTGCTGGCCTCGCGCATCCGCGACGAGGAGAAGCTGCTCCAGCAGGAGTTGAACGGATACCGCGAGTACACGCAGAAGGTTCGCTACCGGCTAGTGCCATCCATGTGGTAGCGACCGCGCCGGCCCCGGGTGCGGCTAATCGCCGGCCGGGCTGGCGGCGGGAACGTCCACCGCGCAGGCATGTCCGGCCAAGCGCTGGCTCAACCGCCTGACCGACGGGGCCTCGAACAGCGCGGTCACCTCGAGGTCGGCGTCGAGGGCCGTGTTGATCGTGGCGGTGGCTCGCATCGCGGCAAGGGAGTCCCCGCCGAGGTCGAAGAACGACTCGTCGATTCCGACGTGGTCCACCCCGAGCACCTGCGCGTAGATGCCGGTCAAGATCTGTTCGACCAGGCTGGTGGGGGCATGGTGGCCGTTGCCGTTGCCGTTGTGGTTGTGATCGGGCACTGACGGCGCCGGCGCCGGGTGGTAGCTCGACCGGTCCGGGCGCGCGTGCTTCCCGTCGTCTCGTACCTCGATCAACGACAACGGTCGCGTCGGGCCGGTGGTCATCGCGACCAGCGTCTGCTGGAACCGCTCGATCAGCGCCTCGATGTCGGCCGGTGAGAAAACGTCCGCGCGGAATTGGACGTGCAACTCCAACTCTCGGCCCGGCAATGCTTGGACGGTGAGCGGGTAGTGGTAGTAGTCGCGGTTGGCGATGTCGGTGATGGCCAACCCGTCGGTCCCCGCCAAGGCGGCGGGATCGGCGGGGTAGTTCTCGTAGACGAACACGGTGTCGAAGAGCCTTGCGTGGCCGGTGACGCGGTGGACCTCGCTCAGCGCCAGATGCTGGTGATCCAGCGTGCGGTTGTGTTCGCCTTGCAACTGATCCAGCAGGTCGGCGGTGGTGGTCTCCCCCGTGATGGTCGCCCGCACCGGCACCGTGTTGATGAACAGGCCGACCATCGAGTCCGCGCCGGGCACCTCGGCCGGCCGCCCGGAGACCACGGCGCCGAAGGCGACGTCGCGCTGGCCGGTCAGCCACGTCAGCAGCTGCGCCCAGGCGGCCTGCAGCACGGTGCTCACGGTGGTGTGCCGCGTGCGCGCCAACTCGCCAAGCGCGCGGGTGGTGTCTTCGGGCACCCGGAACGACGCAACGCCGCGCCGGCCCAGCCCGAACCAATCCGGCGGCCCGACGAGTGTGGGCGCGGCGAAGCCGTCGAATATCTCGCGCCACACCGCGCGGGCGCCGTCGACGTCGCGGCCGGCCAGCCACGACACGAACCTGCGATACGAGCCGGCCGCGGGTAACCGCTGGCCGTAATAGCTGGCGAACAGTTCGCCCAGCAGGATCGGCAGCGACCACCCGTCCAGCACGATGTGGTGATTGGTCAGCACGAACCGGTGCCGGTCTTGCCCGGTGCGGATCAGCGCGACCCGCAGGGCGGGATGGTCGGCCAAGTCGTAGACCGCGGCGCGTTCGGCGGCGCAGATCTCCTGGATCTGCTCGTCGACGTCCGCATCGCCCCCGCTGAGGTCGAGATAGCGCCACGGCACCACGGGGTCGGCCGGGATGATCTGCACCGGTTGGTCGAACCGCGCGCTGAAGCGGGCCGCCAGGTTGGGGTGGCGGGCGACCACGGTGTGCACGGCGTCCCGCAGGCGGTGCTGGTCGAGCCGACCGCTCAGCGTGACGTCGAGCTGCACCGCGTACACGTCGTCGCCGCCCTGGGCGGTGCTGGCGTGGAACAGCAGCCCCTGCTGCAACGGGGTAAGCGGCAGCACGTCGGCGATGCGGTATTGCCGCGCCAGCTCGTCGATCTGCAGTTGGCTCAGCCGGGCGGGCGTGATGTCCGACGGCGTCAAGCCGCCGCCACCGCTGCGCACGTGCGCGCAGATGCCGGCCAGCGCGTCGAACCACAACCGGCTCAGCCGGGTGACCCGCGCCTGATCCAAAGCCGACGGGGCCCACGTCCACCCCGCGCGCAGGCGGGGACCGGTCTCGGCGTCCAGGGTGCCCGCGTTGAGCTCGACGGTGTGCATCAGCGGCATGGGCGTCGCCGCGGCAACGCCGGTCACCGACCAGCCGTCCTGGCGGATCTCCCAGATGTCCCCGGACACCTCGGTCGCCGCGGCGCCCAGCCGCCCGAGGTAGTTGAACCCGATCGTCGGGTCCGGCCCCTCCAGGTCGACGTCGCTGTTCAGGTAGCGCAGCATCCCGTAGGTCAGACCGTCCGGCAGGGCGCGAAGCTGCTCCTTGGCGTCTTTGATCACCGCGCCCAGCCCCGCGTCGCCGGCCAGGACCTGCGCCCAGTCCAGCCCGCCCACCGCGAGCGCAACGGGGTACTTGGTGGTGAACCACCCCACGGTGCGCGACAGGTCGACGGTAGAGTCCAGCTCCTCCTGGCGCCCGTGGCCTTCCGCGTCGATCACGATGGGCGCGGCGCCAGTGCCCAAGAACTCGGCACAAGCCAAGGCGAACGCGATCAACAAGATCTCGTGGATGCCGGCGTGGAACGCCGCCGGCACCTCGCCGAGCAGCATCCGGGTCGTCTCGGCGTCGAGCTCGACCGACAGGTTCCCGGCGGTCGCATAGGTATCCACCGCGGGTTGCACCGCCGGCAACTCCGCGGGCAGCGCGGCGATCTGCCGCCACGCGCGCGCCTGCTCCACGACCTCGGGACGGTGGGCGTGCTCGGCCAGCAGCGCCGCCCACCGGGCGAACGACGTCCGTGGCGCCGGCAACACGACCTGCTGGCCGCCGCGGTGCTGCGCCCAGGCCAGGTTGAGGTCCTCGAGCAGGATCCGCCACGACACCCCATCGACCGCCAGGTGGTGAACGATCAACAGCAGCTGCCCGGTGGGAGCCGCCCACAGCGCGCTCAGCATCACCCCGGTGGCCGGGTTCAACCGCGACCGCGCCGCGGTGACCGCGTCGTCGGACAGCACGTCCACCGTCTGCACGCACCCGCGCGCGTCCACCGCACCGGGCTCGGGCACCGTCACCGACCACCCGTCGGTGCCGTCGGTGTTGTAGTCGTCGACGCGCAGCCGCAACATTGGGTGCCGATCCAGCAAGGCCTGCAACACCGCCACCACGTCGGACGACGTCACCCCCACCGGGGCCTGCACCAGCACGGTCTGGTTGAACTCGTCGACCGGTCCATCCACGCTCTGCAGCCAGCGCATGATGGGCGTGGCCAGCACCGCGCCGACGCCCTCGTCGATCACCTCGGCGTCGTCGGCGACCACCCCGGCCGCCCGGGCGAGCTTGGCCACCGTCTGCTCAACGAAGATGTCGCGCGGCCGAACCACCACGCCGGCGGCGCGCGCCCGCGCCACCACCTGCATCGACAGGATGCTGTCCCCGCCGAGTTCGAAGAACGACTCCTCGACCCCGACCCGCTCCAGCCCCAGCACCTGCGCGTAGATGCCGGCCAGGATCTCCTCGACCGCATCGGCCGGGGCGCGGTAGTGATCGACGTCCTGATACTCCGGCGCGGGCAGGGCGCGGGTGTCGAGTTTGCCGTTGACCGTCAGCGGCAGCGCGTCCAGCGCCACCACTGCCGCCGGCACCATGTAGGCCGGCAGCCGGTCGGCCAGCGCGGCGCGCACCTCGGCCGGGTCCGCCGTCCCGGTCACGTAACCCACCAGGCGCTTGTCGCCGGGGCGATCCTCGCGGGCGATCACCACCGCCTGCTCGACGCCGTCGAGGCCGTTCAGCGTCGCCTGGACCTCGCCGAGCTCGATGCGATAGCCGCGGATCTTGACCTGCTCGTCGGCGCGGCCCATGTAACGCAGCTGCCCGTCGGCGCCCCAGCTCATCAGGTCGCCGGTGCGGTACATGCGCGCCCCCGGCCCGCCGAACGGACACGCGACGAACCGCGTCCCGGTCAGGCCCGCCCGCCCGATGTACCCGTGCGCCAAGCCGGCGCCGGCGACGTACAGCTCGCCGACCACACCGGGGGGCGCGGGCTGCAACGACCCGTCCAGCACGAAGAAACCCAGATGGCCCAGCGGCACCCCGATGGGGCTCACGGCCGTGTCGACGTCGTCGGCGACGATCTCGCGGAACGAGGCGTGCACCGTCGTCTCGGTGATGCCGTACATGTTGATCAGCCGGGGCCGGGCCGGGTGACTGTCCAGCCACGTGCGCAGGCGCTGCGGTTCGAGCGCCTCGCCGCCGAACACCACGGCCTCCAGCTGCAACTGGGACGCCAGCTCGGGCTGCAACGCGTCGGCGGCCTGCAGGGCGTAGAACGCCGACGGCGTCTGGCTCAGGACGCTGACCCGTTCGGTCACCAGCAGGGCGTGCAGGTCTTCGGGCGAGCGCACCACCGAGTCGGGCGCCACCACCACGCGCCCGCCGTAGAGCAGCGCGCCCCAGATCTCCCACACCGAGAAGTCGAACGCCAGCGAGTGACACTGCGACCACACCCGGCCCACCAGGTCCATGTCACCGGCCAGGGTGTCCAGCAGCCGGGTGACGTTGCGATGCGGGACCGCGACGCCCTTGGGCGTCCCGGTCGTGCCCGAGGTGTAGATGATGTAGGCGACGTCGTCCGGGCAGGCCGCGGGCAACGACGTGCCGAGGCGGGCGTCAACGGCGGGGGCGGCGGTGTCTTCGGAGGCGTCTTGGACATCGATGATCAGCAGATCGTGTCCGTCCAGCCGCGCGCGGTACTCCGCGGTGGTGATCGCGGCGACGGGCGCGGCGTCGCCGAGCACGAACTGCATCCGGGCCTCCGGCACCGCCGGATCGATCGGCACGTACGCCGCCCCGGTCTTCACCACCGCCAGGATCGCCACGATGGCCTCGGCCGAGCGGGGCAGCAGCAGCGCCACGCGCCGGCCCGGCCCCACGCCCCCGCGGACCAACAGGCGCGCCAACCGGTTTGCCGCGTCGTCGAGTTCGCGATAGGTCAGCGACCGGTCTTCGAAGGTCACCGCGGCGGCGTCGGGCACCCGCGCCACCTGCGCGGCGAACAGCTCCGGAATCGACACCGGCGGGCTCGCCGGTTCGGTCAACGCGACCCGATTGCCCCAGTCCTCCAACCGGATTCGCTCGGCGTCATCGAGCACGCCGATCGACGACAGCCGCCGGGTCGGGTCGCTGGTCATCGCCACCAGCACGCGCTGCAACCGCTCGATCAGGGTTTCGATGGTGGCCGCGTCGAACACGTCGGTGCGGAATTCCACCACCCCGCCGATGCCGGCCGGCTCACCGCCCGCGTCCAAGTGCTCTTCCAGGGAAAGCGCCAGGTCCATGCGGGCGGTGCCGGTGTCCACCGGCATCTGGGTGAGCTCCAGCTCTCCCGCGGCGAACCTGGCGGTGGGGTCGCCGGCGGTGTCGTGCAGGGTCCGCCAGGCCAGCATCACCTGGACCAGCGGGTGGTGGGTCAGCGACCGGGTGGGGTTCAGCCGCTCGACGACCACTTCGAAGGGCACGTCCTGGTGTTCGTAGGCGGCCAGGCTGCGCGCCCGCACCTGGGCCAGCAGGTCGGCGACGCTCGGGTCGCCCGCCACGTCCACGCGCAACACCAACGTGTTGACGAAGAAGCCGACCAGCTCGTCGAGCGCGGGGTCGCGGCGTCCCCCGATCGGAAAGCCCACCGCCACATCGGAACTCGCGCTGAGCTTGGCCAGCAGCACGGCCAGCGCGGCTTGCATCACCATGAAGTTGGTCGCGTTGTGTTCGCGGGCCACCCGCACGACCTGCCGCTGCAACTCGACGGGCCACTGCAGCACCACGCTGGCGCCCCGCTGATCGGCCACCGCGGGGTAGGGCCGGTCGGTGGGCAGCCCGAGCCGCTCGGGCATCCCCGCCAGTGCTTCCTGCCAGTACGCGAGCTGCGCGGCGATGGGGCTGTCCTGATCGTTGAGATCGCCGAATTGCGCGCGCTGCCACAGCGTGTAGTCGACGTACTGGACCGGCAACGGCGTCCAACCGGGTTCCTGCCCGAGACACCGACTGGCGTAGGCGACGGATATGTCACGCACCAGCGGGGGGATCGACAGGCCGTCGGCGGCGATGTGGTGCACCACGGCGACCAGCACGTGTTCGTCGTCGGCGACGCGGAAAAGCCTTGCCCGCAAAGGGATCTCGGCCCCCAGATCGAAGCTGTGCCGCGCCGTCTCCTCGATGCCCGCCTGCAGCCGGCGTGGCGACCACGCGGTCGCGTCGACCACGTCCCAACCGAAGTCGGCCTGCTCGGCGGGCAGCACCAGCTGTTGCGGTATCCCGTCGGGGGCGGCGAACAGCGTGCGCAGGCTTTCGTGGCGGCCCACCACGTCGGCCAGCGCCGCGCAGAACGCGTCGGCATCCAGCCGCCCGCGCAGCCGCAGCGCCACCGCCAGGTTGTAGACCGGTGACGGGCCCTGCAGCTGGTCGATGAACCACAACCGGTGCTGGGCGAACGACAACGGAATGACCGCGGGCCGCTCGACGGCCACCAACGGGTCCAGGCCGCCCTCGTCACCGTGCAGGCGCGTCGCCAGCTGGGCCACCGTGGGCGCCTCGAACACGGCGCGCACCGCGACGCCGGCGCCCAGGCCGGTGTTGATCGCGGCGACCAGGCGCATCGCCGACAGCGAATCCCCGCCCAGGTCGAAGAACGAGTCGTCCACCCCGACCCGGTCCACGCCCAACACCTGGGCGTAGATGCCGGCCAAGATTTCCTCGGTCGGATTGCTCGGGGCGCGGTAACGATCGGTGGCCTCGTATTCCGGTGCCGGCAGGGCCCTGGCGTCGAGCTTGCCGTTGACCGTCAGCGGCAACGCGTCCAGCGCCACCACCGCGGCCGGCACCATGTACGCCGGCAGCCGCTCGGCCAGCGCGGATCGCAGGGCGGCCGGGTCCGCGGTCCCGGTGATGTATCCGACCAGGCGCTTGTCGCCGGGGCGGTCCTCGCGGGCGACCACCACCGCCTGCTCGACGCCGTCGAACGCGGCCAGAGCGGCCCGGACCTCGCCCGGTTCGATGCGGTATCCGCGGATCTTGACCTGCTCGTCCGCGCGGCCCAGGTATTGCAGCTGCCCGTCGGCGCGCCACCGCACCAGGTCGCCGGTGCGGTACATCCGGGTCCCCGGCGCGTCCGCGCCGGCGAACGGGCAGGCCACGAAGCGCGAGGCGGTCAGCCCGGTCCGGCCGACGTATCCGACGCCGACGCCCCGGCCGGCCACGTACAGTTCCCCGACCACACCGGCCGGCACCCGCCGCAGCGACTCGTCCAGGACGAACAGCGCCGCCGTCGACACGGGCGCACCGATCGGAGCCGCGCCGGACCCCGCCTGCAGCGGCGCGCTCATCGAGGCGTACACCGTGGCCTCGGTGGGTCCGTAGGCGTTGACCACCACCCGCCCGGGCGCCCATTGGTCCACCACCTCGGCCGAGCAGGCCTCGCCGCCGAGCAGCACCGCCTCGGCCTCCAACCGTTGCGGGGACAGGGCGGCCACCGCCGACGGGGTTTGGGTGAGCACGCTGACCCGCTCCCGGGCCAGCAGGTCGTGGAAGTCCTCCGGTGAGGCGACGACGGACGGGGGCACCACCACCAGCCGCCCGCCGCCGAGCAGTGCGGCCCAGATCTCCCAGACCGAGAAGTCGAACGCGTACGAGTGGCATTGCGTCCACACCTGCGTCGCCGGCAGGGACGGGTGCGACGACTGCGCCAGGTGCGCCAGGTTGCGGTGGGCGATCGCGACGCCCTTGGGCGTCCCGGTGGTCCCCGAGGTGTAGATCAGGTACGCGATGTCGTCGGCCGACGGCGCCGGCAGCGCGGTGGCCGGTTGGTCCTCGACGGCGGGGTCGTCGAGATCAGCGATGTCGATGACCGTCAGCTCCCGCCCGTCCAGCCGGTCGGCCAGCCCGGCGGTGGTGACCGCGGCGACGGGCGCGGCGTCGCCCAGCATGAAGTCGATCCGGGCCGCGGGCAGCGCCGGGTCGATGGCCAGGTAGGCCGCCCCGGTCTTGAGCACCGCCAGCATCGCCACGACGGCCTGGGCCGACCGCTCCAGCAGCAACGCCACACAACCACCGGGGCCCACGCCGCGGCCAGACAGCAAGTGCGCGAACCGATTAGCGGCCTCGTCGAGTTCCCGGTAGGTCATCGTTTGGCCCGCGAAGGTCACCGCCGGCGCCTCCGGGGCGTGGGCCACCTGCGCGGCGAACAGCTCCGGCACCGACACCGCGGCCGGCGCGGGCAGGCTCAAGACCGCGCGGTTGCCCGCCTCGTCGAGGCGGGCGTGCTCGGCCTCGTCGAGCAGATCCACCGACGACAGCCGCCGCCCCGGGTCCGCCGTCATGGCGGCCAACACCCGCTTCAGCCGCTCGATCAGCGTTTCGATGCTGGCGGCGTCGAACACGTCGGTCCGGAATTCCACCGACCCGGCGATTCCGGCGGGCTCGCCGTCCTCGGTCCACGTCTCCCCCAGCGAGAACGCCAGGTCGGTGCGGGCGGTGCGGGTGTCGAGCGGCAGCGGTGTGACCTGCAGCCCGCCCAGGGTCAGCCCGGCGGGTCCGCCGGCGCCCTGCCCCTGCCCGCTCTGCCAGGCCAGCATCACCTGGACCAGCGGGTGGTGGGTCAGGCTCCGGGTGGGGTTGAGCCTTTCCACCAGTACCTCGAAGGGCACGTCTTGGTGCTCGTAGGCGGCCAGGCTGCGCGCACGCACCTGAGCGAGCAGTTCGGCGACGCTGGGATCGCCGGCCAGATCGACCCGCAACACCAGGGTGTTGACGAAGAAACCCACCAGCTCGTCCAGCGCGGGGTCCCCACGCCCGGCGATCGGAAACCCTACGGACACATCGGAACTCGCGCTGAGCTTGGCCAGCAGCACGGCCATGGCGGCCTGCATCACCATGAAGCTGGTGGCGTTGTGTTCCCGGGCCACCCGGGCCACCTGCTGCTGCAGCTCGGCGGGCCAGTCCACCGACACGGTCGCGCCGCGGTAGTCCGCGACCGGCGGGTAGGGCCGATCGGTGGGCAGTTGCAGATGCTCAGGCATCCCGGACAGGGCCTCTTGCCAGTAGGCCAACTGCGCCGCGATGCGGCTGCCGCTGTCGCTGAGATCGCCGAGCTGCGCGCGCTGCCACAGCGTGTAGTCGGCGTACTGGACCGCCAGATCGGCCCAGTCGGGAGCCTGCCCCACCCTGCGGCAGGCGTAGGCCACCCCGAGATCCCGCACCAGCGGGTTGATCGACGCGCCGTCGGCGGCGATGTGATGCACCACGGCCACCAGCACGTGCTCGTCGTCGGCAATCCGGAAAAGCCTTGCCCGCATGGGGATCTCGGATGCCAGGTCGAAGTGGTGGTGGGCCACGGCGTCGAATGCCTCGGCCAGCTGGCTTTCCGACCAGCCGGCGGCGTCGACGACGGCCCAACCGAAGTCGGCCCGCTCGGGCGGCACGATCAGCTGGCGCGGTATGCCGTCGTGCGCGGCGAACAGCGTGCGCAGGCTTTCCTGCCGGACCACCACGTCGGACAGCGCGGCGCCCAGCGCTTCTTCGTCCAAGGCATCCATCCGCCCGCGCAACCGCAGGGCGACCGCCATGTTGTAGATCGTCGACGGGCCCTGGAACTGGTCGATGAACCACAACCGGCTCTGCGCGAACGACAGCGGGATCACCGCGGGCCGCTCCACGGCCGCGAACGGCAGCAGCGGCTCCAACCGGGCTTCGTCCCCGCCGATTCGGGCCGCCAACTGGGCGACCGTGGGCGCCTCGAACAACGTGCGCACCGAAAGACCGGCATCCAGGCCGGTGTTGACCGCGGCGACCAGGCGCACGGCCGAGAGCGAATCCCCGCCGAGGTCGAAGAACGAGTCGTCCACCCCGACCAGCCGCGGCGGCTCCACGCCCAGCACCTGCGCGTAGATGCCGGCCAACAGCTCCTCGACCGCGGTGGTCGGGGCGCGGTAGTGATCGCCGTCGGAGTATTCGGGTGCCGGCAGGGCCCGGGTGTCGAGTTTGCCGTTGACCGTCAACGGCAGCGCCTCGATGACCATCACCGCCGCCGGCACCATGTAGGCCGGGAGCCGCTCGGCCAGCGCCGCACGCGCCGACGCCCCGAACGACACCGGATCGACGCTGCCGGTGACGTAGCCCACCAGGCGCTTGTCCCCCGGGCGGTCCTCGCGGGCGATCACCGCCGCCTGCTTGACGCCGTCCAGCGCCATCAGCGCCGCCTGGATCTCGCCCAGTTCGATGCGATAGCCGCGGATCTTGACCTGCTTGTCGGCGCGTCCGACGTAGCGCAGCTGGCCGTCGGCGCCCCACCACACCAGGTCGCCGGTGCGGTACATCCGGTGTCCCGGCTCCCCGAACGGGCAGGCCACGAACCGCGTCGAGCTCAGCGCCGGCCGGCCGACATAACCGTCCGCCACCCCGGCGCCGGCCACGTACAACTCCCCGACCACGCCTGCCGGGACCGGCCGCAGCCACCCATCGAGCACGAAGAATCCGAGATGGGCCAGCGGCACCCCGATGGGGCTGGCGATGCTGTCGACGTCGCCGGCGACGATCTCGCGGAACGACGCGTGCACGGTCGTCTCGGTGATGCCGTACATGTTGATCAGCCGCGGCAAGCCGGGATGGTTGTCCAGCCAGCCCCGCAACCGCTGCGGTTCCAGCGCCTCGCCGCCGAACACCACGGCCTCGAGCTTCAGGCGGGGTTCCGGCTCGGGCTGTGCCGCGTCGGCGGTCTGCAACGCGTAAAACGCCGACGGGGTCTGGCTCAGCACGGTGACCTCTTCGGCCACCAACAGGGCGTGCAGCTCCTGCGGCGAGCGCACCACCGAGTCGGGCACGATCACCAGCCGGCCGCCGTAGAGCAGCGCCCCCCAGATCTCCCACACCGAGAAATCGAACGCCAGCGAGTGACACTGCGACCACACCTGGCCCGCCAATTCCAGGTCGACGTCCAGCGTTTCGAGCAGCCGGGTCACGTTGCGGTGCGGGATCGCCACGCCCTTGGGGGTTCCGGTGGTGCCCGACGTGTAGATGAGGTAGGCGACGTCGTCGGGGGCCGGTGCCGGCATCGGGGTGCTGGGTTCGCGATCGATGGCGGGGTCGTTGATGTCGATGACCAACACATCGCGCCCGTCCAGCCGGTCCGCCAGGCCGGCGTTCGTGATCACGGCGATCGGCGCGGCATCGTCGAGCACAAACCCCATCCGGGCGGCCGGCACCGTCGGATCGATCGGCACGTACGCCGCCCCGGTCTTCAACACCGCCAGCATCGCGACGACCGCGTCGGCCGACCGCGGCAACAACAGCGCCACGCGCTGCCCCGGACCCACGCCCTGGCCGGCCAGCAGGTGCGCCAACCGGTTCGCCGCCTGCTTGACCTCGCGGTAGGTCCACGAGCGGTCCCCCGCGCTGATCGCCACCGCCTCCGGCGTGCGCGCCACCTGCGCGCCGAACAGCACCGGAATCGACACCGGCACACCCACCGGCTGGGTCAACCCCGCCCGGTTGCCCCACCGCTCCAGCTGGGCGTGCTCGGCGGGGTCCAGCACATCCGTCGACGACAACCGCCGACCCGGATCGGCCGTCATCGCCGCCAGCACCCGCTTGAACCGCTCGATCAGCGTTTCGATGTCGGCCGCGTCGAACACGTCGGTGTCGAATTCGACGCGCAGACCCATTTCCGTGCCGGGCATGGCCTGGACGGCGAGCGGGTAGTGGTTGTACTCGCGGTGGGTGAAATCGGTGATGGCCAAGCCTTGGTCACCTTGGCCGCCCGACAACGCGGCCGCGTCGAGCGGGTAGTTCTCGTAGACGAACATGGTGTCGAACAGCTGGTCCTGGCCGGTGATCCGGTGCAGCTCGCTGAGCGCCAGGTGCTGGTGGTCGAGCGTGTGCTGGTAGGCGTTTTGCAGTTGATCGAGCAGGTCGGCGGTGGTGGTGTTCGCGGTGATGCTCGCCCGCACCGGCACGGTGTTGATGAACAAGCCCACCATCGTGTCGGCGCCGGGCACCTCGGGCGGCCTCCCCGAGACCGTGGTGCCGAAGGTGACGTCGTGGCGGCCGGTCAGCCACATCAGCAGCTGGGCCCAGGCGGCCTGCACCACGGTGCTGACGGTGGTGTGGCTGGAGCGCGCCAGCTCGCCCAACGCCAGCGTGGTCTGCTCGGGCACCTGGAACGACGCCACGCCGCGCGGCCCCAGGCCCAACCGGCCCGGCGGGCCTATCAGCGTGGGGGTGTCGAATCCGGCCAGCGCTTCGCGCCAGGCTTCGCGGGCGGCATCTAGGTCGCGGCTCGTCAGCCAGGTCACGAAGCTGCGATATTTCGCCGCCGCCGGCAGCCACCGCCCGTGATAGCTGGCGAACAGCTCACCCAGCAGGATCGGCAGCGACCAGCCGTCCATCACGATGTGGTGGTTGGTCAGCACCAGCCGGTGCTGATCTTCGCCGATGCCGATGAGAGCCGCGCGGAAGGCCGGCTGATTGGTGAGATTGCAGACCGCCGCGCGTTCGGCGGCGCACACCTCGCGGATCTGCTCGTCGGTGTCCGGGCGGCCCCCGCGCAGGTCGACGTAGCGCCACGGCACCACGGGATCGGCCGGGATGATCTGCACCGGCTGGTCGAACTTGTCGGAGAACCGGGCCGCGAGGTTGGGATGGCGGGTGACCACCGCGAGCACGGCGTCGCGCAGGCGGTCCTGATCGAGCGGACCACTCAGCGCGATCTCCAGCTGCACCGAATAGATGTCGTCGCCGCCCTGGGCGGTGATGGCATGGAACCACAGCCCCTGCTGTAGGGGGGTCAGTGGCAATACGTCAGCTATCCGCATATTGCCGCTGAAGGTCGTCGATTTGTTGCTGACTCAGGCCGGCCGCGATGTCGGAGGGCGTCAACCCGCCCCCGCCGCCGCGCACGTGCGCGCAGATGCCGGCCAACGCGTCGAACCACAACCGGCTCAGCCGGCTGACCTGCGCGTGATTCAGGGTCGAGGGCGCCCACGTCCAGCGGGCGTGCAGCTGCGGGCCGGTGTCGGCGTCGACCGTGCTGGCGTTGAGCTCCACGGTGTGCATCAGCGGCATGGGGATGGCCGCGGCGACGTCGGTGACCGACCACCCGTCGTGACCGAGCCGCCACACGTCGTCGGACGCCTCGGCCGGCCCGCCGAGCCGTCCCAGATAGTTGAACCCGATCGGCGGGTCGGACGGGGGCAACTCGACATCGCCGTTCAGGTAGCGCAACAGACCGTAGGTCAAGCCGTCCGGCAGCGCGCGAAGCTGCTCTTTGGCGTCTTTGACGACCGTCCCCAGCCCCGCGTCACCGGCCACCACCCGCGCCCACTCCAGCCCTCCGACCGAGACCGAAACCGGGTATTTTGTGGTGAACCAGCCGACCGTGCGGGACAGGTCGACATCGGGGGCCAGGTCCTCCTGGCGCCCGTGACCCTCCACGTCGATGACGATCGGCGCGGCAGCGCTGCCCACGAATTCCGCCACCGCCAAGGCGAACGCGATCAACAGGATGTCCTGCACCCCGGCATGAAACGCCGCCGGCACCTCGTCGAGCACCGCGCGGGTGGTCTCGGCATCCAGCTGCGCCGACAGGCTGCCCGCGGTCTGGTAGGTGTCCACCTCGGGGCGCACCGCCGGCAGCGCCGCGGGCACCGCCGCGATCCGCCGCCAGGCGTCGGCCTGCGCCACCACCTCAGGGCTGCGGGCATGCTCGGCCAGCAGCGACGACCAGTGCGCAAACGACGTTCCGGGCGCCGGCAGCACCAACTGCTGCCCGCCGCGATGCTGGGCCCAGGCGATGTTGAGGTCCTCCAGCAGGATCCGCCACGACACCCCGTCCACCGCCAGGTGATGAACGATCAACATCAACTGCCCGGTGTCGGGCACCCACAGCGCGCTCAGCATCATCCCGGCGGCCGGGTCCAGCCGCGAGCGCGCCTCGATCACCGCCTCGTCGGACAAGGCCGGCACCGCGCGCAGGCACCCACGGGCGTCCACCGAGCCGGCCTCGGGCACCGTCAGCGACCAGCCGTCGTTGCCGTCGCCGTCGACCCGCAGCCGCAGCGTGGCGTGGCGATCCAGCACGGCCTGCAAGACCGCCACCACGTCGGCCTCGGTCGCTCCGGCGGGCGCCTGAACCAACACGGTCTGGTTGAACTGGTCGACCGGCCCCGCGACGCCGCGCAGCCAGCGCATGATCGGCGTCGCGACCACCGGACCGAGGCCCTCGTCGCTCGCGCCGGCGCCACCGGTGGCGACTTCGGCCACCCGGGCCAGCTGGGCCACGGTTTGCTCGACGAATATGTCCCGCGGTCGGCACACCACCCCGGCGGCCCGCGCACGCGCCACCACCTGCATCGACAAGATGCTGTCGCCGCCGAGCTCGAAGAACGACTCATCCACCCCGACGCGCTCCAACCCGAGCACCTGCGCGTAGATGTCGGCCAGGATCTCCTCGACCGCGTTGCCCGGGGCCCGGTAGCGATCGACGTCCTGGTACTCGGGCGCCGGCAGGGCCCGCTTGTCCAGCTTGCCGTTGACCGTCAGGGGGACCGCGTCGATCACCACCACCGCGGCCGGCACCATGTAGGCCGGCAGCCGCTCGGCCAGCGCGGCGCGCGCTGACGCTGCAAACGAGGCCGGCTCGACGGTTCCGGTCACATACCCCACCAGGCGCTTGTCGCCGGGGCGGTCCTCGCGCGCGATCACGACGGCCTGCTCGACCCCGTCCAGGCCGGCGAGCGCGGCTTGAACCTCGCCCAGCTCGATGCGGAAGCCGCGGATTTTGACCTGCTCGTCGGCCCGACCCACATACCGCAGCTGCCCGTCGGCGCCCCACCACGCCAGGTCCCCGGTCCGATACATGCGGGTACCGGGCGGCCCGAACGGGCACGCGACAAACCGCGTCGACGTCAAGCCCGGCCGCCGCCAGTACCCGCACCCGGCGGCGCCGCCGGCCACGTACAACTCACCGACCACCCCGGCCGGCACCTGCCGCATCCACGCGTCGAGGACGAAGAAGGCGTACCGGCCCAACGGCACGCCGATGGGGCTGAGGGGGCTGTCGACGTCGTCGGGGAAGATCTCCCGGAACGAGGCGTGCACCGTCGTCTCGGTGGTGCCGTACAGGTTGAGCAGCCGCGGCGATTCCGGATGGTTGTCCAGCCAGGTCCGCAACCGCTGCGGCTCCAGTGCCTCACCGGCGAAGATCACCGCCCGCAGTTGCAGCTGACGTCCGAGCTCGCGCGCGAGCGCGTCCGCGGTTTGCAGCGCATAAAACGCCGACGGGGTCTGGCTCAGGACTTCGACCCGTTCTTTGACGAGCAGGGCATGGAAATCCTCGGGCGACCGCGCCACCGACTCGGGAACCACCACCAGGCGCCCGCCGGACAGCAGCGCACCCCAGATCTCGCAGACCGAGACGTCGAATGCCAGCGAGTGCCACTGCGACCACACCTGCCCGGGGGCCAGCTCGACGTCCAGGGACTCCAGCAGCCGGGTGACGTTGTGGTGGGTGATGGCCACGCCCTTGGGGACGCCGGTCGTCCCCGACGTGTAGATGAGGTAGGCGACGTTGTCCGGCTCCGGCACCGGCAGCGCCGTGCCGGGTTGGGGGCCGACGGCGGGGTCGGCGAGCTGAGCGACGTCGATGATCAGCAGATCGCGCCCGCCGAGCCGCTCGACCAGGCCGGCGGCGGTGATCGCCGCGGTCGGCGCGGCGTCGTCGAGCATGAACTCGATTCGGGCCGCCGGCACCGCCGGGTCGATCGGCACGTACGCCGCGCCGGTCTTGAGCACCGCCAGGATCGCCACGATCGCTTCGGCCGAGCGCTCCAGCAGCAGCGCGACCCGCCGCCCCGGGCCCACCCCGTGGCCGGCCAGCACGTGCGCCAACCGGTCAGCGGCCTCCTCGACCTCGCGGTAGGTCCACGACGAGTCCCCGAACGTGATCGCCACCGCCTCCGGGGCGCGCGCGGCCTGCGCGGCGAACATCGCCGGAATCGACTGCGAAGCGGGCGCTGGTTGGCTCAACACCGCCCGGTTGCCCCACCCGTCCAGCCCGTCCAGCTCCGCGGCATCGAACAAATCCATCGACGAGATCCGCCGCCCCGGGTCGGCGGTCATCGCGACCAGCACCCGGCCCAGGCGCTTCGCCAATTCGGCGACGTCGAAATTCGCCAATGGGCTGTCGGTGCCCGCCGTGCTGAGGAAGATCTGGTCCCCGCCGCCGGAGAACATCAACGCGAACGCGCCCACCTGAACGGGGTTGGTGAAGGACGCCGACGCCGCGACGCCGGCGAAGTCCATGGTCATCTTCGACGGCATGAAATTGACGCTCACCCGATTGGCCGACCGCCCCTGACCGGCCTTGCGCTCCAGGGCGTGCACCGGGAACCGCTGATGCTCCAGCGCCTCCCGGATTCGCGCATCGAGATACTCACAGAAGCCGGCGACGGTGGATTGCGGCGAAACGCTCAACACCAGCGGCACCACCCCGGAGACCATCCCCGGCAGCGTCTTGGACTCCGGACGCACGCGCCTGCTGACCGGAAACTCGAGGACCACCTCCGAGCCCTCGGCGCACCACCCGCGCACCAACAGCGCACATGCCGCGGTGATGACCGACGAGCGCGGCACCTTCCACTCGTCGGACAACTCCTGAACTCGTCGCAGAACGGCCGGGTCCAGGCGAACCGGCGCGGAAGGCGCGGACCGCTCTCCCTCATCGGCGGCCGGGAGGAACCCGTTGTGCGGTCGGCTTTCCGGGGGCAGGTTCGCCGTCCAGTAGTCCTGATCGTCCCGGTAATCGGGGGACGCTTCGTACTCCGACTCGCAACGCACCAAGTCCGGCAACGAGCCGAAGAACGCGGGCGGAATGGTTGCGTTTGCAACAATCGCGGCGTACACGGTCGCAATTCGATTCGCGATAAGCGTGATTCCGGTACCGTCCACGATTATGTGATGGAAGCACCCGAACAAATAGAATTCATCGGACCATGTTTGAAATAACGTGAAATTGAAAAGCGGTCCGGCCGGGGGCATTGGTGTCTGTTGGATCGACAATGCCATTCGACGGGCTTCCTGCACCGGATGGCGGGTGTCGCTCAGGTCGTGGAAGGCCACTTCGAGGTCCGGGTAATCGATCGCCCTTTGAAAGACCTGGCCGTCCACCTCGAATACTGCGGCTCTGGCCGGTTCGGCCTCCCGCATCACATGGCGGATCGCCCGCTGAAGCAATTCGCGGTCTACGGTGCCGTCGAATCGGACAAGCACGCCAAGCTGCCACTCCGTGCCGGAGTGACCCGTTTCTTGCGCGAGCCAAATGTCCAGCTGTCCCCGCGTCAGCGGGAGAGCCCGGTCATCAAGTTCCATCCGGATTACCTATCAAACCCCTGTCCCGCCGCTAACCTTTCGCGCAGAGTTTTCGGCCGTATATCGGTCCAGTTCTGTTCGATGTAGTCCAGGCACGCTGCGCGGTCCGCTTCGCCGTACACCACCCGCCAGCCGGCCGGAACATCGGCGAACGCCGGCCACAGGCTGTGTTGTTCCTCGTCGTTGACCAAGACGAAAAAACTGCCGTCGTCGTCGTCGAACGGATTAGTGCTCACCGCGTCTCCAGACCGTCTAACTGGACATGGGTATAACAAGTTCTAAACCATACTGGAGGCCCACAGAGCTTGTCTAAGCCTTCGTGGAATTTGCGGCGGCCGGGATCTACTAACGCCATCGCATCCGGAATCTTGCCTAGACAAACTAAAGGTACGGTTTTACCGGGCGCTTGCCGATCGGTGGTCTGCGGTGCGGCATGGGTCCGTGCGCCCCTGCCGCGACCTGCGGCGACTGGCGTGACGAGCGCGAGGACGCCGACGCGGTGGCCTCCGTCGTCGACATGGCCCCGGCCCGGAGCGGCACCGGGAGATCCGCCGGGGGGTCAAAGTAACCGGGAACCGGTTTCGCCATCGGGCCACACCGCCCTGCCCGCGCGAGGCGCCGCGACCCTCGCTCGGCGTCGCCCGCACACGATATGTATTAGGTGGCGGAAACTGCGGCGCGTCGCCTCGGCGAGACCGTGCCGGCTGCCCGGCAACGCCCGCGGCCCTCGGGCGCCCTTCGAACGGCGAAAGCAGCCATGCCAGGGCGACCTGACCGATGAGCCGGCGGCGCCGGCCGGGGCGAATTGGAGGCGTCCGGACCAGATGAATTTATGACGTTAACCCGTCCGGGTTGAGCTCTCACCAGACGCGAGCCGGTCGTGTAGCATCCAACCTGATTGAGTGGCGCGAACAGTGTGTATTCGAAATCAAAATATCCACAAATTAGAGCTGGTTGGGGCGAAATAAATGGACAGCCATAGCGAATCTTCGGCGCAGGTTGAATCGAAGGATAATTCATCGGTTGCAATGTCGGAGCACCTCGCTGACGACCTGCTGTCCACGACCGCCGGCGGGTGGAAAAGCTTTTATAATTTGCTCAGCCGGCGCCTCGAGGACGCCGGGGTCGCCGATTCATCGTTCTTCCTCAATTACGGCTACGCCCCGATGGGATCCAACGACGAATCCGCGTTCACCATTCGCCCGGGAACCTTCAACGCCAACTCGGTCCGGCTGGTGTTCGAAGTCATCGGGTCGGTCGACCTCAACGACCGCACCGTCGTCGAAATCGGATGTGGCCGCGGCGGCAACGCCGCACTGGTGGCGGAGAAGTTCAACGCCCAGGTGATCGGCATCGACATGTCCTCCGAAGCCATCGCGTTCTGCAGCAAGACGCACGTCAAGCGTCCGATCAACTTCATGGTCGGCGACGCACTGAATGTCCCCCTCCCCGACGCGTCGTGCGATGCCATCGTCAACATCGAGTCCTCGCACTCGTACGGCAACCTGCCGAAATTCCTGGGTGAGGTGCGCAGGATCAGCCGGCCCGGCGGATGGTTCCTACACACCGACTTCTTGAGCCCCGAGGACTGGGACCAGGTGCGGATGCGGTTGAAGCGCTCGGGCTTCGTCACCGAAAACGACCGGGACATTACGGCGAACGTGCTGGCCTCGCGCGACCAGGCCAGCGACACCTGGGCCCAGGTCTACGGCGACGGAAATGCCCGCGTCGCGAACTTCCTCGCGCTGCCGGGCTCCGCCATCTACGAGCAGATGCGCGCCGGCCTGTTGGAGTACCGGATCCTGAGATCCCAACTACGCACCGAAGCCGCCTAGCCTCCGGGCAGACATCACCACTCGAGGTCCGAATAGAACAGCGTCGATACCTCGCTTGTTCGCTCTTTGATGGCGAGAATTTCGCGGTCGCTGAGCCGGCTCTTCCAGTTTGAGACATTCACTTTGCTGTTGCGTCTGATGCTGAATTCGTCGCCCCGCTCCGGTTCGGAAGGGTTCTGTTCACCCGAGCTTGACTCGATCGCTGCGTGGACGCCGGCCGTGAATTCCAGGCCGAGCGTCGCATAGATTTTCCGAAAACTGCCCACGGGGTCCAGGGACAATTCTTCGTGCTTGAGGAACAACCACCCCGGATGACGCGTGCGATACTCGTCGATCACTGCGTATATGCAGTTCCATAGGAGAGCGCCTACCGGGATGATTTCCTGCTCATGCTCGGCGAAATAACGAATCTCCGATTCGAAGTCCGCCAACCGGGTCTCGCGCATCAGTTGCGGCTGACGCAGGAAGTGGTTGAAGTCGAATTTCCAATTCAGAATCTTCAGGCTGGAGCACAGCGCCGCGGGATGCCGGATCATGACCACCACGTTCATGCCGAACTGGCGGGCCAACCAGGGCGCGGAAAACACGGCGTGCGGATCTTTCATGACCGCCGTGTCTTTTCTTATCCGGTGCGTGGAAAGATTGGCAAAGGCCAAGAGGCTTCGTCCCGCTTCGCGCACGCTCCTGGAGTGCAGGAAATTTGTTCGCAGCGGGTATTTGAAATCAACCAGGTCATCAAGATATCTCGAGAATCGGTGAGAATTCTCGTCCGTTATGTACTGGAATTTCGCCCTGATGGGATTGGCGAAGCCGCACAAATCGCCGTTTTCCGGAGTGAAGGGCTCGTGGATATAACCCATTCCCGGCGCGTGGGCGATCATTCGGCCGGTCCAGGTCGTGCCCGATCGGGGGGCGCCGGTGACGAGAATCCGCTTTCTGACCTCGGGTGGGTCGGCGCACTCCCCTGCAATGGCCACGTCCCGCGTGCTCCCGTCTAGTTTTTTGACCTGCTGGCGAGGCGCAACGGAACGTTATCGGCCTCCTGATTAGCGACCTGGTCGTTGACTTCCGGGAGATGATTACGTGGGCTCGGCCAATCCCACCGAATCCGCCTTATCCGATTCCGGCACCTGACCGGCCAGGTACTCGGCCAGCGACCCGATGGTCGGATAGTCGAATACCGCGGTGGCGCTGATCGTGAACGCGCCGCCGAATTGCGGAAGCAACCGGTTGCTGAATTCGACCGCCATCAGTGAGTCGGTGCCCAGCTCCAGGAACCGGCTGGTTGCCGCCGGCGGCTGCGCCAGCCTCAGGAAATTCTGGACCTCGTAGCGCAGGTATTCGGTCAGGAAGCTGCCGCGCTCCGCCTCGGGCACCTCGTGCAGTTGCCGCAACAACTCGCTGTCGCCGCGCGTGGCCGTGACAGCGCTCGGCAGCACGTGGTCGAGCATCGCGGGGCGGGAGGCGCCCAGCCCCTTCGCCGCGCGCTGCCAATTGGCCTTGATGACCGTCGCCTGCCCGGTTCCGTGGGCGAGGATCTCGTCGAGCGCGGTGAGCGCGGCCGAGGGTTCCAGCGGGATCAGGCCCTGCGCGCTGAGGTTGGCGCGGGCGGCGTGCGAGGTGGCCATGCCGCCCTTTGCCCACGGACCCCAGTTGATCGCCGTCGCGGGCAGCCCTTGGGCCCTGCGCTCGGCAACGAGCCCGTCGAGCAGCGCGTTGGCGGTCGCGTAGTTGGCCTGACCGGGCGAACCGATCACGCTGGAGGCCGACGAGTAGACGATGAAGAAATCGAGATCATCGTTCTTCGTGAGCCGATGCAGGTGGCAGCCGCCGAAGGCCTTGGGC
The DNA here is from genome assembly GCF_000455205.1 of Mycobacterium sp. UM_CSW. Taxonomy (GTDB): domain Bacteria; phylum Actinomycetota; class Actinomycetes; order Mycobacteriales; family Mycobacteriaceae; genus Mycobacterium. The sequence continues at coordinate 28,432 of NZ_AUWQ01000058.1, read as the reverse complement.
GCCAGGGCCTTGCGGAACCCTTCGAGGCTCTGCTGCGGCAGCAGCGCGTCCTCGAGGACGCCCGCCAGGTGCGCCACCCCCGCCAGCGGCGGCAACTCCGCCCGGATCCGCTCCAGCAGCTTTTCGACCTCCGGCTCGTCGCCGACGTCGGCCGTGAAGACGTGGATGCGGCTCCGGTACCGCTCGGTGATGTCGTCGATGGCCAGCTGTGCGTCCGCATCGGGGGCGCGACGGCTGGTCAGCACGATGTCGCCCGCACCGAGCTGGGCCAGATGGGCCGCCGTGTGCAGGCCGAGCGCACCGACGCCACCGGTGATCAGGTAGCTGCGGTCCCCGCGCGGCTGCAGCGGTTGCGGCATCTGCAGCACGATCTTGCCGATGTGCCGGGCCTGCTGCATGCGCCGGAACGCGGTCTTGGCCTCCGTCACCGGGTAGACCTCGGCCGCGAGCGGCGTCAGTTCGCCGGCGGCCATGCTGTCCGCCAGTTCGGCCAGCAAGTTCCCGGTCCGCTCGGGTTCGTTTTCGATGCACCAGTCCAGCGCGATGATCTCGTAGGCGATGTCGGGACGGGTCGCCGCCATCTGCTCACGCGTCCAGATGTCGCGCTTTGCGATCTCGGCGAACCGGCCGCCCTGTGCGGTCGCCCGCACGGTCGCTTCGATGAAGCCCTCGTTCGTGAGGCTGTTGAGCACCACGTCGACCCCGGCACCGCCGGTGTCGGCCAGGATCTGGTCCGCGAAATCCGTGCTGCGCGAGTCGTAGATGTGCTGCACGCCCATCTTGCGCAGCGTCGCGCGCTTGTACGCGCTGGCGGTGGCGAACACCGTCGCACCGCGCTGCTGGGCTATCTGGATCGCGGCCAGACCCACGCCACCGCTGGCGGCGTGGATCAGCACCCGATCACCCGGCCCGACCTGCGCCCAGTCGAACGCCAGCCGCGTCGTCAGCGCCCCGGCGGGGATGGTCGCCGCTCCCACGGCGCTCACCCCGTTCGGCACGGCCGCCAGGAACCGGGCCGGCACGTTGACCCGGGTGGTGAACGACCCCGGCATGAAGCCGAAGACGCGCTGGCCCACCTCGAAACCGGTCACGCCGGAACCCACTTCGGTGACGACGCCGGAGAGGTCGCCGCCACCGATCCGTCCCGGATCGCCCGGGTACAGGCCGAGCACGTTGAGCACGTCCCGGAAGTTGAGGCCGGCGGCCTCCACCCGGATCTGCACCTCACCCGCGCCCGGCGCCGGGACATGGATCTCGGACAGACGAAGGTTGTCGATCGCGCCGCGCTCGGTCACATCCAGGAGGTAATCGCTCGAGCGCGGTACCTCGAGGTGTCCGTCGCGCGCCCACGGCAGCAGCCGCGGCACGAAATACTTTCCTTGTCGCAGTGCCAGTTCGGGCTCCTCGGCGGGTGTGCCGAGCAGGCCCGCCAGCGAGCGCACCGCGTCGTCGGCCCCGTCGCTGTCGACCAGCCGGCAGCGCAGGCTCGGCTGCTCGGTGATCACGGTGCGCCCGAAGCCCCACAGCGCCGCCTGCGCCGAGTCCACCGGCTCGCCGGACTCGGTCGCCACCGCGCGTTCGGTGACGATCCACAGCCCGCCGGTGAGCTTCAGGTCTTGCTGCGCCAGCAGCGCGCGCACCACCGTGAGCAGCTCGTCGATCTCGGTCTCGAGCCGCGTGGCGAATTCGGGGCCGGTTTCTTCCGTCTCGGGCCGCCCCGGGCTGCGCCAGACGACGCCGGAGACGGGGGCGCCGCGCTCCTGCGCCTCATTGAGCAGCCGCCTCCAGTGCTCGGGATCGGTGGCACGGTCCACCGAGACTGCGCCCGGCAGCTCGGCCGCCAGCCCGTCGAACCCGGCGATCAGCCAGGTGCCATCGCCACTCTTGTCGGCGCCGCCCGACGCCGGCGCGGGCACTTCCTCCCAGCCGAGGGTGTACAGGTTGCGGGTGGCATCGCCGCCGAGCCCGCGCAGCAGCGCCTCCCGCGGCGCGCGTTTGACCGTGAAGTCACGAATCTCGCCGAGCTGGCGACCGTCGCGGTCCACGAAGTCGAGGTCGAAGGCCTGCGTTTCGCTGTCCAGGCCGCCACTCTGCCACCGCGCGCGGCAGTAGAACCGCCGCGGCATCTTGTCGTGCAGCACCACCCGCCCATACCGCAGCGGCAGGAACAGGTCGCTCAGGCCCTGGCCTTCCTCGGTCGCCGAGAGCGCGGCCTCCAAGGCCGGGAAGGCGATTCCTGTGCACAGGTCGAGCAGCACCGGGTGGATCGGCTCGCTACCGAGCTGCTCGGCAAGCTCCTCGCCGATCGCGATGTCGCCGACCGCCTCGCCGTCACCGGCCCACAGCGATTTGAGCGACGTGGACCAGGTCGGACCCCAGGTCAGCTCCATGTCGGCGAAGGTGTCGAACAGCTGCTGCGGGCGCGTGCGCCCCAGCCGCTCGCACGCGGCGTCGATGGATTCCGTCGGCTCCAGCGCGGGCTCGTCCGCAGCGTCACCGTCGCCGCCGACGATCCGACCGTCGGCGTTCAGCGCCCACTCGGCGTCGCGATCGCCATACGGCCGGCTGTGCACCTGGAAGGTCCAGCCGCTGCCGTCCTCGAGGGGATGCACCGTCAGCTGCACCTCCCGGGAGTTTTTGTCCGGCAGGATGATCGGCTCGTAGAAGAAGACGTCGCGCACCTGGGCCGGAGCCCCGACCGCGGCGATGGCCATCGCGGCGTACGTCGCGCCCGGAACGACGACGGTGCCGTAGATGACGTGATCGGAAAGCCATGGCTGCGACTTGACCGACCACCTGCTGGTGTAGACCGAGTCGCCGGACGCGAGGTCCTTTGCGCTACCCAGGATTCCGGATGCGACGGCGCCGTCGATCGCGACGTCGGCGGTCTTGGGCCAGAAGCGACGGCGCTGGAACGGATAGGTGGGCAACTCGACCGTGTGATGCGGCCGGTGGTACAGCGCGGCGAAATCGGGCCGGTGGCCCGCCACGTACACCGCGGCCAGCGCTTCCGCCATCTGCTGCCAGGCGTCGACGCCCTTGCGCAGCGACACGATCGAACGCGGGGTGGCCGAGGATTCCGGCCAGGCCTGCACCGCGGCCCCGGTCAGGACCGGTTGCGGTCCGATCTCCATCAGCACCGAGCAGCCCAGCGCCGCCACGGTTTGCACGCTTTCGGCGAACTGCACCGGCTGGCGGGAGTGCCGCCGCCAATACTGCGCGTCCAGCGGGGTCTCCGCGGTGATCACCGCGCCGGTGCGGTTGCACACCAGGGGCAGGGTCGGAACGGCGAACTCGAAACCGTTTGCGAACGACTCGAATTCGTCGAGCGCCGGCTCCAGCAACTCCGAGTGGAAGGCGTGACTGGTTTCCAGCCAGGTGCAGCGGGTGCCGTCGCCGCTGAGCCTGGCGACGATCTGTTCCAGATCGCCCGCCGGACCCGACAGCGCGGTGTTGGGGCCGTTGTAAGCGGCAACCGAGATGTGCGGGAACTCGTCGGCGATGCGTTCCACTTGCTGCGCGTCGGCGAACACCGCCACCATCCGGCCACCCTCGGGCAGGTTCCCGAACAGCCGGCCGCGCTCGGCCATCAGCCGGGCCCCGTCCTCGAGGCTGAACACGCCGGCCACGCAGGCCGCCGCGTACTGGCCCACGCTGTGGCCGAGCACCACGTCAGGCTCGATGCCCCAGGACTGCCACAGCCGGGCCAGGCCCATTTCGACGGCGAACAGCGCCGGCTGGGCGAATGAGGTGTGCCGCAGGGTGTCTCCCGCGTCGTCGTCGAACATCACCTCGAGCAACGGGCGCGGCAGCATCCCGTCGATCGCCGCCGCGCATTGCTTCACGGTGTCGGCGAAAACCGGCTCGGTGTCGAACAACTCGCGCGCCATCCCCGAGTACTGGCTGCCCTGCCCGGTGAACAGCCACGCCGTCTTCGGCGGGTCACCGCACTCGCCGCGCACCGCACCCGGTCCCAGCCGGTTCTCGGCCAGCCCGGCCAGCAGATCGCGGGCTGCCTGGACCGAGTCCACCACCAGCGCGGCCCGGTGTTCGAAGTGCGAACGCCCCACCGCGGCCGTGTAGCACACGTCGGTGATATCGGCCTCGGGGTGCTCGTCCAGCCAGGCCCCGTACCGCCGCGCCAACGACACCAGCGCCTGCGGTGACCGCGCCGACAGGGGCAGCACGCCGACCGGTTCGTGTCCGGCGGCCTGCTCGGCGGCCGCGGTGACGTCGGGGGCCGAAGGTTCGTCGGGGACTTCGGATTTCGGCGGCGCCTCCTCGATGAGGACGTGCGCGTTGGTGCCGGAGAACCCGAAGGAACTTGTCCCGGCGCGGCGGGGCCGGCCGTTGGCGTGCCACGGCAGCGGCTTGTCCACCACCCGCACCGGCAGCGAGTCCCATGGGATGTTCGGCGACGGGTTCTCGAAGTGCAGGTTCTGCGGCAGGACTTCGTGCTGCAGCGACAACACGACCTTGATCAGGCCGGCGATCCCGGCCGCCGATTCGAGGTGGCCGATGTTGGTCTTCGCCGATCCGATCAGCAGCGGTTGGTTCGGGTCACGGCCGGCGCCGTAGACGGCCGCGGCCGCCTGGACCTCGATCGGGTCGCCGAGCGAGGTGCCCGTGCCGTGCGCCTCGAGGTAGTCGACATCGCGGCCCTCGACACCGGCCCGCGCCAGCGTCGCGGCGATAAGCCGTTGCTGCGCACCACCGTTGGGCACCGTCAGACCGCTGGACGCGCCGTCCTGGTTGACCGCGCTGCCCCGGATGACGGCGCAAATCTGGTCGCCGTCGCGCTCGGCGTCGCTCAGCCGCTTGAGCACCAGGATCCCGCAGCCTTCGCTGCGCGCGTAGCCGTTCGCGGCCGCGTCGAACGTCTTGCAACGGCCGTCGGCGGCAAGCATTCTGGCGCGCGAGGTGGCGACGATGGACGCCGGGCTCACCAACACATTCACCCCGCCGGCCAGCGCCATGTCGCAGTCACCGGAATGCAGGGCCTGGCAGGCCTGATGGACCGCCACCAGCGAGGCGCTGCACGCGGTGTCCACCGCCATCGCCGGCCCTTCCAGCCCGAGCGCGAACGCGACCCGGCCCGCGATGACATTGAGCGCGTTGCCGGTGATGAAGTGGGCCTCGATGGTGTCGACCGAGTTGGCGTTCAGCAGCTGCGAATACTCGTTGGCGGCCACGCCCACGAACACGCCGGTTCGACTGCCGCGCAACCCCGCCGGCGCGTACCCGGCACGCTCCAGGCCCTCCCACGCGATCTCGAGCATCAACCGCTGCTGGGGATCCATCCACACGGCCTCGCGCGGGGAGATGCCGAAGAACTCCGGATCGAATCCGTCGATGCTTTCCAGGTATCCGCCGTAGCGGGTGTAGATCTTGCCCGGCGCCTCGGGATCCGGGTCGTAGTACTCGTCGACGTCGAAGCGGTCGTCCGGGATCTCCCGGATCGCGTCGACACCGCCGGACAGCAAGTCCCAGTACGCCTCGGGATCCGGCGCGCCCGGGAAGCGGCAGGCCACCGCGACGATCGCGATCGGCTCGTCGGTGCGCGCCGTCACCGCGGCCGCGGCCGGCGAAGGCTGCGCCGCGGCGGTCGCCGGCGCCGGGGCGTCCAGGCTGAGCACGTCGTTGACCAAGAAATTCGCGACGTCGGTGATGCGCGGGTAGTCCATCGCCAGGGTCGACGGCAGCTCCGCGCCCACCGCCCGCTCGAGCCGGCGCCGCAGTTCGACGGCCATCAGCGAATCCATGCCGAGGTCGAAAAGCCCGGCCTCCTCGCGGATTTCCGCGGGGTCGATGCGGGTCACCTCCGCGACCGCGTCGCGCAGATAGTCCACGACGAGCTTCTTCCGCTGCCCCACCGGGGCGGCGGTGAGCCGTTCCACCAATTGGGTGGAGGACCCCGACGCCGACGGGGCTTGCTCCGACTCGGGCACCTCGCGCTGCAACTGCGTGAAGAAGGATCGCTTGCCCGCCATCTGGTAGAGCGGCAGGAACTTGGCCCAGTCGATGCGGGCCACGACGCCCTGCGATGCACCCTTGTCCGAAGAGGCCATCAGCTCGGCCATGCCCGCCAAGGCGTCGGCGGGCGACAACGGCCGGACACCACGCTTGTCCAGTTCCGCGCGGGCGGCCTCGTCGGCCATGCCGGCGTTCGCCCACGGGCCGAAGTTGACGCTGACCCCGGGGACACCCTGCTCACGCAGCCGCCAGGTCAACCCGTCGAGGAAGGCATTGGCCGCACTGTAAGCCGTTTGGCCGCCGGCGCCCCACACCCCGGCGATCGAGGAGGTGCTCAGGAAGAAGTCCAGCTTCAGGTCGGCGGTGGCTTCGCTCAGATTCCAAGCGCCCCAAACCTTCCCGGCGAACACCCGATCCACTTCGGCGTCGTCCAGGGCTTGCAGCGGGGTGGTGCTGATCTCGCCCGCGGCATGGACGACCCCGGCCAGCGGCGGGAGGTCGGCCCGCAATGTGGCCAAGACATGGGCGACGTCGTGCGGGTTGGAGACGTCGGCCGTGATGACCCGGACTTCGGCGCCCGTCTGTTCGCCGATCGCGTCGATGCGTTGTTGCGCGGCCTCGCTGGGTGCGCGCCGGCTGGTCAGCACCAGGTGCCGGGCGCCGTGCGCGGCCAGGTATCCGGCGACCTCGAGCCCGATCGCGCCGAGCCCGCCGGTCACCAGATACGTTGCGTCCTCACGCAGCGCCAGCGGCGTCGCGGCCGGCTGCCCCGTGCGTCGGGTCAGCCGGGGAACGTAGACCGCCTGGTCCCGAAGCGCGAATTGGTCTTCACCGGCCGGTGCGGCCTCCAGCTGCTCGACGAGCCGGGACCACTGGTCGGCGCCGCCACCGGCCAAATCCGCCAGTCCGCCCCACAATCGGGGATGTTCCAGCGCGGCGGCGCGACCGAAGCCCCACAAGCACGCCTGCGCCGGTGACACCTTGTCCGCGCCGGTGACCCGTTGTGCGCCACGGGTTATCAGCCAGATGGGCGCGCGCAGTTCGGCGGCGGCCGCGGCGCAGAAGAGTCGCCGCGTTCCGCTCAGGATCTGGTGTTGCATCCGCAGCAGCGACTGCGTCGACGGCGTCGTGTCCGATCCGAGGCCGGCGAGGTGCAGGATCCGCAGCGACGGTTCGTCCGCGACCGCGGTACGCAGCACGCCCTGCAGCCGGTCCGCGTCCGCGTCGGACACCGGCAGGCCGACGATCTGGTGCCGGTGCCCGCGCGCGGTCAGCGCGTCGACCAACGGCTGGACCGCCGCGGCGTCGTCGGCGACGAGCAGCCAGGCGGAGCCCTCACCGGCGCCCGAGGCCTTAGCGGCGGACTTCTCCCAGCGGATCTCGTAGCGGGAGTCCACGATGGACTGGGCGTTGCGCTGTTGGTTGTGTTCTGCCGCAAGCTGTCTCAGCACATCGACGGTCTGCGGATCGGTGTTCCCGCCGCCGAGCAGCGCCGCGAGCTCCTCGATCCGGCCGTCCTCCAGGAGCCCGACGGCTTGGGTCCGCACGGCCGAGGCCTGGCTGGAGGTCGGGGTGGGCGTGGCCCGCTGCTCACGGAACCAGTACTCGCGGTGCTGGAACGGATAGGTGGGCAGGTCGAGCTTGCGCGCCGTCACCGGCGCCAAGGCGGCGAAGTCCGGCCGGTGCCCGACGATGTAGGCGTTGGCGAGCGCTTCGGTGATCTGGCGATGATCGGCGATGTTCTTCCGCATCGACGCGATCGCCCGCGGCGCGGTGGCCGGGTCCGGCCACGCCCGCATGGCCGCCGCGGTAAGGATCGGTTGCGGGCCGATCTCCAGCAGCATCGTGCAGTGCAGTTCGGAAAGCGTGCGCACACTCTTGGCGAACTCCACCGGCTGGCGCGCGTGGCGGCGCCAGTACGCGCCGTCCAGTTTCGCGCTTCGGCCCAGGGCCGCGCCGGTGCGGTTGCACACCAACGTCTTTTGGGGAGCGCCGAACTCGAACCGGTTCGCGTACGCCTCGAATTCATCGAGGACCGGATCGAGCAGCGCCGAGTGGAACGCGTGGCTGGTGTCCAGCCAGTCGCAGCGCACACCGTCGGCTTCCAGGCCGGCCACCGCCTGGTCGAGATCGTGCACGGGTCCCGACAGCACGGTGTTGGCGCCGTTGTAGGCGGCCACCGACAGGCTCGGGAACTCGTCGGTCATGCTTTCCACCCGCTCGGGGGCGGCGAAGACCGCGACCATCCGGCCGCCGTCGGGCAGGCTGCCGAACAGGCGGCCGCGCTCGGCCATCAGCAGCATTCCGTCTTCGAGCCCGAACACGCCGGCCAGGCAGGCCGCCGTGTATTGGCCGACGCTGTGGCCGATCACCACGTCCGGTTCGAAGCCCCACGACTGCCAGAGGCGGGCCAGGCCCATCTCCACCGCGAACAACGCGGGCTGTGCGTAGCTGGTCTGCCGCAGCGCGTCGTCACCGTCCGGGTCGAAAATCACGTCCAGCAACGGTCTTTCGAGGACGTCGGCGACCGCCGCCGCGCACCGGGTCATCGTCTCGGCGAACACCGGCTCCGTCTCGAAGAGCTCCCGGGCCATGCCGGCGTACTGGCTGCCCTGACCGGTGAACAACCACGCCGTCTTCGGGCGGTCGGTGCAGTCACCGCGCAACAGGCCCGGCGCCGGGCGATCGTCGGCCAGCGCGGTCAGCTGCTCCCGCGCGGAGTCCGTCGAATTCACCACCAGGGCGGCCCGGTGCTCGAAGTGTGATCGCCCGGCCCCGGCCGTCAGGCAGACATCGGCCAACGAGGCGTCCGGGTGGGCAGCCAGCCAATCGGCGTATGCCTTGGCGAGCTCCGCCAACGCGGCCGGGCTGCGCGCCGAGAGCGGCAACAGGCTGAACCGCCGGTCGTCCGACGGCGCCGCGGTTGCAACCGGGGCCACCTCGGGCGCTTCCTCGATGATGATGTGCGAGTTCGTCCCGGAGAACCCGAACGAGCTGACCCCGGCGATGCGGGGCCGCCCGTCGCGGGGCCAGGGCAGGGCCTCATCCACCACCCGCACCGGCAGCCGGTCCCAGGGAATGTGCGGCGAGGGCTTGCTGAAGTTCAGGTGCTTCGGCAGCACCTCGTGCTCGAGCGACAGGATCACCTTGATCAGACCCGCGATTCCCGCGGCCGCCTCCAGGTGCCCGATGTTCGTCTTCACCGACCCGATCAGCAACGGCCGGTCGGCGTCGCGGCCCTTGCCCAACGCCGCACCGGCGGCCTGGACTTCGATCGGATCACCGAGCGAGGTGCCGGTCCCGTGCGCCTCGAGGTATCCCACGTCGCCGGGTGCGACGCCCGCGCACTGCAGCGCCTCGGCGATCACCCGCTGCTGGGCGACGCCGTTGGGCACCGTCAATCCGCCCGACGCGCCGTCCTGGTTGACCGCGCTGCCCCGGATCACGGCCCGGATCCGGTCGCCGTCCCGGATGGCGTCCTCGAGGCGCTTCACCACGACGACACCGGCGCCCTCGCCGCGCACATAACCGTCGGCGGACGCGTCGAAGGTCTTGCACTTCCCGTCCGGGGCCAGCATGTGCGCGTGCGAGAAGGTCATCGCGGTCTTGGCGCTGAGCAGCACGTTCACGCCGCCTGCCAAGGCCAGGTCGCATTCCCCGAAGCGCAGCGCCTGGCAGGCCTGATGGACGGCGACCAGCGACGAGCTGCACGCCGTGTCGACGGACACCGCCGGGCCCTGCAGCCCCAGCCCGTAGCTGATGCGGCCCGCTCCGGCGGCGGACGACGTCCCGATCGCTACGTAGGCCTCGATCTCCTCGTAACTCAGCTGTTCGGATATCAGGCCCAGATAGTCGTGGGTGCCCAGGCCCATGAACACACCGGTCTTGGTGTTCGCCAGAGCCGACGGCGCGGTGCCCGAATGCTCCACCGCCTGCCACGCCGTCTCCAGCAGGATCCGGTGTTGCGGGTCGATCAGCATGGTTTCCCGGTTGGACAGCCCGAAGAACGGCGCGTCGAATCCCGTTACGTCGTCGATGAACCCGGCCCGGCGGCTGACGATCTTTCCGGGCGCGTCGGGGTCGGGGTCGTAAAACTGGTCGACGTCCCAGCGGTCCGGTGGCACCTCCGAGAGCGCATCCCGGCCTTCGGCCAGCACCTCCCAGAACGCGTCGGCGTCGGCCGCGCCCGGAAGGCGCACCGCATACCCGACTATCGCGAAGCTGTCACCCGTCCCCTGTGATCCACGAAGATCGCTCATTTCCGACCGCCGATCATCTGCTGTTGCTTCTCGTCGTTGACCAAGACGAAAAAGCAGCCCCCGCCGTCATCGAAGGGATTGATGCTCAACCGCGTCTCCAGACCATCTACTCGACATGGGTATAACAAGTTCTAGACCATACTTGCTGGGTGAGACGCCTGTCACGCGAATAGGTAACTGAGACTGCCGTCACCCGGGTTGCCGATCGGCGCCCTTACGAGCCGGTCAGCCGGCCACCCGCGACCGGGCGAAATTCTCGACCAGATCGCCGGCGGCCTTGGTGCCTTTGGACGCAACGCTCATTTCGGCGGCGACTTCGCGCGCCCGGGCGGCGTACTCCGGGGCGAGAATGGTGCGGAGGTCCTGCAGAAGCGTTTCGGTGGTAGCGGTCGAAAGGCGCCGCGCGGTGCCCACCTTCAATCGTTTGATCTGATTTCCCCAGAAGAACTGGTCGGGCAGCTTCCACAGAATCAACGCGGGGACGCCCGAGCGCAGCGCGGCGTTGGTGGTGCCCGACCCTCCGCGGTGCACGATCGCGCGAACCGTGGGGAAGATCCGGGCGTAGTTCATCGTGTCCACCACCTTGACGTGGTCAAAGTGGGGGCCGTTGCTGTAGTCGCTGCCGGCCGACACCACCAGCCCGCGCACCCCCAGCTCCGCGGTGGCCGCGCCGATCATGGTCATGATCTGGATCGGGTCGTCGACCGGGATGCTGCCGAAGCCGAAAGAAATCGGTGGCTCGCCTTCGGCGATCCAGGCCGCGATCTCGTCGTCGGCATCCGTCTGCCACTCCAGCGTCAGCGTGCCGACGTTGGGCCGCTCCTTGGTGAATTCCGCCCACTGGGCCGGCAGCCAGGGGAACAGCGCCGCGTCGTAGGCCTGCAGTTCCAGCGACCCGCGTTCGACGATCCGTTGTGGCGCGGGTTTGGTGGCCTTCGGCAGGCCGAGCTCGCGGCGCTGCGCGGCCTCCACCTTTTTGCTCAGCAGCCAATATCCCCACTCGTACGCCCTTACCTGCCGGGCGGCGGTGGCCCGGATCGGGTTGTAGTGCAGCGTGGCCAACGGAATGTTGTAGTACTCCGCGACACTGCTGGCCTGCTCCTCCCAGCTCTGGCCGGTCAACAGCAGGTCGGCGCCCTCCGCCGCCGACACGAGCGTCCTGCTCATGTCCATCCAGCAGCCGGTGAAGACGTCCCATCGGTCGCGCCAGAACTTGATCAGGCCCGCGACTTTCCAGGGGTGGCGGCGAAACAAACTCATGAAGCTGCGCAACGGTTTCATGCTCTCGGACCAGTCGACCCCGTAGGCGACGGCCTGTAGCCCGAGCTTCTCGACGAAGGCGATCTGGTCGGGCGGGACGGCCATGCACACGTCGTGCCCGCGGCGCGCCAGCTCACGGCCGACGACGGCGACCGGCTCGATATCGCCACGGCTTCCCCAGCACGCCAGCACAAACTTCATGGAGCTCCCTTGCTCTTCTACTTGGGTCTAACAAGTGCTAAACCATACTTCTGCCGGTCAATAAATGCGCCTGAAGCGGGCGAAGTTCTCCAGGCGGTCGGCGGCGTCCGCCGCGCTTTTGGCGGGTTCGGTCATCCGGGTGGCCAGCTCGCGGGCACGGGCGGCGTAATCCGGCGCGAGGATGGTCCGCAAATCCGCGACAAGCGATCGCTCGGTTGCGGTCGAAAAGCGCCGGGCGGTACCCACCTGGAGCCGCTTGACCGCGGCTCCGTAGACCGCGTGAACGAGGTCCCAATAGAGGATCAGTTGGGGCACCCCCGCGCGCATGGCAACAGGTGTGGTGCCCGAGCCGCCGTGGTGTACGACCGCGCGACAGTCGGGAAAGACGGTCGCATAATTCAGTGCGCCCACCACCTTGACGTGGTCGACGCGGGGGACGTCGCTGTAGTCAGTCCCGCCGGCGACCACCAAGGCCCGCTCGCCCAACTGCGCGCAGGCCGCGGCGATCATGGCGATCGTGTCGGCGGGAGATTCGACCGGAATGCTGCCGAATCCGAAGAAGATGGGCGGCGTTCCCGCGCCGATCCAGGACGAGACCTCGTCGTCCGCGTCCGTCGGCATTTCCAGCGTCAGCGTGCCCACAAACGGGCGCTGACCATCCCACTTCGCCCATTCGGCCGCCAGCCCCGGAAAGCACGCCTCGTCGTAGGCCTGGATTTCCAGCGATCCGCGTTCGGTAATCCGTCGCGGCGCGGACCCGGTTGCCTTGGGCAGGCCGAGCTCCCGGCGCTGGGCGTCTTCCGCCTTCTTCATCCCGCGCCACGACACCCACCAGAACGCCGCCACCGCCGCTCGCCGCAGCCGCGCCGGCAGGAAAGGCAGGGTCTGGCCGTTGGGGCGCAGCGGAAAGTAATGCAACGTGGCCAACGGAATGTCGTAGTACTCGGCGATGTTGGCGGCGGCGTCCTCGAAATTGATGCCGGTGAATATCAGGTCGGCCCCGTGCGCCAGCGACTTCAGCGTCGTGCTCATCTCCTGCCACCCCAGCAGCAGGGGCCCGGCGATCGCGAGCCGCGACCTGATCAGCTCCCGAACCCGCCAGGGGTGACTGAAAAAGCACGTCCAGAAATCGCGGTGCGAGTCCAGGATGGACCGCGCCTCGGGTCCGAAGCCGACCGCCCGAACCCCCGCCGCCTCGGTGAAGGCGACCAGATCGGGCGGGACGGCCATGCACACGTCGTGCCCCCGGAGCACCAGCTCGCGCCCGACGGCCAGGTTGGGCTCGACATCGCCGCGACTTCCCCAGCTTGCCAACACAAACTTCATCGCGGCCCTGGACCTAGGTCATCCGGTTCGGTCGCGCCGGCGGGCCGGGTCGAGCTTGCCGAGGCCGGTGATTTCCAGGCTGACCGACTTCCGTTGTCCGGCGGCACCGAGCATGAAGAAGATGTCGCCGACCGGAGCGCCCAACCAGAATCGCCAAAACCGCTTGCGGAAGAACTTCCAGACGTAGCTGCCGTCGCCCACCAACCAGTATCCGGCGATCCAGGGCAGATAGTAGGTCGCGCGCTTCCACCGCGAGACGACCATCTCGAGATTCATCTCCATGATCTCGAGGCCCCACGCGCGGTATCGCCACTGAAGCTCGTACTTGCTGACGAACTCGAAGAACGCCAGCATTTCGGCGTTGGTGACGAGGTATTCGTCGAAGACGAGGATGGATCCTTCGACGAAGCGGTCCTTGCAGGTTTCCAGCGCGTGCAGGCAACTTTCGTAGGTGTCCAAATCCATGTGGAACAACGCGATGGGCGCGGCGGGGTGTTCGGCCAAGAACGGGGCAAGGGTGTCGTAGGTGCTCCCCTTGACGAACTGCACCTTGCGGCCGAGCGCGTCGGGGACGCCGTCGTGCAAGCTCACGCCGGTGTCTTGCATCGAGCGTTGCGCGAGCGGTTCGGACAGCGAGAAGGTGCCCTGCCTGATGAGGGCCTGGTCGTCGATCTGCCAGTCCTCGACGAGGCCCTCGAAGGTGTCGAAGCCGTAGACCTGGCGGCCGGAAGCGTCCGACATGAGCCTCGTCGACCACCCGAGCCAGACGCCGAGGTCGAGCAGCAGTTCGTCGGAGTCCTCGCGGGTTGGTTTCGGTAGTCGCGACGCCTCCCACAACAGCGTGTGGCCGCGAATCTTGCACCGGCGCATGTCCTCGAGCGTGCGGGCGATGAACGCGCGATATGCGTCGTCGTATACCCGGGTGTCCCGGGCATACAGGTTCGGGATGTAGCGGTCGCGGTCGCGATAGACCAGGCGGGCGATCAGCCACAGCAGCAGAAGGCCGCCCAGCGCGGCGAGGAGGACCGGCTGGACATAGCAGGCCGCGGCCAGCAGAAGCGCGTCGCAGACGAGAACCGCTTTCCATACCGTGTGGAGATTCGTCCGATCGACGTCCGGACTTTGCACGGTCGGGCTATCGACGACGCTCACCGCACCTCCACGTTGGTCATGCGCGAGCTCCGCCTTCCCAAGACGATGAACAATGATTCGCAAACATACCCAATGCGTTCAACACGTGTGTGATACTTCCCCGGACCGGGGGGACACGTCCTCATTCTTCTTCTCTTCAAGGTTGCTTCGTGCTTCATGCCGACCGCGTTGGCCCCAGCGAAGGACTGCGGAGCCAGCGCTCAGTAGCGTCGGGCTTTCGCCCCGACATCGAGGGCCTGCGCGCTGTCGCGGTCGCTGCGGTTGTGCTTTTTCACGCCGGCCTGCCGGGTGTGGGCGGCGGGTTCGTCGGCGTGGACGTGTTCTTCGTCATCTCGGGCTTCTTGATCACCGGGCTGCTGTGGCGCGAGGTGAGCTCCGCCGGCACCGTGAAGTTGAGCCGCTTCTACGGAGCCCGAGCTCGGCGGCTGCTGCCGGCCTCGGCCGCGGTCGGGGTGGTCACCGCGATCTGCTCGGCCGTCCTGCTGCCCCCGTTACAGGCCCACGGCGTCCTGGTGGACGGCATCTACAGCGCTCTGTATGTCAGCAACAATCACTTCGCGCATGAGGGCTTGAGCTACTTCTCCCCCGCACAGCCGCCGTCGCCGTTTCAGCACTACTGGTCGCTGGGCGTCGAGGAGCAGTTCTACCTGGTGTGGCCCGCGTTGATCATCGGCACGACCTGGCTCATATGGCTCGTACGCCGGCGCACCAAGGCCGAAACCCCGTCCAGGCAGACCCCGTATCTGGTGGTCCTTGCCCTGGTCGCGGCGGTGTCGTTCACGCTATCGCTGGCCGCCACCTTCGTGGCGCCCTCGGTGGCGTTCTTTTCCCTGCCCACCCGGGCGTGGCAGTTGGCGGCGGGCGGCCTAGTGGCGCTCATGGCCACCCAATGGCGCCGCCTCCCGGCGCGCGCCGCCACCATCGCGGGATGGGCGGGTCTGGCGGTGATCCTGCTCGCCTGCAGCCTGCTCGGCCCGGGCACGCTGTATCCGGGCACCGCCGCGCTGCTGCCGGTGCTGGGTGCGGTACTGGTGATCGGCGCCGGCTGCGCCGCGCCCGCCGAGGGCTGCGGACGCGTGCTGGCTGCCACGCCGATGCGCGCGATCGGCCGCATCTCCTACTCCTTGTACTTGTGGCACTGGCCGGTGCTGCTGCTCGCACCGTTCGTCGTGGGCCATCCCCTGGGGTTGGCCGGCCGATTGGCCACGGTCCTCATCTCCGGCGGACTGGCCGTGCTCACGGTGCGTTTCATCGAGGACCCCTTCCGATTCGCCGCCCCGATACGCCGGTCCGCGCTCGCGAGCCTCGCGCTGGGTGGCGTCGCCACCGCGGCCGCGGTTTGCGTGGGCGTGGTGATGATCGCCCGGGTGCCCAACCCGGTCGGCGGCGGCGCGCCGGCCGCGCGGTTGACCATCACGGCATCGCCCCCCGCTCCGGGCTCCAGCATCGACGCGTACGACGCGGCGGTACACGACGCGTTCGCCCAGGTGCAGGCGGCGGTGGCGGCGGCGACAAACCTGAGGGCGGTGCCGTCGAACCTGGAGCCATCTCTCGCCCACGCGGCCGCCGAATACCGAGCCGAGTTCTTCAACGGCTGCCAACACAATCTGTTGGGAGGCGGCCAGCCCGGGTGCGTGATGGGCGATACCGCCTCGAAGACGACGGTGGCCCTCTTGGGTGACTCGCATGCCACGATGTGGGCTCCGGCGTTTCAGCAGGTCGCCGAACAGCGGCACTGGCGGCTGGACACCCTGACCAAAGGGGCGTGTCCCCCGATGAGCCTGCCCATCACCGGCTTCGTCGCCCGCATGGTCGACTACTTTCAACGCTGCGAGCAGTGGCGTGGGGAGGTCATGGCCCGGTTGCGCGCCGAGCACCCCGGGCTGGTCGTGGTGAGCATGTCCCGCGGGTACGGCGGCCTGGACTACCTGCCCAAGCCGTACGACCGGGCCTGGTCCGACGGCCTGACCCGCCTGGTGCAGCAGCTGCGCGGTGCCGGCTCACAGGTGCTGGTGCTCGGGCCGGTTCCGAATCCTTACGAGTCGGTGCCGATCTGCCTGTCCGATCACCTCGACGACGCGACGGCCTGCTCGTCGCCCCGGGCGAAGGCGCTGAACCGAGCTGGCATCGCCGATGAGACCGCGGCCACCAAGGCCGGCGGCGGACGCTACGAAAACCTCACCCCGCTGTTCTGCGCCGGCGACCGGTGCCCGGTCATCGTCGCCAACACCATGGTGTATTTCGACGATCACCTGACCAGCCAGTACGCGCAGGCGCTCGCGCCCGCGATGGGCGCGCTGGCCGACCGCGCGCTGTCCGGCGCGGCAGCCACGGATACGCTGCCCGGCCGCACCTCTACCGGCGGTTGATCCGTCCGGCAGGACAGTCGTTTTCCTACCGTCGATACCGCTGACCGAGCTGCAAGGTCTGGGTATGATCACGCGGACCGCACCCAGGCGATGCCTGTCAATGCCTGCCGGTCACCTGATTTCCACCGAGCAACCGGAGGCGTCGGCCCTTGTCAACACCCGTTCTCATCACTGGCGGGGCCGGATTCATCGGGTCGTCGCTCGCGCGCCGCCTCGTCGGCGCCGGTTACGACGTCGCCGTCATGGACGTCCTGCACCCACAGGTGCACGGCAAAAGCGCGGCGATCGACCTCCCGCCGTCGGTGCGGTTCTTCACCGGCGACGTCACCCACGCCCCGGACTGCGACGCCGTGCTTCGGTTGGTCCGCCCGACCCAGATCGTCCATCTGGCGGCCGAGACGGGAACGGCGCAGTCGCTTTCCGAGGCCACCCGCCACGGTTCGGTGAACGTGGTGGGAACGACCCAACTGCTCGATGCGCTGAGCCGCTCGGGACACGCGCCCGACCAGTTGGTGCTGGCGTCGTCACGGGCCGTCTACGGCGAGGGCTCCTGGCAATGCGGCTCGCAGATCTTCTACCCGCAGCCCCGCAGCCACGCGCAGCTGCAGGCCGGTATCTGGGATCCGCAGGGGCCCACCGACGATCCGGTGGTCCCGCTTGCGAGCTGCGCCGGCCGAACCGAGCCCCGGCCCACCAACATCTATGCCGCGACCAAGCTCGCCCAAGAGCACATCCTGGCCGCTTGGACGGCCGCGCACGACACCAACCTCAGCATGCTGCGCCTGCAGAACGTCTACGGACCGGGACAGTCGCTGACCAACTCCTACACCGGAATCGTCGCCCTTTTCGCACGACTGGCGCGGCAGCGGTGCGCGCTGGAAGTCTACGAAGACGGACACATCCTGCGTGACTTCGTCTACATCGACGACATCGTCGAGGCCCTGTTCGCCGCGATCGAGAAACCCGCGAACGGGACGCGCTGCCTCGACATCGGGTCGGGAATCCCGACGACCATCCATCAGCTGGCGGAAAAGATCGCCACCATCTGCGACGCCCCCCGACCGAACGTCGTCGGGAAATTCCGCGACGGTGACGTACGCGCCGCCAGGTGCGACATCGACCCGGCCAAGAACGAGCTCGACTGGCGTCCGAAGTGGACGCTCGAGGACGGTCTGCCCGCCCTGCTGGAATGGATCGGCGAGCAACCCGAATCCTCGGCGTAGCAGCGGCTCGGGGCCCGGCCGGTGGGCCCGCGAATAGTGGTGAAGTCGCTCAGGCGTGTTGAACGCGTGTGTGATAATTCCTCGATTCAAAGAACGTGTCCGCTTCCAGGTAGGTGACCTTGCGCCAGTCCGACAGCGTTCGCCCTACCGAAGAGGCGCGGGGTCGGCCCTCGGCACAGTCGCGGTTCCGACCGGATATCGAGGGGTTGCGCGCCGTCGCCGTGCTGGCGGTAGTCCTGTTTCACGCGGACGTGCCGGGGATCGGCGGTGGATTCGTCGGCGTAGACGTCTTTTTCGTCATCTCCGGCTTCTTGATCACCGGACTGCTGTGGCGCGAGGTGAGCAGCGCCGGCACCGTCCGGCTGGGCAAGTTCTACGGGGCCCGGGCCCGCCGACTGCTGCCGGCGTCGGCCACCGTGGGCGTCGCCACCCTGATCGGCTCGGCCGTCCTGCTCCCCCCGTTACAGGCCCGAAGCGTCATCTTCGACGGCATCGCCAGCGCCCTGTATGTCAGTAACTACTGGTTCATTCAGCAAGGCGTCGACTACTTCGGCGGCATGGCGCCGGCTTCGCCGTTCCAGCACTACTGGTCGCTCGGGGTGGAGGAGCAGTTCTACCTGATCTGGCCGGCCCTGATCATCGGGACGGCGTGGCTGATCCGGCGTGCGCGTCGGCGCACCAACACGGACGCCGCCTCCTCGCCTTCATCTCAGCGTCCCTATCTCGTGGTCCTGGCGCTGGTCGCGGCCGCGTCGTTCGCGCTCTCCCTGGCGGTCACCTATCTGGCGCCCCCCGTGGCGTTCTTTTCGCTGCCCACCCGGGCCTGGCAGTTGGCCGCCGGCGGGCTGATCGCCCTCACCGCCGGCCAGTGGCGACGCTTGCCGGCACGATCCGCCGCGCTCGTCGGATGGGCGGGCCTCGCGGCGATCCTGGTGGCCAGCAACCAGTTGAGCTCGTCCACCCTGTACCCGGGTACCGCCGCGCTGCTGCCCACACTCGGTGCGATGTTGGTGATCGGCGCCGGCTGTGCCACTCCGTCGCAGGGATGCGGCCGGCTGTTGGGCACGTCGCCGATGCGCGCGATCGGCCGGATCTCCTATTCGTGGTACCTGTGGCACTGGCCGGTGCTGCTGCTCGCCCCGGCGTTGCTGGGTCACCCGCTCGGGCTGGCCGCCCGGTTGACGGCGGCCATCGTCTCCGGAGCGCTGGCCGCACTCACGCTGCGATTCATCGAAAACCCGCTGCGGTTCGCCGATCCCGTGCGCCGCTCGGCGCGGGCCAGCCTCGCGCTCGGCGGAGCGGCCACCGCGGTGGCGGTCTGTGTGGGCGTGGCGCTGCTGCTGTGGGTGCCCACCCCGGTGGGGCGCGGCGCACCGGCCGCGCCGCTGTCCATCACCGCGGCGCCTGCCGCGGCGGGCTCCGGCATGGCCGCCTACGACGCCGCGGTACAGCAGGCGTTCGCGCAGGCGCACGCCGCGGTCGCGGCATCGGCCGACCTACGGGCCGTACCGTCGAACCTCGATCCCCCACTGGCCGACGCCGCGGAGGAACACCGGGCCTTGTTCCGCGACGGCTGCATGCGCAATTTCTTCCAAGACGGACAGCCCGAGTGCGCCGGCGGCGACACCGCCTCGGCGACGACGGTGGCGCTGGTCGGCGACTCCACCGCCGCGATGTGGAACCCGGCCTTGCAGCAGGTCGCCACCCAGCGGCACTGGCGGCTGGAGATGATGTCCAAGGCGGGTTGCCCCTTGCTGGACCTGCGCATCCTCAGCCCCACCCTGCACCGGGAATACACCGAGTGCACGCGGTGGCGCGGTCAGATCATCGCGCGGGTGGGCGCCGAGCACCCGCGGCTGATCGTGCTCGACGTGATGCGCCGCTACGGCGACCGCTATGGTTTGCCGTCGGGGTTCACGTCCTACGACTCGGCGTGGAACAGCAGCTTCTTCCGGCTGGTGCGGGAGTTGCGCGGCACCGGCGCGCAGGTGCTGGTGCTCGGGCCCATCCCCGACCCGCAGTCGTATGTGCCGATCTGCCTCTCCGGCCACCTCGACGACGCCACGGCCTGCTCGCCACCTAGATCGACCGCGGTGAACGAGCCCGGCATCACCGCCGAATCCGCCGCCACCGCCGCCGGCGGCGGACAATACGCCGACCTCACCGACTTGTTCTGCACGACCAATCGCTGCCCGGTGATCGTCGGCAACACCCTGGTTTATCTCGACCCCGGGCATCTGACTTTCCAATACGCCCGGCTGCTGGCACCGGCGATCGCGGCGCTGGCCGACCGCGCGCTGGCCCACGGTTGAGCCCGCCGGTCAGCCGATCCGCTTGAGGCGCGCGAAGTTTTCCACCAGATCGGCGGTGACCGCAACGCTCTCGGCGGGTTTGGTCATCCGGGCGGCGAGGTCGCGGGCATGGATGGCGCATTGCGGATCGAGGATGGTGCGCAGGTCCGCGACCAACGATTTCTCGGTGGTGGCCGAAAAGCGCCGGCCGGTGCCGACTTTCAGGCGTTTGACCCGAGCTCCCCAGAGCCCCTGATCGGGCAACGTCCAGAGGATCAACGTCGGCAGTCCCGCGCGCAGGCCCGCGTTCGTGGTGCCGCAGCCGCCGTGGTGCACGAACGCGCGGCAGGCGGGCAACGCCGCGGCGTAGTTCATCACGCCCACGACCTTGACGTGCTCGGAGTGGGGGACGTTGCTGTAGTCCGAGCCGGCCGCGCACACCAGCGCCCGCTCGCCCAACTGGGCGCACGCCGAGCTGATAATCGCGAGCGTGTCGGCAGCGGATTCGACGCCGACGCTGCCGAATCCGAAGCAGATCGGCGGCGTTCCGGCGGCGATCCACGACGCGACTTCCTCGTCGGCGTCCGTCGGCAACTCCATCGTCAGTGCGCCGACGAACGGCCGTCGCCCGCCGAATTTCGCCCATTCGGCCGCCAGCCCGGGGTAGCACACCTCGTCGTAGGCCTGGATTTCCAGGGACCCGCGTTCGGCGATCCGGCGCGGCCAGGGGCTCGTCGCCTCCGGCAAACCGAGGTCGCGGCGCTGGGCATCCTCGACCTGTTTTCCTCCGCGCCAGGCCAGCCAGTCGAGCGTGCGCGTCGCGGAGCGGGCCAGCGGCGCCGGCAGGAACGGCAGCAGCCGGCCGTTGGCCCGCAGCGGGAAGATATGCAGGGTGGCCAGCGGGATGCCGCAGTACTCCGCCGCGTTCAGCGCGTCGTCCTCGAAGTTCATGCCGGTCAGCAGCAGGTCGGACCCCTCGGCCAGCGAGATCAGCGTCGCGCTGACCTCCGGCCGGCACTGAGAAAGCGGGGCCGAATACTCGGCCGACAACCTGCCCAGCTCCCGGATCTTCCAGGGGGTGGCGAACAGGCCCGCCCAGAAATCGCGATGCGGGTCCAGGATGGCTTTCAACTCGGGCCCGTAGGCGACCGCCGTAGGCCCGGCCGCCTCGGTGAAGGCGACCATTTCGGGGGCGACGGCCATGTGCACGTCGTGCCCGCGGCGCACCAGCTCGCGGCCGACAGTGACGTAGGGCTCGACTTCGCCGCGAGTTCCCCAGTTTGCCAGCACGAATTTCATCGGCGAGATCCTTTGCCTTTCTCGGGTCCCCGGCTCAGCCGCCCAGCAGCATAACCAGGCCGCCGCTCAGGAGTGGCGGATTCGGCCGAGAGGCATTGAACGTGTGTGTGATAATGCCTCGATTCGATGAACGCCTCCTCAGACAGGTGGGTGACCGTGGTCCAGGCCGAAAGCGTTAGCCCGATCGGGGCGGCGCAAGATCGGCGCTCGGCACACAAGGAATTCCGCCCGGACATCGAGGGCCTGCGCGCCTTGACGCTGGTGGCCATCCTTCTCTTTCACGCCGACGTGCCCGGCGCGAGCGGTGGGTTCGTCGGCCCGGACATCTTCTTCATCATCTCGGGTTTCGTCATCACCGGGCAGCTGTGGCGCGAGGTGAGCGGCACCGGCACGATCGGACTGCGCAAGTTCTATGCCGCACGCGTCCGCCGCCTGCTGCCGGTTGCCGCCCTCATCGGCAGCGTGACCGTGATCGCCTCGGCCGTCCTGTTGTCGCCGTTGCAGGCCAAAGGCGTGGTGGAGGATGGCATCGCCTGCGCGCTGTACGTCGGCAACTACTGGTTCATTCACGAAAACGTCGACTACTTCGGCGGCCATCAGCCGCCGTCGCCGTTCCAGCACTACTGGACGCTGGGCGTGGAGGAGCAGTTCTACCTGGTGTGGCCGGTGCTGATCATCGGTACCTGGTGGCTGATCCGGCGCACGCGCCGGCGCACAGCCACTACTACTAATACTTTGTCGAACGCTCCCAAGCGCACCTTCCTGACGGTCTTTGCGCTGGTCGCGATTTCGTCGTTCGTACTCTCGCTGCTGACCACGTACCTGGTGCCCCCGGCGGCGTACTTCTCGCTGCCCACGCGGGCCTGGGACCTGGCCGTCGGCGGCATGCTGGCCCTCACGGCCAACCAGTGGCGTCGGCTGCCGGCGCGCGCCGCCGCGATCACCGGATGGGCGGGGCTGGGCCTGATCGTGCTGGTCTGCAACCGGCTGACCCCGGCCACGCCGTATCCGGGCACCGCCGCGATATGGCCGTTGCTCGGCACGGTCCTGGTGATCGGCGCCGGCTGCGCCCTCCCCACGCAGGGCGCCGGCCGCATCCTGGCGTTCAAGCCGATGCGCGAGATGGGCCGGTTGTCCTACTCGTGGTATCTGTGGCACTGGCCGGTGCTGGTCCTGGCGGCGCCGTTGCTCGGCCATCAGCTGGGGCTGGTCGGCAGGCTGGTGGCCGTCGTGATCTCCGGCGGCTTGGGGATTCTCACGCTGCGCTTTGTCGAGAACCCGCTGCGCTACGCCGCCCCGCTGCGCAAGTCCCCGCTGGCCAGTTTCGCGGTCGGCGCGACCGCCACCGCGGTGGCAGTGGGTGTGGGCGTGGCGATGCTGGCGTGGATACCGATCCCGGTCGGCCGCGGCGCCCCGGGCACGGCGCTGACCATCACCGCGGCACCCGTCCCACCGGGCGCCGGCATGGACGCCTACGACGCTGCGGTGCAGCAGGCGTTCGCGCAGGCGCAGGCCGCCGTCGCGGCGTCGGCCGACCTGAGGGCCGTCCCGTCGAACCTGCAACCCCCGGTGGCCGAAGCAACGGCCGGCCAGACTGCGATGTGGTCCAGCGGCTGCTTCCGCGGGGCCAACCAAAGCGGGCAGCCCGAGTGCGCGACGGGTGACACCGGCTCGAGCACGACGGTCGCCCTGGTCGGCGACTCGCACGCCGCCATGTGGGACCCGGCGTTTCAGCAGATCGCCGAACAGCGGCACTGGCGGCTGGAGATGATGGCCAAGGCGGGCTGCCCGTTGCTCGACGTGCCCATCGCCAAACACCTCGACGGCCTGATCGAAAGCTTCATGCACTGCGACCAGTGGCGGGCGCTGATCCTGGCCCGGCTGCGCGCCGAACACCCGCGGCTGGTCGTGGTGAGTATGTCGCGCGAGCACAGCGAGGGCAGCTGGCAGGCGGGCTACACGCCCTACGACCCCGCGTGGATCGACAGCCTCAGCCGCCTGGTGCAGCAGCTGCGCAGCGACGGCGCCAAGGTGTTGGTGCTCGGACCGGTCCCGGACCCGGGCACGGTGGTACCGCAATGCCTGTCCGGCCACCTCGGCGACGCCGCGGCCTGCTCGCCGCCACGGTCGTCCGCGGTGAACGACGCCGGGATCACGGCCGAGACCACCGCCACCAAGGCCAGCGGCGGGCAGTACGCCGACCTGACCGAGCTGTTCTGCACCACGAACCGCTGCCCCGTCATCGTCGGAAACACCATGGTTTACCTCGACTGGAACCACATCACAGCCGAGTACTCCGGGCAGTTGGCACCGGCGATGGGCGCGCTCGCCGACCGCGCGCTCGCCCGCTAGTCCCCCGCGGGCCCCTTGAGATACCAGGGGTTGGCCCGCGCCCAGTCGATGGTGCGGCGGATCCCCTCCTCGACGTCGACCTTGAGGCGCCAACCCAGCTCGCGCTGCGCCTTGGTGGAGTCCGGGATACGACGAGGGATGTCCTCGTAGCGACCCCCATAGCGCGCCGCCGTGTCGACGACTTCGGGTTCCGACACCGAGTCAACGTTGGCGATCTTGATCGCCAGCTCGATCGCGTCGCGCATTGTGGTCTCGGTCATGCTCCCGATGTTGTAGGCCTCACCGATCGCCGCGTCGCTGTCGGCCGCCAGCAGGGTGCCGGCGATGGCGTCGTCGACGTAGGTGAAGCACCGCGTTTGGTCACCCGAGTCGTAGAGCAGCGGTGGGAGACCATTGAGGATGCGGTGAACGGTCTGCGAGATCACGAAGATCGGGTTCTGCCGGGGGCCGTAGACGTTGAAGTACCGTACGACCGTCACCGGCAGTCCGTGGGCGGCGTGCATCGCGAAGACCAGGTGCTCGGCCATGGCCTTGCTGGTGCTGTAGCTCCAGCGGGCCGTTCTGGTGGAGCCGAGTACGCGGTCGTCGTCCTCCGCCCACGGGGGGTTGGGGTTCTTGCCGAACACCTCGGAGGTGCTGGCGAACACCACGCGGGTGCCGTGCCGCTGGCTCAGCTCCAGGACGTTGCGCGTGCCGGTCACGTTGACGTCGAGAACCTGCAGCGGGTCCTTCATATAGTTCTTGACGCCGACGACCGCGGCCAGGTGGAAGACCTTGTCGACGCCGGGCGTCAGGGCCTCGGATAGCGCGGCCAGGTCGGTGACGTCGCCTTGCACGAACCGGAAGTTGGCGTGCCGGTCGAAGTCGATGCTGGTGTCGCGAGTGTTCTTTGCCTGGTCGAAGACCGTCACCGTGTCGCCCCGGTCCAGCAGTGTGGACACCAGATGCGACCCGATCAGGCCGTAGCCGCCCGTTACGACGACATGGGACATATTCGCTCTTTCAGTTCTATGTACGGGTTTACCTTCGCCTGCAGTATGGCTACCGGCCGATCCCCTTGTACACGAAACCGGCGGCGCGCACCGCCGCTGGATCGAAGCTGTTGCGTCCATCGAGGAACACGCAGCCGGGCGCCGTCAGATCCGCCAGGCGGGCCAGCGGGATCTGGTGGAATTCCCGGTGGCCGGCAAGCACTACCAGGGCGTCGGCATCCTTGACCGCCGACTCGATGTCCGGGGTCAACGGAATATTGGTCACCGTGGGCGCCTCCTCGTCGGGCACCCAGGGGTCATGGATGGACAGCTCGCAGCCGGACGCCTCGAGCAACTCGACGACGTACTTGGTGGGCGTGAGCCGGCAGTCGCCGGTGTTGTTCTTGAACGCGATGCCCAGCACCGCGATCTTGCTGGTCTCGATCGCCTTGTTCTGCTCGGCGAGCAGCTGGGTGAGCAACCCATAGGTGTAGGCGGGCATGGTGTCGTTGACCGTGCGCGACGTGCGCGGGATGCCCAGCTCCAACCCCAGCGACTGGCCCAGATGATTGACGAACCACGGATCCTTGGTCAGGCAGTAGCCACCGACGCCCATGCTCGGCCGCAGGATGTTCACCTTGTGCGTGCCCTTGGGCATCGAGTTGGCCGCGTCGATGACCTGCAGCCCGTCCATGTTCAGCCGGTCGCACACCTTGGCCAGTTCGTTGGCCATCGCGATGTTCAGATCAATCCAGAGGTTGTCGGCGAGTTTCACCATCTCGGCCGTCCGCGGGTCGTCGACGACGATGGATTCCACGCCCAGGGCATGACGCCACAGCGTCGAGCAGGCCCGCGCGGTGACCTCGTCGACCGCGCCGACCACCACCGGGATCGACGTCAGCTCGTGGATGGCCTGGCCCTCGGCGAGCCTTTCCGGGCAAAACGCCAACCCGAAGTCGACCCCTGCCTGCAGCCCCGAGACCTCTTCGAGGATCGGCAACACGATGTTTTCGGTGGTGTCGGGCGGGACCGTGCTCTTGAGGATGACCAGGTGGCCGGGGTGCAGGTGCTCCCCCACCGCCCGCGCCGCCGCCTTGATGTCATCGACGATGGGCTCGTAGTCCGGACCCAGCGGCGTCCCGACCGTCACGATGACGAAGTCATTGTGGGCCAGGGCGCCGAAATCGGTGGTGGCCCGAAGGCGGCCGACGCGCACGTTGGTGGCCACCATCTCGCCGAGCCCCGGCTCGGGCACACTCGTCTTGCCCGAGTTGATCTCGTCGACGACGTTCTGCCGCACGTCGATCCCGGTCACGGGCCAACCGCGATCGGCCAGCACGGCACCGATCACCGTGCCGATGTAGCCGAAGCCGACGACTGCGATCCCTGACCGCATGCCACGGACAAGTAAATCGGTCTCAGCGTCGCTGCGCCCGAACACGCCTTCAGCCATCGCGGAACCCAACCCTTCGGTCCCCCGTGCGCGTTGTGGAATGGAAGGGGCCTCCCGCCCCTGGCTAACCCGTCCGGCAGTCTAATCCAACACCGGTACAATAGACCAGAAGTTTGGACAGGCGTCCGGAGCTGGGCTGGGAGTACCGCCTGTGGGCGACCGCGATAGACCGGAAGATCCCCGCGCATGACTGATAAGGTCCCCGGCATGGGCCTGTTCGTGCGCGAATACGGGCCGGCCGGGGCACCGACAATCGTCTTCCTGCACGGCGCGTATACGAGCGGCTGGTACTGGGAACCGGTGGTCGAACGCCTGCAGCAATACCGCTGTCTGGTCCCCGATCTGCCGCACTACGGCAAAAGCTTCGAGCAGGGGCCGTTCGAGATGGGCCGGGCCGCCGCGGCGGTGGCGGAGCTGATCCGCTCCCGGGTCGACACGGGCAGGGCGCACGTGGTGGGGCTCTCGCTCGGGGCCCAAGTCGGGGTGCAGTTGCTGGCAACCGAGCCGAAGCTCGTCGATCGGGCGGTGCTGTGCGGGACCATCCTCAACAGGGTGCCGTTCGTGGAGGTGACGCGGCGCCTGATGTCACTGCCCGCCCGGAACTCGGCGTACCGCTGGATGGTCCGTCGCTACCGGACTGCTTGGCAGGCAAGGGTTCCCGCGCCCCACATCGACGACTACCGCGAGGATGTACGCCTGATAACCAGCGGGCAGCTCGCCGACGTGACGATGGCGTCCTCGGGTTTCAGGCTTCCCGCGGAACTCGGCCAATCCGATTCGCCCACGATGTTCGTGACCGGCGCCAAGGAGTTGCCGCTCGTCCGGCGATGGGCCGCGGCGCTCGCCGAGCAAATGCCCAACGGAGTCGACCGGGTCGCACTCGGCATGCCCCATGACTGGCCCACGCGCTATCCCGAGCTCTTCGCGCGCACCCTCGACGCGTGGTTCACCGATGGTGCGCTGCCGCCCGAGATCGCGCTGCCGAAGTCGCGCCGTCGCTGAGCGGCTCAGCCCGGCTGGCGTAACGGGAGGCCGGCGGCGCGATAGATCGCGTCGATGACGGTCATGTTCTCGATCGCGCCGTCCGCGGTCGTCTTCACCGGCTCCCCACGCAGCACCGCCCCGGCGAACGCGTCGAGCTGGTACGCGTAGGTGGTGCGCCGCGGGAAGCGCTCCACCCGCTTTCCGTCGGCCGAGCGGAGCGAGAGCCGGGGCAGCAGGTGCGGCGCCGCCGGGCTGAAGTAGCTCAGCTGGCCGCGATCGCCGATGATCTTGGCGTTCGCCCAGAACAGATTCGACGACCACAGCGCACAATGCAGCCGGCCCGTGTGCCCGTTTTCGAACCGCACCTCCGCCGTCATGACCCGGTCCACCTGAGGACCGTCCAGTTTCGCCTTCGCGGAGACGACTTCGGGCGTCGAGCCGCCGAACGTGCGGAGCATGTCGACCGTATAAACGCCGGCATCCATCACCGCGCCGCCGGCGAGGGAGTAGTCGTAGACGTTGGCGTTGGAGCGCTTCGGCAGCAGCACGCAGACGGCGACCTCCACCCGCTCCAGCTTGCCCAGCTCCCCCGACGCGATGATCTGCTCGACGCGCTGGGTGAGCGGATGGAAGCGGTATTGGAGCGCCTCCATCACGACCCGGTCCGACTTGCCGGCAAGTTCGGCGATCTCGCGGGCCTCGGCGGCGTTGGCGGTGAACGGCTTTTCACACAGCACGTGCTTGCCGGCGTCGAGCGTGGCCCGGGTCCACCTGCCGTGCACGCTGGTCGGCAGCAGGTTGTAGACCGCGTCCAGCTCCGGGTCGGCGACCAGCGCCTCGTAGCTGTCGTGGGCCCGGGGGATGCCGTGTTTGGCGGCGAAGTCCCGGGCGCGGGACGCATCGCGGGAGGCCACCGCCGCCACGACGACCTCCGCGTTCTCCTTGGCCGGCGTCAGGAACGTCGTCGGCGCCCAACGTGAAGCACCCAGAATGCCGATCCGTACCGGGGCGCCGCCTGCAGACATGGGGGCGATGCTAACAGCCGATCCGGCTGGCCACCGCAACAATTTTGAACGGATCGGACGACGGCAACGCGATGCTAGGATCGCGATTCGCCCCGGACCGGGCAAAGCGTTGGACATCATCCGCTGAGGAGCTCGATTGGCTGACGGCGAGCTGAGCGCGCGCGAGGCCGAACGCGTTGTGTGGGACGTGATCGTCGTAGGCACCGGCATGGGCGGCGGGATGCTGGGCTTGTCGCTGGCCCGCGCCGGCCGCCGGGTGCTGTTCGTCGAAAAGGGCCGCTCCACACTGCCCGG
>NZ_AUWQ01000057.1 GCF_000455205.1 Mycobacterium sp. UM_CSW | reverse complement strand
CGGCGGCCCCGCCGGCCCCGCCGTTCCCCCCGTTCCCGCCGTGTTGGCCGGTCGCGCCCGTCCCACCTGGGGCACCGGAAACACCATCCCCACCGTGACCGCCAAACCCGCCATTACCCACGAGCAGGCCGGCCCTCCCGCCAGCACCCCCGGACCCGCCGTTCCCGCCGGCGAGGCTGGCCGTCCCGCCGGCCCCCCCATTACCGCCTTGGCCCCACAAAAACGCCGACCCGCCAGCCCCACCGGCCTGTCCGGGTAACCCCGACCCCCCATCGCCGCCATTACCGAACAGCCACCCACCGTCTCCGCCGGCCTGCCCCGTCCCCGGCGCCCCGTCCGCGCCGTTGCCGAACAGCGGTCGTCCCGTCAGGTCCTTCCATGGGGAAAACGCCGCCACGGCCTGAGCTTGGTGCTCCAAGGCTTGCAGCGGCGAGGCATTCGCCGTCTCGGCGGCCCTATAGGCGATCCCACCCGAAGACAACAATCGAACAAACTGGTCGTGGAACGCCGCGGCCTGCGCACCGAGTGCCTGAAACTGCTGGCCATGGGAGGAGAACACCGCCGCAATCGCCGCCGACACCTGATCCTCAGCCGCGGCCAGCACCCCCGTCGTCGGGGCGGCCGCCGCCGCTTGCGCGACGGTCAGCGTTGAGCCGATGTTGGACAGATCCGTTGCCGCCGAAGTCATTATCGCCGGCGCCGCGATTACATACGACATATCGATCTTCCTGCTGGCTAGCCCCCTGGTTGTCACTAGCCCGGCGGTCCTCAACCGTCAGGTAGGTGGAGCGTAAGCAAGGGGTCTGGGGGAAGCATGAGTATGCGATTACCTAATTCTCGGGACATCCGCGTGCGCGAAGGTCCACGCGTTCGGGTCGACGGCGGCAGACGTGTCGTGTGTGGAGGCGCCGCAAGACGCGCAGGCTGCTATGGAGAAGCACCTGATGGTCGCGGTGGGCAGCCCCGACGAGGCCTTCGGCTAGTGTCCTGCGGGCGCGTTGTGCCCAGGAAATCAACAGAAGGCGGCGGGAGCCATCTGGATCGAACGCGGCGAACTGCCCGGCCTGAGCCTGTTTCTGCGCGAGGGCGAGCGGATCTTCCAAACTCAAGAGTGCTCAGAATTCAGCTGCCTCAAAGCTTGGATGCGGGCCTGGATCTGCTCGCGCGTCGCCGCGGCGATCGGCGGCCCACCGCAGCGACGGCGCAGTTCGTTGTGGATCCAGCCGTGCGGTTTGCCGGTGCGGTGGTGCGTCGCCGAGACGAGCGTGTTGAGCTCGCGGCGCAGGTCGCGCAGCTGTCCGTGCATCGACGGCATGGGAGCCGGTGCACCAGCGTTGGCGGCCCGCTTGGCCAGCTGCTCGTCCTGACGCCGGTGCAGCAGTGCGCGCATCTGCTCGGCGTCGAGCAACCCCGGGATGCCGAGGTAGTCGGCCTCCTCCTCGCTGCCGGCCGGGGCGGCGGTGCCGAACGAGGACCCGTCGAAGATGACCTGGTCCAGCTCGGCGTCGGCGCCGAGCGAGGTGAAACCCTTATCCGTTTCCGCCTTTTCGGTTTGCGTCCGCACGGCCGGGTCACCATCGAGGGGATCGCCCTCCTCGCGGTGCGGTTCGCCGAGGACGTGGTTGCGCTGTGCCTCCAGCTCGCTGGCCAGCTGCAGCAGGCTGGGCACCGACGGCACGAAGATGCTGGCGGTCTCGCCGGCCCGACGCGACCGCACGAACCGGCCGATGGCCTGGGCGAAGAACAGCGGCGTCGAGGCGCTGGTGGCGTAAATCCCGACCGAAAGCCGGGGGACGTCGACGCCCTCGGAGACCATGCGCACCGCGACCAGCCACCGGCTGGTGCTCTCGGCGAATTCGGTGATCCGCGCCGACGAGCCGGGATCGTCGGACAGCACCACAGTCGGCGGCTCCGACGTCAGCTTGGTCAGCAGGGCGGCATACGCGCGGGCCGCCGTGCGATCGGAGGCGATGATCATGCCGCCGGCGTCGGGCACGTGGGCCCGCTTCTGGCGCAGCCGCTGATCGGCGGCCGCGATCACCGCGGGCATCCATTCGCCCGCCGGGTCGAGCGCCGTGCGCCACGCGCGCGCGGTCTGCTCGGCGGACAGCGGCTCGCCCAGTCGCGCGGCGTGCTCCTCGCCGGCGCTGTCCCGCCAGCGGGCCTGCCCGGAATAGGCGAGGAACACCACCGGCCGGACCACGCCGTCGGCGAGGGCCTCGGTGTAGCCGTAGGTGTGGTCGGCCTGCGACCGCAGCACCCCGTCGGGGCCGGAGGTGTACGTGACGAACGGGATGGGGCTGTCGTCGCTGCGAAAAGGCGTGCCCGTCAAAGCGAGCCGGCGCGTCGCGTCGCTGAAGGCCTCGCGGATGGCCTCGCCCCACGTCTTGGCGTCACCGCCGTGATGGATCTCGTCGAAGATGACCAGGGTCTTGCGCTGCTCGGTGCGCACGCGGTGCAGCGTCGGGTGCGCGGCGACCTGCGCGTAGGTGACCATCACGCCGTGATACTCCGGCGAGGTCTGCGGGCTGGTGTTGGAGAACCTCGGGTCCAGGGCCAGGCCGTGTCGCTGCGCCGCCAGCGCCCACTGCACCTTGAGGTGCTCGGTGGGCACCACGACGGTGACCTGGTCGACGGCGCGTTGACCGAGCAGCTCGGCCGCCACCCGCAGCGCGAACGTCGTCTTGCCGGAGCCCGGGGTGGCGACGGCCAGGAAATCGCGCGGCTGGGCGGCCAGATATTTCACCAGCGCCCGGCGCTGCCAGCCGCGCAACGGCGAGCCCGTGTCGCTGCCCAACAGCATCGACACAGCTCCCCCTCAGACGTGGTTCGCGCGCATGGCCTTGTCGTGTCCCGGTCGTGCCCCGACAGCGTCGACGCGGCCCATGGCGGGTGTGAAATGTAGCATGCCAACGCTTTTCGGCGCAGCAGCGACGCACTGGTCCCTTGGTTGCGGCGACCCGCCGCGCCCGGCTACGCCGCGCTTGCGATCGCCGCTAGCCGGCGTTGCCCGCCAGGTCGTGAGCGTCGAGCCAGGCGTGGATTCGCTTGGCGACGTCGGGCCATCCCGGCTCGAGCATCATGTTGTGACCCATCGGGAAGAACTCCGGCTCGGTTCGGTAGGCGCGCGCCGTCGCGCGCACCGCGCCGACGCTGACGAAGCCGTCGTGCACGGCGCCGAGCACCAGCATCGGGGTGGTGACGCGGTCGGTTTTGACCCGGCGGAACATCGGGTCGGTCATCGCCGCGCGGATGCTCTCGGGCCCGGCGCGGTGCCAGCAAGATAGGACGATGTCCTCGGGCGTGTCCTTGCAGAAGAGGTAGGCGCGGGCGAGGCCCGACGTGCGCAGGAACTTGACCAACGTGGGGTCGTTGAACGAGTGCACGGTCATCCAGGGCCGCCGGCGCCAGACGCGCAGCGCCGCCCCGAGCACGCCCGACGGCGGAATGGAGCCCACCAGCACCGCGGCCGGCGCCGTTCGGTCTTCCAGGTAACGCTGGATCGTGTAGCCGCCCAGGGAATGCCCGATCAGCACCGGCGCGCCGCCCAGATCGTCGGCCACCGAACGGACGTCGTCGATGTAGTCCTCGATGCAAACCTTCGGCAGCGGCTTGTCGGTGGGGCTGGTGCCATGCCCGCGCAGGCTCATCGCGACCGCGCGATAGCCCGCGTCGGCGAAGAAGTCCAGGAAACCGTCGTCCCAGCACCACGCGCCATGCCAGCCGCCGTGCACGAAGAGCAGCGGCACCGGGTGGGCATCGGTGCACGAACCCTTGTCGATCACCTCGAGCATGAGCCGACTTTTCTTCGCTCGCGTCGCGACGTCAAGCCCCTGCGGTGCCGCACGCTCGGCAATCGCTCCAACCACTAGGCTGGCGGGGTGTTTGAATCGCTGTCCGACCGATTGACCGGTGCCCTACAGGGGCTGCGGGGCAAGGGTCGTCTGACCGACGCCGATATCGAGGCCACCACCCGCGAGATCCGGCTGGCGCTACTGGAAGCGGATGTGTCGCTGCCCGTGGTGCGGGCGTTCGTGGGCCGGATCAAGGAGCGCGCCAAGGGGGCCGAGGTCTCCGGCGCGCTGAACCCGGCGCAGCAGGTCGTCAAGATCGTCAACGAGGAACTGATCGGCATCCTGGGCGGTGAGACGCGCCAGCTGGCGTTCGCGAAGACGCCGCCGACCGTGATCATGCTCGCCGGTCTGCAGGGCTCTGGTAAGACGACGCTGGCCGGCAAGCTGGCCGCCTGGCTGCGCGGCCAGGGGCACACGCCGCTGCTGGTGGCGTGCGACCTGCAGCGGCCGGCCGCCGTGAACCAGCTGCAGGTCGTCGGCGAGCGGGCCGGCGTTCCGGTGTTCGCGCCGCATCCCGGAGCGTCCCCCGAATCCGGACCCGGTGACCCGGTCGCCGTCGCCGCTGCCGGCCTCGCCGAGGCCCGCGCCAAGCACTTCGACGTCGTCATCGTCGACACCGCGGGGCGGCTGGGCATCGACGACGAGCTGATGGCGCAGGCCGCGGCCATCCGCGACGCCGTCAACCCCGACGAGGTGCTGTTCGTCCTCGACGCGATGGTCGGCCAGGACGCCGTCGCCACCGCCGAGGCGTTCGGTGCGGGCGTCGGCTTCACCGGCGTGGTGCTGACCAAGCTCGACGGTGACGCCCGCGGCGGCGCCGCCCTGTCGGTCCGCGAGGTCACCGGCGTCCCAATCCTTTTCGCGTCCAGCGGCGAGAAGCTCGAGGACTTCGACATCTTCCACCCGGACCGGATGGCCAGCCGCATCCTGGGCATGGGCGACGTGCTGACGCTGATCGAGCAGGCCGAGCAGGTCTTCGACGCGCAACGCGCCGAGGAGGCGGCCGCCAAGATCGGCACCGGCGAGCTGACGCTGGAGGACTTCCTCGAACAGATGCTGGCCATCCGCAAGATGGGTCCCATCGGCAACCTGCTGGGCATGCTGCCCGGCGCCGGCCAGATGAAGGACGCACTCGCCGAGGTCGACGACAAGCAACTCGACCGGCTGCAGGCCATCATCCGCGGGATGACGCCGCAGGAGCGCGCTGACCCGAAGATCATCAACGCGTCGCGGCGGTTGCGCATCGCCAACGGTTCGGGCGTGACGGTGTCGGAGGTCAACCAGCTGGTCGACCGCTTCTTCGAGGCCCGCAAGATGATGTCGTCGATGCTCGGCGGCATGGGCATCCCCGGTCTCGGCCGCAAGTCCGCGACCCGAAAGGCCAAGGGCGCGAAGGGAAAGAAGGGCAAGAAGGGGGGACGGGGCCCGACGCCGCCCAAGGCCAGGAACCCGCTCATGGGCGGCATGCCCGCCGGCTTCCCCGACCTTTCGCAGATGCCCAAGGGCCTCGACGAGCTGCCACCCGGCCTGGCCGACTTCGACCTGTCCAAGCTCAAGTTCCCCGGCAACCCGGGCAAGAACTAGCCGCGCCGTGCGGATGCGCCTGCGGGGCCTGGAGCTGCCCGGCGAGACCGAGATCGAGCTGTGGGTCGTCGACGGCCGCATCAGCGCCGAACCGGTCGCGGGCGCCAACACCGTCTTTGAGGGCGGCTGGATCGTGCCCGGCCTGGTGGACGCGCACTGTCACGTCGGTCTCGGCGACGACGGCGAGATCCCGCTCGAGGAGGCCATCGGCCAGGCCGAGACCGAGCGCGACGCCGGCGCGCTCCTGTTGCGGGACGCCGGCTCACCGACCGACACCCGCAGCCTCGACCAGCGCGACGACCTGCCCCGCATCATCCGGGCCGGCAAGCACCTGGCGAGGCCCAAGCGCTACTCGCGCGGCTTCGCCGACGAACTCGAGGACGAATCCCAGTTGCCGGACGCGGTGGCCCGGGAGGCCAAGCGCGGCGACGGCTGGGTCAAGCTCGTCGGCGACTGGATTGACCGCGGCGTCGGCGACCTCGCCCCGCTGTGGTCCGACGACGTGCTCAAGGCCGCGATCGACGCCGCGCACGCCCACGGCGCCCGCGTCACCGCGCACGTCTTCAGCGAGGACGCGCTGCCCGGCCTGATCAACGCCGGCATCGACTGCATCGAACACGGCACCGGGCTCACCGACGACACCATTGCCCTGATGCTCGAGCACGGAACCGCGCTGGTGCCCACGCTGATCAACACTTTGGAGAATTTCCAAGGCATCGCGGACTCCGCGGCGCGTTACCCGGCCTACGCCGCGCACATGCGCGACCTGCTCGCGCGGTGCCCGGCGCGCACGGCCGCGGCGCGCGAGGCGGGCGTGCCGATCTACGCCGGCAGCGACGCCGGCAGCATGATCGCGCACGGGCGGATCGCCGACGAGGTCGAGGCCCTCAAGGGCATCGGGATGAGCCCCACCGACGCGCTGGGCGCCGCGTGCTGGGACGCCCGTCGCTGGCTGGGCCGACCCGGACTCGATCACGGGGCGTCGGCCGACCTGCTGTGTTATTCCGAGGACCCCAGACAAGGCCCCGGTGTGCTGAACCGGCCGGACCTGGTGATATTGCGCGGCAAGGTCTTTCGGCCACATGGCTAGGCGCGCGCGGCGCCGCGATCGTGGTTAGGATCACGTGATGGCGTTGGCCAGCGGCGCGACCTTCGCCGGTTACCTGGTCGCGCGGAGGCTGGGTTCTGGAGCGACTGGTGCGGTCTATCTTGTCCAGAACCCCCGCTCATCGCGCTGGCAGGCGTTGAAGGTCCTGGCTTCGGCGCTGTCGGCGGACGGCGAGTTCCGCCGGAGGTTTTGGGCGGAGAACCCGATCGCGACGAACCTCTATCACCCGGGCATCGTCGAGGTCCGCGACCGCGGGGAGTTCGACGACGAGTTGTACGTCGCGATGGAGTACGTCGAGGGCATCAACGCCGCGCGGCTGATCTCCGATCGATTCCCGGCCGTCGCGCCCGTGGGCGAGGTGCTGTCCATCGTGACCGCCGTCGCCGACGCGCTCGACTATGCGCACAAACGCGGACTGCTGCACCGCGACGTCAAGCCCGCCAACGTCTTGGTGACGGGACGCGGGGAGGGTGAGCAACGGACCCTGTTGACCGACTTCGGCATAGGCGGCCGGCTCGGCACGGCCGGCTACGCCGCGCCCGAACTGGCGGGCGACAGCGCCGACGGACGCGCCGACCAGTACGCGCTGGCCGCCACCGCGTTCCACCTGTTGGCCGGCGCGCCGCCGCCACCGGGCACCGCGCTCAGCGACCTGCGCCCGGAATTAGCGCGCCTGGACGGCGTGTTCACCCGCGCCCTGGCGACCAGCGCCGGCGACCGGTTCGAGACCTGCGGCGAATTCGCCGAGGCGTTGAACGACCAGGCGGGCGCCCGTAGCCGCGATCGCAGCCCCGAGGCCGTCCTCGTCGCCGATTACCCGGCCTACTCCTGCCCCGTCCCGCCCGCGGCGGCCCCGTTGGCCGACCGGCCCGACGACTTCGTCGCGGATCGTTCCGGGGCTCCCGCACCCGATGCGGCCAAGACTCCGGCCACCGCACCGAGGACGCACCGCCGCCGCAGGATCGCGCTGGGCGCCGCGGCGCTGGTGGTCGTCGGGGGGCTGCTCGTCGCCGGCTTCGTCGGCGAGCGCAAGACCGACGCGACGGCCGCCCCGGCCGCCCAGCCGACCGTGAGCGCGCCGGCCGCCCCAATCCCGCTCGACGGCACCTACCGCCTCGAGGTGCAGCGCAGCCGGCAGACGTTCAACCTCACGCCCGAGCCCCAGCCGCCCGACGTGACCACCTGGTGGGCCTTTCGCTCGTCGTGCGCGCCCGGCCCCTGCACGGCCGTCGGCGCGCCGCTGGACGACAACGACCACACGCAGGCGAAGTCGACGGTCTCGCAGCCGGTCGTGCTGCAATTCCGCGATGGTCGTTGGCTGTCGCGGCCGGAAGAGGGAACGTTCCCCTGCATCGCGCCGGACGGCGCCGAGCGGACGCAGGCCACGACGCAGGTGCTGTCGCTGCGGCCGCGCCCGCAAGGCGGGCTCGCCGGGGAACTGACCGTCACCGTGCGAAGCAACGAATGCGACCAGCAGGGCGCGGTGCTCCGGGCTCCCGCGCAGGCCACCCGCAGCGGCGACGTGCCGCCCGGTGTTACGGTGCCCGACCCCCCTCGATGACTTGACCAGGCATTTTCTCGCGAGCGGACACGGCTGGCGAAAAGATTGCGAGTACTTGCTATCTATGTTACGTTTCGTCGCAACCCGACCCAGCTTGGAGGCAACGTGGCCTACGACGTGATCATTCGCGACGGACTGTGGTTCGACGGCACCGGCCGTGCGCCGCAGACGCGCAGCCTTGGAATTCGGGATGGCGTGGTGGCCACCGTGTCCCGCACGCCGCTGGACGAGACCGGCTGCCCCGAGGTGATCGACGCGGCCGGCAAGTGGATCGTGCCGGGCTTCATCGACGTGCACACCCACTACGACGCCGAGGTGCTGCTGGACCCGGGACTGCGGGAGTCGGTGCGCCACGGCGTCACGACGGTATTGCTGGGCAACTGCTCGCTGTCGACGGTGTACGCCGATTCCGAGGACGCGGCCGACCTATTCAGCCGAGTCGAGGCGGTGCCGCGCGAATACGTCTACGGCGCTTTGGATTCCACCAAAACGTGGTCGACGGCCGCGGACTACATCCGGGCGCTCGACGCCCTGCCGCTCGGGCCGAATGTCGGTTCGCTGCTTGGCCATTCAGACTTGCGGACCGCGGTGCTGGGGCTGGATCGCGCCACGGACGAGACGGTCAAGCCCACCAAGGCCGAGCTGGAGAAGATGGCGGCGCTGCTGGATGAGGCCCTCGACGCCGGGATGCTCGGCATGTCCGGCATGGACGCCGCCATCGACAAACTCGACGGCGACCGCTTCCGGTCGCGCGCGTTGCCGTCGACGTTCGCAACGTGGCGGGAGCGGCGCCGGCTGATCAACGTGCTGCGCAAGCGCGGCCGCATCCTACAGAGCGCGCCCGACGTCGAGGACTCGAAATCCGCACTGCTGTTCTTCCTGGCCAGCAGCCCAATGTTGGGGTGGCGCAGGGCAGTTCGGATGAGCCTGCTGGTGTCGGCGGATGCGAAGTCCATGCCGCTGGCCGTGCACACCTTCGGGCTCGGCACCCGCCTGCTGAACAAGTTCCTGGGTTCCAGGGTGCGCTTCCAGCACCTGCCCGTCCCGTTCGAGCTCTACTCCGACGGCATCGACCTGCCGGTCTTCGAGGAGTTCGGCGCCGGGACGGCCGCCCTGCACCTGCGCGACCAACTGCAGCGCAACGAGCTGCTGGCCGACAAGGACTACCGCCGCAAGTTTCGGCGCGAGTTCGACCGGATCAAGCTCGGCCCGTCGCTGTGGCACCGCGACTTCCACGATGCGGTCATCGTCGAGTGCCCCGATAAGTCGTTGATCGGCAAGAGCTTTGGCGCGATCGCCGACGAGCGCGGGCTGCACCCGCTGGACGCGTTCCTCGATGTGCTCGTCGAAAACGGTGAGCGCAACGTCCGGTGGACGACCGTCGTCGCCAACCACCGGCCCCGGCAGCTCAACAAGCTCGCCGCCGAGCCCAGCATCCATATGGGCTTCTCCGACGCCGGGGCGCACCTGCGCAACATGGCGTTCTATAACTTCCCGCTCAAGATGCTCAAGCGCATTCGCGACGCGCACCGGGCCGGCGCGCCGTTCATGTCCACCGAACACGCGGTGCACCGGCTGACCGGCGAATTGGCGCAGTGGTTCGGCATCGACGCCGGCACGCTGTGCGAGGGCGACCGCGCGGACTTCGTCGTGATCGACCCGGCCGGCCTCAACGAATCGGTGGACGGCTACCACGAGGAAGCGGTGCCGTTCTACGGCGGCCTGCGGCGCATGGTCAATCGCAACGACGACGCCGTCGTCGCGACCGGTGTGGGTGGCGAGGTCGTCTTCCGCGCGGGCCAATTCCGCGAGGGCTACGGCCAGACCGTGAAGTCGGGCCGCTATCTGCGGGCGGGCCAGCGCAGCCGGGGCCGCAGCGTGGAGAAAGTCGGGGCCTGACATGGCCAGGACCCAGCAGCAGCGCCGGGAGGAAACCGTCGCGCGGCTCCTCGAGGCGTGCATCGACACCATCATCGAGGTCGGCTACGCGCGGGCATCGGCCGCGGTGATCACCAAGCGCGCGGGGGTTTCCGTCGGCGCCCTGTTCCGCCACTTCGACACGATGGGCGATTTCATGGCGGCGACCGCGTCCGAGGTGTTGCGCCGTCAGCTGGAGTCGTTCACCAAGCGGGTTGCGGAAATTCCGGCTGACCAGCCTGCCTTCGACGCTGCCCTGGCGATTCTGCGGGACATCACCACCGCACCGACCAACGCCGTGCTCTACGAGCTGCTGGTCGCCGCGCGCACCGACGAAAAGCTAAGGGACACTTTGCAACACGAGCTGGGGCAGTACTCGGCGAAGATCTACGACGCCGCGCGGGCGATGCCCGGCGCCGAGGGCTTCGACGAGGAGACGTTCCCGGTGGTCGTGGCGCTGATGACGAACGTGTTCGACGGCGCCGCCGTGGTGGAGGGGGTGCTGCCGCAGCCGACGATCGCCCAGCGGCGGATACCGGTGCTGACGGGGCTGATGCGCGCGGCGCTGCCGAATATTGGCTTGTGAGAAGCGGTACAGCGAGCCTAGAGCGAGCCCACACCGGTCTCGGGGTTGAGCGCGAAGCCCCAGTCGAACAGGCTGCCGGCCTGATCCCAGTACGTGGGTCCGCCCTGTTTCACCAGCCCGTACATCATTGCGATCACCAACCGGCGCCCTCCGCGGGCGGCGGCGCCGACGAAAGTCTTGCGCGCGGCGTCGGTGAAGCCCGTCTTGCCGCCGATGGCGCCGGGGTAGCGCTGTAGCAGTTCGTCCTGGTTGGTGATCGGTTCGTCGCCGTGGTCGCCGGGGAACATCGCCGACGGCTCGGCGGTGATCTGCGCGAACACCGGGTTGGCCATCGCGGCGCGGAAGATGACGGCCAGGTCGTGCGCTGTCGACGCCCCGGAGCCGCGGGGGCCGTCCAGGCCGGACGGGGTCGCCGCGAAGGTGCTCGTGGCGCCCAGGGACGCGGCCTTGGCATTCATCTTGGCCACGGTGGCGTCCGCGCCGCCCAGCAGGTGCGCCAGGGTGTTGGCCGCGTCGTTGCCGGAAACCAGCAACAACCCGTCGAGCAATTGGCGCGCGGTGTAGGTGCGGCCCGGCTTGATGCCGACGCAGTTGCACTCGACCTCGGTGTCGGCGACGTCGGCGACGACGGTGGAGTCGAGGCTTACCTGGTCCAGCGCCACCAGGGCCAGCAGCACCTTGATGGTGCTCGCCGGCGGGTGGGGGACGTTCGCGTCGCGGGCGGCCAGCACC
Source organism: Mycobacterium sp. UM_CSW (assembly GCF_000455205.1). GTDB lineage: Bacteria > Actinomycetota > Actinomycetes > Mycobacteriales > Mycobacteriaceae > Mycobacterium. Next base: position 9,646 of record NZ_AUWQ01000057.1, on the reverse strand, counting down.
TGACCGTTGTCCAGGTCGGCCACGATCCAGGTCTGGGCCGGGCCATCCGGGATCGGCACCGAGCCGATCGGCTGCGTGCTGTCGGCTCGGGAAGGCGTGGCTCCCGCGATGGCACCGGCCGCCAGCAGGGCGGTGACGGCGGCCATGAGCTTGCGCATGGCCGCACAGTTTAACCTTCCGGCCTAGTGCCAAGGCATGTCGCGCCAGGAATAGTTCGCCCCGTCGCCGATGTCGTGCACGCCGTAGTAGTCCCAGTAGTAGTCGTGGCAGACGTTGCCGTCCCACGGGACGGGGCGGCCCGCCGGAAGGACGTCACCGGGGCACCAGTGCTGGCAGGACTTCCCGGCCGGGCACGGAGCCGCCTGCGCGGAGGGCGCGGCCAGACCCGCGCCGCCCAACATGAACGACGCCGTTGCTAATCCCGCGATCATGGCTTTCATACCCACGGGATTATTCCGCGTGGTGGGCGCCGGTGTCCTGCGAAAACGGGAGAAACGCCCCGTTGGGTTCATGTCGGGCTCCTTCGTTGCTGGAGGCCCGGATGGGCCGCCGCAACAAGTGGACACCGGCCCGCGCCGATACCGATCCCAAGTCTTACGCCGCGAGCCCCGCGATGAATTCGGCGACGGAACGGGGTTCGCGACGCAGAATGGCTTGCAGCACAAGCGAATTGCCGCCGTGAAAGCCGTGCCGGTCGTAGTCTTCGAACATCGTCGCCAGGCCCTCGGGACCCGGGGGGACGTCGTCGGTGTCCTCGGCCCGCAGGGTGCGCCCCGCGACCCGACTCATCATCTCGGCGACCTCGACCCGGTCGACCATGCCGCCGGCCGCGAGCTCGAAGGTGCCACGCGACAGGCTCGGCTCGATGAAGGCCAATGCGGCCGCCTCCGCGACGTCGCGGTAGTCGACGTAGGTCATCTTCGAGTGCTTCGACCACGGGGCGACGACGGCGCCGGTTTCCAACGCGCTCCGGTAGGTCGCCTCCAGCGCTTGGACGTACATCGCCGGCTGCAGCACGGTGAAGTCCAGATCGGACGCATAAAGTGCCTCCTCGACCGGGCGCGTTCCCGCGTGGTTCGGCAGGCTCAGCGACGGGTGGTACACACCGTTGTAGACGAACTTCTCGACGCCCGCCGCGACGGCCGCCCCGACGACGTTGAGCGCCATCGACGTGGCATCCGGGTGAAACGCCGGGGTGATCAGGAAGACTCCGTCGACGCCGTCCAGCGCCTTGGCGACCCCGTCGGCGTCGGCCAGGTCCAGCTGCACCGTCTCGGTCGCACCGGCCCGCCGAGCCTCGTCGGCCTTCGCCGGGTCGTGGACGACGCCGCGGACGTCGATTCCCTGAGCGGCGAGGGCGGCGACGACGTGATGGGCGTACTGGCCCGTCGCGCCGGTCGCCAGGACCCTCATGCGCGGGGCTCCCTCGGCCCAACCGGCGTGAGCGCGATCACCGGGATGGTCCGCGACGTCTTGCGCTGGTACTCGGCGAACCCCGGGTAGCGCTCGGCCTGCAGCGCATACTTCTCGTCCCGCTCGGCGCCATGCAGCTCCGTGGCATGCACGTCGACGATGTCGTCGCCGACTTCGATGCGGGCGTCCGGGTTGGCCTTGAGGTTCCAATACCACGCGGGGTTGTCGTCCGCGCCGGCCTTCGAGGCGAACACGAGGTACCGGTCGCCGTCGGGCAGATACATCATGATGTTGGTCCGCGGCTTCCCGCTGCGCGCTCCGACGGTGTGCAGGATGACCAGCGGTGCGCCGTCGAACTGGCCACCGACGCGGCCGTGATTGGCGCGGAACTCGGCGATATTGCGCTCGTTGAAATCGTTGCCCTCGCTCACGAAATGCCGGGTATCCGATTGCGCGGTCGCGAAACATCGCCCGCGTTTTGTGATGCGGAGCAAGGGAATCCATCCGCGAGTGCGAGATCGACAGGCTGACATCGGAAGGAGGGTCTTCATGCACGTGTACCGGTTCGACGAGTTCACCGGGCTGGATGGATTGCGGATGCACGAAGAACCGGTCCCATCGCCCCAGCGAGGAGAATTGCTGCTCCGCATCCGAGCGGTCTCGCTGAACTATCGGGACGTGGCGATTCCCCTCGGCCGGTACGTGCGCGACAGCACACCCGGGCTAGTGCCGTGCAGCGATGCCGCCGCTGAAGTCGTCGAGGTCGGCGAGGGCGTCGACGACTTCCGTCCCGGCGAGCGGGTGGTGAGCGCATTCCACTCGAGGTGGTTCGGCGGCCCGATGCCGGAGACGGCGGATTCCGACAGCTACGGCAGCGGCCAGGATGGCTGGCTGGCCGAGTACAAGGTGGTATCCCGGGAGGCGGTCGTGCGCATTCCCGACTCCATACCCGACGATCAGGCCGCGACGCTGCCGTGCGCCGGAGTCACGGCCTGGAACGCGCTCGGCGGCCCCGCGCCGATTCGCGCGGGCCAAACCGTGTTGACGCTCGGTACCGGCGGCGTTTCGCTGTTCGCGCTGCAACTGGCGAAGCTGGTCGGTGGGCGTGTCATCGCGACGACGTCGAGTCCTGAGAAGGCGCAGACGCTCAAAGCGCTGGGCGCCGACGACGTCATCGACTACCGCCGCAATCCGAACTGGGGTGAGCAGGTGCGCGAATTGACCGGTGGCCGAGGCGCGGACCGGGTCGTCGAAGTCGGCGGCCCGGCCACCATCGAGCAGTCGTTGCGTGCCGTCGCCGAGGGTGGCGAGGTGACGCTGATCGGCTTTCTCAGCCAAGACAACCCGGGCATCGACTATTTCCTGCTCAAGGGCGCCGGCGCGACGACGCGATCTATCACCGTCGGGAGCCGGGCCGATCTGCAAGATCTTGTGCGAGCCGTCAGCGCTACCGGGCTGGCACCGGTGATCGACGACGTCTTCGAATTCGAGGAGGCGAAAGCGGCGTTCGAGCGGTTACGCGACGGCAAGCACATCGGCAAGCTCGTCATCCGGATCGGCTGAGGCCGGGGGGTCTGGTCGCGCGGCGAAGCCGCCCGCTATGTGACCCCGTTGTTCCCGGGCGGGCCGAGCAGCAGCCCGCCGGCGCCGCCGGTGCCGCTGGTGCCAACTGTCGTGCCAATCCCCGCATTGCCGCCGTTGCCGCCGGTGCCGAACAGTACGGCGTTGCCGCCGTTGGCGCCGTTGCCGCCGGTCGCTGCGCCTCCGCCGCCGGCGCCCCCGGCACCGCCGGTGCCCAGGAGGAGTTGGCCCGCCTGGCCGCCGGTCCCGCCCGGCCCGCCGGTCGTGCCCCCCGCTCCGCCAGTCCCGCCGGACCCGGCGTCGCCCCAAAGCAGGCCGGCGTTGCCGCCGGTCCCGCCCGCGCCTCCCAATCCGCTGCCGCCGCCGTTGCCCCCGTTGCCGCCGGTGCCGCCATCGCCGCCGACTCCGCCCGAGCCGCCATGGTTATTGCCGACAGGACCAACCAAGGCGTCACCACCCGGGCCCCCGCTGCCGCCCATACCACCGACACCACCGGTGCCGCCCGCACCGCCCGCGCCGGCGTTGCCGCCGTTACCGCCGGCACCCAGCAACCCGGCAGCACCGCCGTTACCGCCCGCGCCACCGGCGCCGCCGGTGCCGCCCAGGCCGCCGACCCCACCGCCGCCACCAGCGCCGCCGTGGCCACCGAATGTGCCGTTCCCACCGCTCGAAGCGACGCCACCAGCGCCGCCGGCACCGGCTAGGCCGCCGGAGGCACCGGTGCCCCCGATGCCCCCCACGCCTCCAGCGCCGCCGGCACCACCGTTGCCCACCAACAGCCCCCCGTGGCCGCCGCTGCCGCCCGCGCCCCCGATGCCGCCGACGCCACCGGCCGCGCCGCTGCCGCCGCCACCCCCGGAGCCACCAAAGCCGCCAAGGGCAGTTCCGTTCTGGAAGGCTCCCCCGCCGATGCCTCCGGCGCCACCCGCACCACCGGGCGCTAGGCCCAAAGTCCCGCTGCCGCCCCCGCCGCCGACGGCAGCGTCGAAGTTGCTGACGGGTCCGCCGGCAGAGCCCCCGTTGCCGCCGGCACCCCCGTTGCCGCCCGTACCGCCGGGTCCGCCACTTCCGCCGACGGCCTCTCCGATACCGGTGATGACGTCTGCAGTGCCGCCGGTTCCGCCCTTGCCGCCCGTGGCGCCGAGTCCGCCATCAACGCCGGCGCCGCCGGGGCCGCCACTGGCACTGGCATTATCCGCAGCTCCGGAGAAACCCGAGGCCCCCATGGCCGCTGTGCCGCTGACCGTGGGATTGACACCATCGGCCCCGGTCAATCCGGTGCCGCCCTGGCCGCCGGAGCCGCCGTTGCCGAAGAGGAAGGCGTTGCCGCCGGTGCCACCATGCCCGGGCAGGCCGCCGTTGATGCCCGCGAGCGCGGCCCCTCCCTGCCCACCGATCCCGCCGCTGCCGTACAACAAACCGCCTCTGCCGCCGGTGCCGCCGGTCGCCCCCGCCCCGCCCATACCGCCGGCCCCGCCGTTGCCGAGCAAGCCTGCGGCACCGCCGTGGCCACCGGACTGGCCGGGCAACCCATTGCCACCGGGACCTCCATTGCCGAACAACAAGCCGCCGGGTCCGCCGGCCTGTCCCGGGCCTCCGGGGGCGCCGTCACCGATCAGCGGGCGCCCCAACACGGCCTGCGTGGGTGCGTTGATCACGGCCAGCACGTCTTGCTCGACGGTCTGCGCCGAGACGTTGCCGGCCTCCGCGGCGCCATACGCCCCCGCACCGGCATTCAAGGCTTGCACGAACTGCGCGTGAAACGACGCCGCGCGCGCGCCCAACGCCTGAAAGGCCTGCGCGTGCCCGCCGAACAGCGCCGCGATGGCCGCCGACACCTCGTCTCCGCCCGCCGCCAGCAGGCCGGTCGTCGGGCCCGCCGCCGCCGCGTGGGCCTCGCTGAGCGCGGAGCCGATCCCTTGCAGGTCCCCCACCGCCGCCGACAAAAACTCCGGCGCCGCAACCACAAACGACATCTCGGCCCTCCCACCAAATGCAGCCGTATCGGGCGCGTCCGCGCGACGGCGCGGCTAAAGTAAGGCCGCATCATGTCCCGATGTTGCGGTGGCTGTAGCCGTGTGGGCCGCCCGGAGCGTTCCCTCCACAGTGTGCGCTGGCGGGCGTGCGCGATTGATCCGGAATTCTCCCTGTTTTTGCTCCATCGCCTTGTGAAGTCACCGTAGAAACCAGCCGGAGCGAGTGGCCGTGGAGTCTTTGCTGGAGCGCCAGGAGGCGCTGGCCGAGCTGACCGGGCTGGCGCGCGCGGTGCGTCGTGGTTCGGGCCGCGTGGCGTTGCTGCGCGGGGAAGCCGGAGTCGGCAAGACGGCGCTGATCAACGCCTTCACCGCCGCACTGGACGGCTCGGAACGGCTGTTGATGGGCTGGTGCGATCCCCTGGCGGCGCCGCGCCCACTGGGCCCGCTGCTCGACGCGCTGGCCGGATTCGGGTCCACGGCGGCCGGCGGTCTGCTCACGGCGATCGAATCCGGCGACACCGGCGCGTTGTATCGACGGCTACTGGCAATATTGCGCGACGGGCAGCGCTGGGTGTGGGTCATCGAGGACGCCCATTGGGCCGATGGGTCGACATTGGATCTGATGCGCTTCATTGCCCGGCGCATCGCGTCGCTGCCGCTGCTGCTGGTGATTTCCTACCGCGACGACGAGATTGACCGCCAGCTCCCACTGTCGGTGGCGCTGGGGGATGTGGCGACCTGCGCCGCCGTCAGCCGCATCGCGTTGGAGCCACTAAGCCGCGACGCGGTGGCGGTGCTGGCCGCCGGCAGCGGGTTCAATGCCGACCAGCTACACCGCCTCACCGGAGGAAACCCCTTCTTCGTCACCGAGGTGTTGGCCTGCGGCGTCGACGCGCTGGATCGCAACGTCTTGCCGAGCAGCGTCTCAGAAGCGGTGTGGGGCAGGCTGGTTCGGCTGTCGAGGGCGGCGCGCGATACCGCACAAGCGGTCGCGGTCTGCGGTCCGCGCGCCCAGGCGGCCCTGGTGCTAAAGGTGTGCCCGGGCGCGGGCCCGGCCCTGAGCGAATGCCTGGATGCGGGGGTGCTGGTCACCGATGGGGACGCGGTCGGGTTTCGCCACGAGTTGGCGCGGCTGGCCACCCTGTCGCGCGTCCCCGACTACGGGCGTCGGCTGCTGCACAAGCGCGCGCTCGTCGCACTGGCCGAACCACCGATTGATCCGAACATGTTGCCGGCGCTGGTTTTCCACGCCGACCAAGTTGGCGATGGTGACGCGGTGACGCGTCACGGCCCGACAGCGGCGGAGCGGGCCGCGGCGCTGGGCGCGCATGCGGAGGCCGCCGAGCTGTACGGTTTGACGCTGCGGCATCGCGGCACCGCCCCTCCCGAGCAGGAGGCGCAGTGGCTGGAGCGCCACGCGTTCGAAAGCTATCTGTGCGGGCTGGCGACCGCGTCGATGTCGTCGTGGCGCGCGGCCATCGACGTCCGCCACCAACTCGGTCATCGACTCGAGGAGGGTGACGACCTGCGCTGGCTGTCGCACCTGCTGGAGCCGCTTGGACGCACCTCCGAAGCCATCGAGGCGGGGCGCGCGTCACTTCGGCTACTCGATGATCTCGGTCCCTCCCCTCAGCTGGCCTGGTCGCTGATCAACATGGCGCATTCCTGCACGGTGGTGAGCTACGACCTGGTAGCAGCCGCCGAATACGCCGAGCGCGCAGTGAGACTCGGCGTCCAACTGGACGACCCGGCCGTCGTCATCCGGGCGCGCGGCTACCAGGCGATGAGCCGCGTATTCCGTGGCGGCACCGGCTGGGACGACTTCGAGGCGGTCTGGCGCGACGCACTGGGCAGGCCGGTCCTGACCGAACATGCGGCGGTGTTGGGCGTACTCATATCGTCGGCCGCCGCCCTGCGACGCGAGCCCGCCCGCGCCGAGGACTATCTCACCCGCGCGGCGGCCTTCTGCGACGACCACGACCTGGTCATGTTCCGGGCGCTGATCACCGGCGCGGACGCGCTGACCAGGTTGCACCGGGGCAGTTGGATCGAGGCCGCGCTGCTCGCGGAGCAAGTCCTAACCCGCACGGATCTGAGCGCCCAGCACCGAATCCTGCCGCTCGTCGTGCTTGCGCTGATCCGCGCGCGCCGCGGCGAACGGGCGGGGGGCCTGCTCGATGAAGCGCTCGAGTCCAGCGCGGGCAACGTACTCGGGCTGCAGGTGTGGGCGGCGCGCGCCGAGGCGGCCTGGTTGGCCGGCGACGACGACACCGCGCTTGCCGAGGCCCGGGCGGGGTTGGCGGCCCGCCCCACCGAAGCCGATGCGTGGTTGGTCGAGCCCCTGCAGCGGTGGATGCGCCTGGCCGGCGATGAACCCGACGATGGTGGTGACTGGCAAGCGGCCGCGGCGGCATGGACACGCTGCGGCTGCCCCTACGACGCGGCGATCGCTCAGCTCGGCGGCGACATCTCCGCGGTGGAAGCGGCGCTGGCGACGTTTCGCCACCTCGGTGCGCGCGCCGCGGCCCGTCGCGCCCAGCAGCGCCTGGCGGCGTTGCGCGGCCCCACCCTTCGCGGCCCCGGCGCCAAGACGCTCGCCGACCCCAACGGGTTGACACGGCGCGAACGCCAAGTACTCGAGCTACTCGCCGCCGGGAAAAGCGACGCTCAGATCGCCGCCGCGCTGCACATTAGCCCCAAAACCGCCGGCGGCCATGTGAGTTCGATCCTCGTCAAACTCGGCGTCGCCAACCGCACTCAAGCCGCCGCTCTCGCCCGGCAAACGAGCGACGCCTGACGGGTCAACCCGCAACTCCGTACTAAGAGTCCTGGCCCGGGCTGCCTGCGCTGGACGAGGAATAGCCACGGCCGCCACCGCCGCCGATGCCGGCCGCGCCGCCGTAGCCGCCGCTGTTGGCGTAGGCGTTGCCGTGGGCGCCGGCACCGCCCGCCCCGCCGGACGCGCCACTGCCGCCGTTGGACCCGGAGCCGTCGAAGCTCGGGGTGCCGGCTACGGCCCCGCCGCCGCCACCGCCGCCGACAACGCTGCCGGTGCCGACGCCACCGGCACCGCCGAGGTTGGGGCCGCTACCGTCACCGCCGTAACCGCCCTCACCGGCGTTTGCGCCTACGCCGCCTGCGCCACCGCCGCCCCCGCCGCCACCGGCGATTTCCGAATTGAAGGTGCCTCCCACCGCGCCTCCTGCGCCCCCGCCCCCGCCGGCGCCACCGTGGCCGCCGATGCCGCCGGCCCCGCTCGCACCGTCGCCGCCATACCCGTACGAGCCGCCTTCGCCGTAGGAGCCGTTGAACCCGGTCGTGGTGGCTAACCCGCCATAACCGCCGGGACCGCCGACACCACCCCGACCGCCCGCGCCGCCGGTCCCGGCGCCGAGCCCGGCATCGCCGCCGGAACCGCCCGCGCCACCGCCGCCAGCGCCGCCGCCGTAGATAAAGTTTTGCGACGTCACCGAGGTGGAGTTCTGGCCGCCGTCTCCGCCCCATCCGCCGTCGCCGCCCCGGCCGCCGTCGCCGTTGACGCCGCCGTTGGGCGTGCCGCCACCGGCACCGCCAGCCCCGCCCCGGCCGGCATTGCCGCCGTGGCCGCCACTGCTGAACTGCGCCCCGGAGCCTTGCGCGCCGTTGTCACCCCAGCCGCCCGCGCCGCCATTGCCCCCGGTGCCCCCATGGCCGCCCTGGCCGGCGAAACCGCTGCCAACGCCGGCCGCGCCGGCGTCGCCGCCCACCCCGCCCTGGCCACCGTCGCCGCCGTTGAGGCCGGTGCCAGTGTTGGAGAGGTAGCTGTAGCCGTCGCCGCCCTGGCCGCCGCGACCCCCGTCACCGCCGGTGCCGTTGGTGCCCCCTGGGCCGGCGCTGCCGCCCTGGCCGCCGACCCCTCCGGCGCCGCCGCTGAAGCCGGTGCCGCCCGCAGTCACCGCCGCAGTGCCGGCGCTACCGGCTCCGCCGGTCCCCCCGGTCCCGCCCACACCACCTGGCGCGTCGGCGCCCCGGGAACCGAAAAGCCCGCCGGCCCCGCCGGCGCCACCCGCGCCCGGGCTACCGCCTGTCCCGCCGGTGCCGCCGGCGTGACCGTCGCCGCCAAGAACCGAGGTGGTGCCGACGCCGCCGGCGCCGCCCAGCCCGCCGTGACCCCCTACCCCGCCGGCCCCGCCGTTGCTGAAGAGCGCGGAGCTTGACCCGCCCGCCCCGCCGTCGCCGCCGACCCCGCCCGCGAAACCGGTATGACCCGATCCGCCGGTTATGGGATTGCCCGAGGCGCCGACATCCCCGGTGCCGCCCGTACCCCCGGCCCCGCCCGGCCCGGCCGCCCAGCCCAGCAGCGCGCCGTTGGCGCCACCGACACCGCCGTTGCCGCCGTGGCCGCCCGCGATGCCCAGGCCAGCCCCCGAACCGCCGGTGCCGCCGATACCGCCGGCGCCGCCGAATCCGGCCAACAACCCGCCGACCCCTCCGGGGCCGCCCACGCCGCCGACCGCGCCGGCGCCACCCGTCCCGCCGGTTCCACCGACGCCACCGCTACCGAACAGGCCGGCAGGCCCTCCGGCACCACCGGGGCCGCCGGCCACTCCTGTCCCGCTGCCGGCAACCCCCGACCCGCCGTTGCCGCCGTTGCCCCAAAGGATGCCGCCCGGGCCGCCGGGCTGCCCGGTTCCCGG
>NZ_AUWQ01000056.1 GCF_000455205.1 Mycobacterium sp. UM_CSW | reverse complement strand
GACCGCGTGAAACCACCACCGCTTTTCGTCCGTATCCCCCACGTTCGGCGGGCGAGACGACGCAGGACACTAGCGAAGGCCAACCACCTCGACGGTCAGTCCCGGCTTCGGGGATAGCGCCGCGAGGTTGTGGGCGCGGATGCGCTGGGGGGGCAGCCGCAGCGTTGTCCGGGCCACGAGGCGGGCGAGCATGACGGTCATCTCGGTGGTGGCCATGACCGAGCCGATGCACCGGTGTAGGCCCCCGCTGAACGGAATGAATTCGTGCGGAGCGGGTTTGCGGTAGCCCGGCGCGCCGGCGTCCCAGCGCGAGGGCCGGAATTCCGTAGGCTGCGGCCATAGCTCGGGCAGGCGATGGGTGACATACGGGCTGAAGATCAGCAGCCGGCCCGCCGGGATGCGATGCCCGTCGAACGTGAGGTCGCGCATGACCTTGCGCGCCGAGATGACCCCGGGCGGGTACAGCCGCAACGTCTCATGCACGACGCCGTCGAGGTAGACCAGCGCGTCGAGGTCGGCGGCTGCGGGGGGCCGGTCGCCGAGCACCCGGCGCACCTCGTCAACGGCGGTGTCCCACGCGCCCGGCAGCGACAGCAGCGAATAGATGGCCCAGGCCAACGCGCCGCTGGTCGTCTCGTAGCCGGCGGTGATCAACGAGATCACCGCATCCCGGATCTCGTCGTCGCTCAACGCGTAGCCCTCATCGCCGCGCCCGTTGATCAGCATCGTCAGCATGTGGTCGTCGGGCCTGGGATCCGCACGGGCGGCGGTGATCTGGGCGTCGACGAGGTCGTCGATGCGTTTCCGCGCCGCCTCCGCCCGCCGCCAGCCCGGCGCCCGGAACCGTCGCTGCAAAGCCACCGCCTGCGGAAGCATGTGCGTCAGGTCCAGCAGGGGCTGCAGTTGTTCGCCGAGGAAGTCGGAGTGCACGGCCATGCGCTGGCCGAACAGGCTTTCGGCGGTGCTCCGCCGCACTGCCGAGCGGCACTGACGATAGATGTCCAGCCGCTGCCCGGGTCGCCAATCGTCGATGACGGCGTCGACGTTGGCGACCATGGTCTGCACGTAGTCCTGGATCTGCCGGTGCCGCAGACCGGGCGCGACGACGCTGCGCCGGCGCCGGTGGTCGTCGCCGTCGCTGACGATCAACGCAGTGGGCCCATCGACGATGGCGAGGTTCTCAAACGTCTCCCGCCAGCTGAACGCGTCGGCGTTGGCGAACACGAACTTGTTTGCCTCCGGGCCAAGCAGGTAGGTGTAGCCGTGGCGACCGACGCCGGAATTGAGCACCGGACCCCGCCACCGGTACATCGCCAGCAACGCCTCGCCGGGCGGGTAGCGCACCGGCCGATAGGTCTTGAGCCCGACTGCCACCATGACCCGATTATTCGAGGAGCTCGGATAGCTCCAGCCACCGGCTCTCTGTCGCGGCGACCTCGCCTTCCAGGCCGCGCAATTCGCCCGTCAGCCGCGCCAGGCCGACGTGATCGGACTGGTCGTGCTCGGCGAGCTCGTGATGCTTGGCCGCGATCCGCTCGGCGAGGCGCGCGAGCTGACGGTCAGCCGCGGCCAGCTCCTTCTCGGCGGTGCGGCGCTCCGCGCCCGACATCCCGGAAACGGAAGCCGGCGCAGCAGAGGTCGACGTCGCAGCCGGCCGGCGCGCCGAAAGCCGCAGATACTCGTCGATGCCGCCGGGCAGATGCCGCAGCCGGCCGTCGAGGATCGCGTACTGCTGATCGGTGACCCGCTCGAGCAGGTACCGGTCGTGCGACACGACGATCAGGGTGCCCGGCCAGGAGTCGAGCAGATCCTCGACCGCGGTGAGCATCTCGGTGTCGACGTCGTTGGTGGGCTCGTCGAGCAGCAACACGTTCGGTTCGGAGAGCAGCGTCAGCATCAGCTGCAGCCGCCGTCGCTGGCCGCCGGACAGGTCGCCGACCCGCGCGGACAGCTGCCCGCGGCCGAAGCCGAGCCGCTCCAGCAGCTGGGCCGGGGTGACCTCCCTGCCCTCCACCTCGTAGCCCCCGCGCAGGCCGCCCAGCACATCGGCGATCCGGTCGCCGGCCAGCGCGTCCAGCTCTTCGCCGCGCTGATCGAGCACGGCGAGCCGCACGGTCTTGCCGCGCTTGACGCGCCCGCTGTCCGGCGACACCGTGCCGGCGATCAATCCCAGCAGCGTCGACTTCCCCGCGCCGTTGGCCCCGACGATGCCGGTGCGCTCGCCGGGCGCGATCCGCCATTCGATGTCGCGCAGCACCGGCCGCCCCGCATACGCCACCGACACGTCGAGCAGATCGACGACGACCTTGCCCAGCCGCGCGGTCGCCAGCTTGGCCAGCTCGACCGTGTTGCGCAGCGGCGGCACGTCGGCGATCAGCTGGTTGGCGGCCTCGATGCGGAACCTGGGCTTGCTCGTCCGCGCCGGCGGGCCCCGCCGCAACCACGCCAGCTCCTTGCGCATCAGGTTCTGCCGCTTGGCCTCGGCAGCGGCGGCCAGCCGGTCGCGTTCGACGCGCTGCAGCACATAGGCGGCGTAGCCCCCCTCGAACGGCTCGACGATCCCGTCGTGCACCTCCCACGTCGCGGTGGCGACTTCGTCGAGAAACCAGCGGTCGTGGGTGACCACCAGCAGCCCGCCGGTGTTGCGCGCCCAGCGCTCTTGCAGATGGGCGGCCAGCCAGGTGATGCCCTCGATGTCCAGGTGGTTGGTGGGCTCGTCGAGGGCGATCACATCCCATTCGCCGATCAGCAGCCGCGCCAGCTGCACCCGCCGGCGCTGCCCGCCGCTGAGCGTGGAAACCGTTGCGTCCCAGGCGATATCGGACACCAGCCCGCCGACCACGTCGCGCACCCGGGCGTCGCCGGCCCACTGATGCTCCGGTTGCTCGCCGACCAACGTCCAGCCCACCGTGCGGTCATCGTCCAGGGTGTCGGCCTGGCTCAGCTCGCCGACCCGTAGCCCGCTGCGGCGGGTGACCCGCCCGGCGTCCGGCCGCAGCCGGCCGGTCAGCAGGCCCAGCAGGCTGGACTTGCCGTCGCCGTTTCGCCCGACGATGCCGATGCGCGCGCCGTCGTTGACGCCCAGCGTCACCGACTCGAACACGAGCTGAGTCGGATATTCCAGGCGTATGCCCTCGGCTCCCAGTAGGTGCGCCACCGGGCAATTATTCGAGGGTTAGCAGCGCGTGGTCGATGTGGGTCCGGGTGTCGGGTGACGCCTTGCCGGCGACGGCCTCCAGGAAGCGGGCGGCGAGGTCGCGGACCTTGAGGTTGGTTTCCTGGGAACGCCAGGCCAGGATGTCGAAGGCTTGCTCCGCGGAGATGCCGTAGGCGCTCATCAGCACGCCCTTGGCCTGCTCGATCCGGGCGCGCGCGTCGGCCACCGCCTCCAGGACGTTGGTGATGTCGGAGTGCAACGAGTCGGTGACGTCGACGTAGAACCCCGATGTGCCGATCAGGGCGCCGGTGTCGTCGAGCATCCGGTCGCCCGCCACGACGACGCAGCGGGTGTGGCCGGCGGTGTCGATGATGCGGTGCCTGCTGCTGAACGGCTTGCCGCTGATCACGCGGTCCAGCACGGCGGCGACGCGCTCGCGGTCCTCGGGGTGCTTGTGTTGCAGCAACAGCTCGGTGGTGGGCTCGACCTGTCCCGGCTCGTAGCCGTGCATGCGCGCGACGGTGTCCGACCATTCCCAACGCTGGCCGTCCAGGAAGAACCGGAACCTGCCGACCCGCTGCGGCTCGCCCAGGCCCAGCACCAGATCGAGCGCGCCCAGCTCGTGCTCCTGCACTCCGTCGGACATCACCGCCTCCGGCGGCGAGCCGCCGGCTCGCCCATTGCGACGTTGACCGGTGTCATCCTCGTTCACAGTCATCGCCTGTCTCTCCCGGAATGCTTGCCGTTTTGCCTTATCAATGCCCGTTTTCGGGCACGTTCAAGCACGCCGGGGCCGCGCGGAATCCGGGGATCAACTCACCCGGTACTGCTCGGCGTCGGCGTGCTTGAATTCCAGCCCGAGCCCGGGCCGGTGCTGATCGGGCCGCAAGGACCCGCCGTCGGGGGACAGGGCGCCGTCGAACAACATGTGCTCGATGCGGTGGTGGTCGTGGAAGTACTCCAGGTGCCGCAGGTTGGGAATCGCGGCGGCGACGTGGGCGTGCAGATTGGGTGCGCAGTGTCCCGACACGTCGACGTGGTAGGCGGCGGCGACGGCCGCGGCACGCTGGAAGTCGGTGATGCCGCCGCAGCGGGTGACGTCGATTTGCACGCAGTCGACCGCGTCGGCCGCCAGCATCCGGCGGAAGTACGTGAGGTCGTAGCCGTATTCGCCCGCGGTGACGTCCGGCGTCACCTGGTCGCGCACCTCCCGAAGCCCGGCAAGGTCGTCGGAGGAGACGGGTTCCTCGAACCAGGTGACATCGTGCTCGGCCATGGCGTGGGCGACCCGGATCGCCTGCTTGCGCCGGTAGCCGCCATTGGCGTCGACATACAGTTCGACGTCGGGCCCGATCACCTTGCGCGCGAACGCGATTCGGTCCAGGTCGCGGCGCTCGTCGGAACCCGACGACTCCCCGATCTTGATCTTCACGCGGGGGATCTTCCAGTTGTCGACCCAGCGTTCGAGCTGCGCGCGGGTCGCGGCGTCGTCGTAGGTGGTGAAGCCGCCGCTACCGTAGATCGGCACCTCGGGATGCGCGACGCCGAGCAGCCGGCACACCGGCAGATCGACCAGCTTGCCCTTGAGGTCCCACAGCGCGGTGTCGACCGCCGAGATCGCGCAGGACACCAGGCCCGGGCGCCCGCTGTTGCGGACCGCCCTGACCATCGACTCCCAGGCGTCGTTGACATCGAGGGCGCTGTGTCCCTTGACCGCGCTGGCGAGTGGCCCGGTGATCAGCTCGCGGCACGCGCCGGCGGCGTACGTGTAGCCGAGCCCGCGCCGGCCGCCCCCGACCACCTCGGCCAGGATCAGCGTGGTCGACGACCAGGCGAAGGTGCCGTCGGCCTCCGGTGCGTCGGTGGGAATTTCGTAGGCCTGCGCGGTGACCTCGTCGATGCACGCGTCCAGCATGCGGTCCTCCTACGTCTTGAGGGCGGCTCGAACGTCGCCCGGCAGGGTGTATCGGGCGACGGCTTCGGCGATCCGGTGACGCAGCCGGACGAGGCTGGCCAGCGCGTCGCCGGTCGGCGCGTCCGCCACCGCCGGCGTCCGCCGCGCCTGGGCGGCGCCGGCGACGGCGAACAGGCCGGCGGTCGCGGCGCTCAGCAGCGTCAGCCGCCGTGCGCCGCGGTCCACGGCCGCCCAGCCGAGCATGGTGATCGCGTGCACGAAGTCGACCTCGGCACCCAGCGCGACGCTCACCGCGTCGGGCCTGATGTCGGTCGCCGCCGCCTGCGTCAGCAGCCGCGCCCCCAAGATGCGGGTCACCGCGCGCTCCCGACTGGTCGCCGGCTTGCCCGACGCCAGCCGCAGCAGCGAACTCGGCGCCGCGAGGAGCACCAGGCCGTAAACGACTCGCGCCCAGGCCGTCATCGCGCCCGCCGCAGCGCCAGCAGCGCACCCAGCCCTAGCCCGAGCGCGCCGGTGCCGCCGACGAGCGGATGTTGGGACAACCACACCTGCGGGCTGTGCGCGTGGGCCTTGTCGTCGAACCCGCCGTGGGCTCCGTGGTCGCTCCCGGTCTCGGCATCGACAGGCTCCCACAGGTTGTGCGGCCGTCCTGGGTTCACACGTTCGTCGGTCTGCTGCGAGTCGTATCCGGTGCGACCGAGGTAGCGGTCCAGCAGTGGCGCGACGAACTTCTGGGCCAGCAGGGTGACCGCGGTGCTGTCGCCGACCCAATACTGTTTGCGCCCTGGATGATCCGCGGCGTAGGCGACGCCGCGCGCGGCGACCTCCGGTTGGTAGATCGGCGGCACTGGCTGCGGATGCCGGGGCAGGCGGGACAGCACCCAGGAGAACTGCGGGGTGTTGACCGCGGGCATCTGCACGACGGTGATCCGCACGTTCGAGCCCTCATGCAGCAGCTCGCAGCGCACCGATTCGGTGAAGCCGTTGGTGGCGTGCTTGGCGCCGCAGTAGGCCGACTGCAGCGGGATGGACCGCTCGCTGAGCGCGGACCCGACCTGCACGATGGTGCCGCGGTCACGCGGGCGCATCTTCGCAAGCGCCGCCATGGTGCCGTGCACGTAGCCGAGGTAGGTCACCTCGGTCACGCGTTTGAACTCCTGGGGCGTGATCTCGTGGAACGGCGCGAACACGGACGTGAACGCGACGTTGATCCAGGTGTCGATGGGGCCGAACGTCAATTCGACCTCGTCGGCGGCGGCCGCGACGGCCGAATAGTCGGCCACATCCGTCGGGATTGCCAGCGCCTTTCCTCCGCCGGCCTCGACGTCGCGCGCCGCGCCCTCCAGACCGGCGGCGCCGCGCGCGAGCAGGGCGACATTGGCGCCGCGGCGCCCGAACAGCTGCGCGGTCGCGCGGCCGATGCCGGCGCTGGCCCCGGTGATCACAATCGTTTTTGAAGTCGGTGTCATCGCCCGAATCTCCTCTCGTTCAGTCCTGGTGCACGGTCTCTTCGGCGAGGGTGGCCGTGCATTCCAGCAGCAAGGCGTGCGCGAACGCTTGCGGCAGGTTGCCGCGCAGCTGGCGCTGCCTGACGTCGTATTCCTCGCACAGCAGCCCGGGCGGGCCGCAGGCGGCGCGGTTGCGTTCGAACCAGCGCATCGCGCAATCCGCATGGCCCAGTTGGTCTTCGGCCAGCGCCATCATGAATCCGCACAGCAGGAACGCCCCCTCGGCATCGCCGAGGTCACGTTCGTCGTGCCGAAAGCGGTAGACGTAGCCGTCGCGCGCGAGTTCCCGGCGAACGGCGTCCAGCGTCGCCCGGGTGCGGGGATCGTCCGCGGACACCGCACCGCGCACCGGCGGCAAGAGCAGCGAAGCGTCGACCCCGGCGAGCCGCGGGCTGCGCTGCCAGTAGCCGTGCGGGTGCACGCTGGACGACGCGGTCTCGGCCAGGATCGCGTCGGCCAGCGACGCGGAGGCGGCGAGCTCGGGACCGGCGCCGGCCACCTTCGCGATGGCGCGCAGCCCGGCCACGCAGGCCAGGCGGGACTGCGTCCACAGCTCGTCGTCGATTTCCCAGACGCCGGCATCCGGTTCGCGCCAACGCTTTTCGATCGCGCTGATGGCGGCCTGCGCGGCGCGCCAGCCCTCAGCGTCGAGCCGGTCGGCCTTCGCGGCCATGGCCAACAGCTGCAGCGCCTCGCCGAAGACGTCGAGCTGGAATTGCTGGTTGACCCGGTTGCCGACCTTGTCGGTGCCGCCCGGGTAGCCGGGCAGGTCGAGGGCCTCTTCGCTCGGCACCGAACCGCCCGTGACGGTGTAGGCGGGTTTGAGGTGCGGGCCGTCCTGGAGCAGCCGGGCGCCGACGAACTCGACCGCCTGGTCTAGCAGCTCGGGCGCGCCGACGGTGCCCGCGGCTAGGCCGGCGTACGCCTGGTCGCGGATCCAGGCGTAGCGGTAGTCGTAGTTCTGGTTGGTGTGCGCGCGTTCCGGCAGGCTCATGGTGGCGGCCGCGACCATGCCGCCGCCGCTGCTGGTCAGCCCGCGCAGCACGGCGTAGGAGTGACGCGCGTCGCGGGGCGCGATGGTGTCGTCCAGCTGGGGCACGCTGCGGTGCCAGGTGGCTGCGGTTGCGTCCCAGGCGATGTCGGGGTCGGGTGGCCGGTCGGGCAGCGCGCGTTCGGACAGCTCCAGCACCAGGTCGTGATGGGCGCCCTCGTCGATGGTGATGTCGCACAGCAACGGTTCGCCGCGGCCGTGGGCGGATTTGACGGGGTGCGCGTCGCGGCCGCCGGACCACCGCCACCGCAACCGCCCGGACCGGCCGCTCCAGATTCCGTCGTCGAGGCTGGCCTGGCCGGGTCCGTGACGGCCGAACCCGGCGCTCGGCGCCAAGAGCACCCGCACCCGCGAGTTCCCGCGGCAGCCCGTCAGCCGCCGCAGCAGCACCACCTGCTCGGGGTCGCCGGGGAAGGCCAGCGCCTCGCGGCACTCGACGATCCCGTCGCGGGTGGTCCACCGGCTGCGCCAGATCAGGGTGCCCGGCTCGTAGTAGCCGCCCCATACGTTCCGCACGTCCGTCGGGGTTACCGCGTAAACCCCGTCGCCGCCAATCAGATTGGAGAACACGGCCTCGGAATCCCACCGCGGCGTGCACATCCACGCCACGTCGCCCTGCGGGCCGATCAACGCGCCGCGCTCGCCGTCGGCCAGCAGCGCATACTCGCGCAGCACCCGCGGCGCGTAGGCCGCGTCGACGTCGATCGTCTGCTCAGCCACGCGCCGCCACCTTCGACCGCCCGCCGGCGGCGCCGGCCGGGCCGGAGGGAATCTTGCCCCCCGCCATCCGCTCGGCCAGCCGCGAGGCCAACGCCATGATGGTCAGCGCCGGGTTCGCCGAGCCCTGCGTCGGGCAGACCGAGCCGTCGGCGAGGAACAGGTTCGGCACGCCCCACACGCGGTGATCGGAGTCGACGACCGAGTTCTCCGGGCTGGTCCCCATGCGGGCGCCGCCGATCAGGTGGGCGAACCGTTCGATGGTGAGCTTGTCTTGGGCGTCGGCAGCATCGAGGATGTCACCGATCACCTTGGTGGAGTAGGCCATGTTGGCCTTGTCGTTGTCGCACAGGCTGTAGTCGAACCGGGCCACCGGGATGCCGTACGGGTCGGTCTCGTCCGCGAGGGTGACCCGGTTGTCCGGCCGCGGCAACAGCTCGTTGAGCACGCCGATGGTCGCCCAGTGGTTGTAGTCGCGCATGTACTCGCGCAGCGCGCGGCCCCAATGCCCTTCGGCCATCACGTGTTCGGCCCAGCCGATGGGCATGGGCGACACGGTCTGGATGGAAAAGCCGCGGGCGAATCCGCGCGCGGGGTCCGTCTCGTAGAACTGTTCGGACGACACCTCCGGGGGAGGCGCCTTGTACATCCGGACCTCCTCTGACCACCGGCCCGCCGACTGCGTGGCGCCCTGCACCATGACATAACGCCCGACCTGATCGTCGTTGTTGCCCAACCCATTCGGGAATCGGTCGCTGACGGAGTTGAGCAGCAGGCGGGGCGTTTCGATGGAATAGCCGGCGACGGCAACGGCTTTCGCGCGTTGCAGGCGTTCGGTCCCGCCGGCCTCGTCGTAGTACACCACCCCGCGCGCGGCGCCGCTCTCGTCGAGTTCGACGCGGGCGGCCATGCAGTTGGCACGGATCTCCACGGCGTGGGCCAGCGCGTCCGGCAGGTGCGTGACGTACGGGCTGGCCTTGGCGTTGACCTTGCAGCCCTGCAGGCAATAGCCGCGGTAGATGCAGTGCGGGCGGTTGCCGAAGGTGCCGTTGACGATGCCGACGGGCCCGACGCGCATCTCGATGCCGAGCTTCAGCGCGCCCTCCCACAGTTTGGCGGCCGCTCCCGAAATAGGATGTGGGGCAAAGGAATATCGGTGGGGATAGCCCCAGGGCCAGTTTTGGCCGGCCACCGGCAACTCGAGCTCGACGCGCTCGTAGTGCGGGCGGATGTCTTCGTAGCCGATGGGCCAGTCCGCCCCGACCCCGTCGAGGGTGTGGGTGGCGAAGTCGCTGGGGTGGAAGCGCGGACAGTAGCCGGCGTAGTGGACCATCGAGCCGCCCACCCCGCGCCCGGAGTTGTTCTTGCCCAACTCAATCGGGTGGGCGCCGCCGATGATGCGCTTCTGGGTCCAGTACAGGTCGTGCGAGCCGGCTTCGTCGGAGACCCAGTCCTCGTCGGGATGCCAGAATGGTCCGGCTTCGAGGATCACCACCCGCCACCCCGCGCGGGCCAGCCGCTGCGCGAGCACCGAGCCGCCCGCGCCGGCCCCGACCACCACCAGGTCGACCTCGTCGTCGTCGCGATAGCGGCACATGGTCTTCTCGCCGGGCAGGTCGCGGGAATGGACGTCGAGCAGGAAGCGGGAGTCGTTGTCCCTCGGCCCCACCGCTCCCTTGAGCACACCGCGCAGGAAGTCGCCCATCACAGCTCATCGCTTCGCACGACCCGCACGGGATCCTCGTCGGTGGCGCCACGGGTCTCGAACGGCTCGCGCGCCGCGGCCGGCCCGGTAGCACCGCCGAGACGCATGAACCCGCGCGGGTAGGCCGGGCCGCCGAAGCCGATCTCGTTCCAGGCCCAGGGATGGGAGTAGAAGCCGGACAGCGTCATTCGCATGCACACCGACCAGGCGCGCTTGACGTTCAGCCGGTCCCAGGTCCCGCCCTCCAGCTCGCCCTGCGAGAACTGCTCGACGATCGCTTCGCGGGCGGCGGGGTCGGCTTCGGCGAACGCCTTGCCGTAGCGGCGGGCGGCCGTCTCGTCGAGCGCGCGCAGCACCAGTCGCCAGGTGTCGCGGTCGTCGGGCATGTCGGCGTACTGGTAGCCGTCGAGGCGTCCGTCGGCGAGCTTGGAGTCCACCGACTCGGCCACCGGCACCCGCGGCTCACAGTCCTGCGCCAGCACGGTGTCACAAAACGCGCGCAGGCAGGGTTCCTGCTCGGCGGTGAAAAACCGCAGGGGACCGGGCGGTTCCAGCCGCGCCAGGACCACCTTGCGGGTGGCGTCGTCCCACGTGTCGGCGGTCTGAAGAACGTCGAAATCGGGGTAGCGCCCGATCATTTGGGGCGTGATGCCGCGGCGTTGCTTCGGAAGCCACGACGGGTGCGGCGGCTGGCGGTCGGGGCGCAGGTTGGGCAGGTGGTCGGGGAGAGAGGTGTCGGCCATTGTGAAAATCTCTCGCAATCCGTCGTTATCGCCGGAAGCGTTCGCGGCGCAGGATCGAGGCCAGCAGGCCCATTCCGCCGACCATGCACATCAATCCGGGCGCAGCGATCGGCGGGCCCATCGGCACGTTGTAGGACGCGTTCTTCCACCCGCCCGGTTTGCGCGCGACGCCGCGCGCGTGCAGGTATTCACCCATCAGCCCGTTGGCCGTGTAGACGCCCGCGGTGATCGGCAGCCAGATTTTGGCCCAGCGGCGTGAGAACACCCCGCCGATGCCGGCGACGACCACCGGCGGGGTGACGACGATCGGGCTCCACATCCATTTGTTGCCGAAGCTGGCCTTGTAGTGTTCGAAATAGATTTCCGCGGTGGTGACGAGGGCCGCGATTGCCGTCAGCCCCGACAGGGAGCGTTCGAAGCGACCGTGCGCGACGTCGTACAACGCGCGCTCGGCCACCTGCCCTGCACCGCCGCCCCGGCGCCGTCCGGCGTTGTCCAGCAACATCATTTGAGTTCCTCTTCCTGGGGTCGGCCGGGCCTCAGCGACCCGGATTGAACGCGTTGTGATGGCGAACGCGGGTGAAGCGTCCTGAACCGGTGAATCGTGTCGACGTTCCGCGCCAAGGGGCGCTCGTGGTGGAAGCCCGCCGTCTGCCCATTGGGGCACCTCACTCCTGCAGGAAAACACGCTCGGACAGCCGCCCCTACGACGCCGCTCGCGTGATCGAGTCGAGGTGGCTGGCCACAGGACCGGCTAAGCGCCCAGCTGCGTGTTTCAACCGAGGTGGTCGTGACGGCATGCAGACATGCGTCGCAAACCCTTGCGCTCCGGTTAAGTACCCGGATTCGCCGGGGCTAACCATTGAATTCCGCGCCAGGTCACCGGTGGCGCTAAGCCATGGGGGGCAACGCAAGTCATCCTTCGCCGATTAGTCGGCGCGGACCGGTTTCAGCCGCGACAACCGGGCAATCCTGCGCTCGAGAAAGGACCGGATGATGGTCAATGCAGACAACGGACTCCAGGCCGAATCTGGTCCCGAGGCGTGGGGCGCCGAGGACGCGTTGCGCGCCGGCCGGCGGGCCGAGCAGGCGCGGCGGCTGGCCAGGGCGGCACAGCGATCCGCGGCGAGCAGCCTGGACGTTTCGGCGGACAGTCACGAGCGAACCGCGAAAGCGTATGACGAGGCGGCCCGGCGCGACGGTCGCCGCGCCGACGAGTGGCGGGGCCACGCGGTTCGGCACCGCGACTACGCGGCGGAGGATCGCCGGATGGCGCAGCGGCTGCGGCGCATGGCCGACAGCGACCCGTGCGGATTCGGCACCGGTGAAGGGGCACGGAGCGGCCGAAGAATTTACGGGCTCGACTAATTCGATACGCCCATCGAGCCGCGCTGGGGCCGCCCGCGGGCAAACAGCCTGACCAGAACCGCCGGGGGCGCCGGTGTGCCATGATGGCGGAGCTGTCAAGAGTCAGGGAGCAGCGGTGGATCTCAATTTTTCGATGGTCACGCGTCCGGTCGAACGGCTGGTCGCCACGGCACAGAACGGGTTAGAGGTCTTGCGGCTGGGGGGCTTGGAAACCGGCACGGTGCCGTCGCCATCCCAGATCGTCGAGAGCGTCCCGATGTACAAGCTGCGCCGGTATTTCCCCCCGGACAGCCGGCCCGGGCAGCCTCCGGTGGGCCCGCCCGTCCTGATGGTCCACCCGATGATGATGTCGGCGGACATGTGGGACGTCACGAGGGACGACGGCGCGGTGGGAATCCTGCACGCTGGGGGGCTGGATCCCTGGGTCATCGACTTCGGTTCGCCGGACAAGGTCGAGGGCGGCATGCGCCGCAATCTGGCCGACCACATCGTCGCGCTCAGCCAGGCCGTCGACACCGTGAAGGACGTCACGGGCAGCGATGTGCATCTGGTGGGCTATTCGCAGGGCGGGATGTGGTGCTATCAGGCTGCGGCGTACCGGCGTTCGAAGAACATCGCCAGCATCGTCGCGTTCGGGTCGCCGGTGGACACGCTGGCGGCCCTGCCCATGGGCATCCCGGCAAACTTCGCCGCGCCGGCCGCGAACTTCATGGCCGACCACGTCTTCAGCCGGATGGCCATCCCAAGTTGGATGGCGCGGGCCGGTTTTCAGATGATGGACCCGCTCAAGACGGCCAAGGCCCGGGTGGACTTCGTGCGCCAGCTGCACGACCGCGAGGCGCTGCTGCCGCGTGAACAACAGCGCCGGTTCCTCGAGCGCGAAGGCTGGATCGCGTGGTCGGGCCCGGCGATCTCCGAGCTGCTCAAGCAGTTCATCGCGCACAACCGCATGATGACCGGTGGCTTCGCGATCAACGGCCAGATGGTCACGCTCACCGACATCACCTGCCCGGTGCTGGCCTTCGTCGGCGAGGTGGACGACATCGGGCAGCCGGCCTCGGTGCGCGGCATCCGGCGGGCGGCGCCCAACGCCGAGGTCTACGAACGCCTAATCCGCACAGGGCATTTCGGTCTTGTGGTCGGATCCCGGGCGGCGCGCGAGAGCTGGCCCACCGTCGCCGAGTGGGTGCGCTGGCTGTCGACGGGCGGGGACAAGCCGAGCGGCATCGACCTGATGGCCGATCAGCCGATCGAGCACACCGACAGCGGTGTCGCGATGAGTTCGAGGATCACGCACGGCATCGGCGAGGTGTCCGAGGCGGCGATCGGGGCGGTGCGCGGAGCGGCCAGCACGGTCGTCGCGGCCAACAAGTCGATGCGCACACTGGCCGTCGAGACCATCCGCACGCTGCCCCGGCTGGTGCGGCTCGGGCAGATCAACGACCACACCCGGATCTCGCTGGGCCGCATCATCGAGGAGCAGGCGCGCGACGCCCCGCAGGGCGAGTTCCTGTTGTTCGACGGGCGCGTGCACACCTACGAGGCGGTCAACCGGCGCATTAACAACGTCGTCCGCGGCCTGATCGAGGTGGGGGTGCGCCAGGGCGACCGGGTCGGCGTGCTGATGGAGACCCGCCCCAGCGCCCTCGTTGCCATCGCCGCGCTGTCGCGGCTGGGCGCCGTCGCCGTGGTGATGCGACCCGACGCCGACCTGGCCGCGTCGGTGCGGCTCGGGGGAGTCAGCGAGATCCTCACCGACCCGACCAACCTCGACGCGGCGCGGGACCTGCCGGGTCAGATCCTGGTGCTCGGTGGCGGTGAGTCGCGCGATCTGCACCTGCCGCACGACAGCGACGTCATCGACATGGAACAGATCGACCCAGACGCGGTCACGCTGCCGGCGTGGTACCGGCCCAACCCGGGATTGGCGCGCGACCTGGCGTTCATCGCGTTCACCGCCGCGGGCGGCGAGCTGGTGGCCAAGCAGATCACCAACTACCGGTGGGCGCTGTCGGCGTTCGGGACCGCGTCGACGGCCGCCCTGGACCGCCGCGACACGGTGTACTGCCTCACGCCGCTGCACCACGAGTCGGCCCTGCTGGTCAGTCTCGGCGGCGCGGTCGTCGGCGGCACCCGCATCGCGCTGTCACGCGGTCTGGACCCGAAGCGCTTTGTCCAGGAGATCCGCCAGTACGGCGTGACGGTGGTGTCTTACACCTGGGCGATGCTGCGCGACGTCGTCGACGATCCCGCGTTCGTGCTGCACGGTAACCATCCGGTGCGGCTGTTCATCGGCTCGGGCATGCCGACCGGTTTGTGGCAGCGGGTGCTCGACGCGTTCACGCCCGCCAACGTCGTCGAATTCTTCGCCACCACCGACGGACAGGCGGTGCTGGCCAACGTGTCCGGCGCCAAGATCGGCAGCAAGGGCCGTCCGCTGCCCGGCGTGGGGCGCGTCGAGCTCGCGGCCTACGACGCGGAGCACGACCTGATCCTGGAGGACGACCGCGGCTTCGTGCAGCGCGCCGAGCCCCTGCAGGTGGGGGTGCTGCTCGCCCAGTCCCGCGGGCCGATCGATCCCAGCGCGTCGGTCAAGCGGGGGGTGTTCGCCCCCGCCGACACCTGGATCTCCACCGAGTACCTGTTCTACCGCGACGGCGACGGCGACTACTGGCTGGCGGGCCGGCGCGGCTCGGTCGTGCACACCGCGCGCGGCCTAGTGTTCGCCGAGCCGGTCACCGACGCGCTGAGCTGCATCAACGGCGTCGACCTCGCGGTGACCTACAACGTCCCGGTGGGCGACCGCCAGTTGGCGGTCGCGGCCGTGACGCTGTTGCCCGGGGCCGGCATCACCGCGGCGGACCTGACGGAGGCCGTCGGCGACCTGCCCATCGGGGTGGGGCCGGACATCGTGCAGGTGTGTCCCGAGCTGACGCTCAGCGCCACCTACCGTCCGACCGTCAGCGCGTTGCGCGCGGCCGGGATCCCGAAGGCGGGGCGCCAGGCGTGGTACTTCGACGCGACGAGCGAGCAGTTCCGCAAGCTGACGCCGGCCGCGCGGTCCGAACTGAGCGGTGGGCAGTGATGCTCGACGATGCCCTGCTCGCCATCCTGGTGTGTCCGGCCGACCGGGGCCCATTGGTGCTCGTCGGGGATGAGCTGCTCTACAACCCCCGGCTGCGGCGCGCATACCGCATCGAGGACGGCATTCCGGTGCTGCTGATCGACGAGGCGCGCGACGTCGACGACGACGAGCACGAACGGCTCATGGCACGAGCCCGTCCGGCAGATCACCGGTGAGGTAGCGCTGCAGGTTCGGCGCCACGGTCCGAGCGATCACATCGGCGGGCAGCGACTTAAACGGCTCCAATTCCAGGATGTAGCGCGCCATCACCACCCCCACCAACTGCGACGCGACCAACTGGACGCGGACGACGCCGCTGCCCGGCGGATCGTCGACGCGCGGACCCACCTCGACCGCGATCACGTCCTGGATGAAGGACCGAAACAGGTTGACCTCAGAACCGGCCAGGATCGAGCGCAGCGCGGCGATGAACGCGACACCGATCTCGGAGTCCCACAGCGGCAACAACATTGACGGCAAGGTGTGGCCGAGCTCCTCGACGGGCACCTCGCGCAATGCGCCGATGACCTCCATCGGGTCGATCGGGATGTGCACGGCGGCGGCGAACAGCTTTTCCTTGGTGCCGAAGTAGTGATGCACCAGCGCCGAATCGACGCCGGCCGCGGCGGCCACCGCGCGGATCGACGTGTTACGGATGCCGTTGCGAGCAAACAGCTCTCGGGCACTGTTCAGGATTCGCTCTCGGGTATCCGAGCTGCCCGCCGGTCGCCCGGGCCGCCTCCGGCCCGTGTTGATAGCCGTCATGCTAGGGCGTCCGCCGGCGCAGCGTCGCCGCGGCCAGGCACAGCGCCGCGAGCGCGAACCCCATGACGACGACGATGTCGCGTACCGCGATGTAGGTGAGTTCGCTGTGCGTGCCCACTTGCTGCAGGGCCTCCAGCGCGTAGCTCGCGGGCAGAACGTTGCTGATCCACTGCAGCCAGTGCGCCATCAGCGCCCGGGGCACGATGATGCCGGCCAGCAGCAACTGGGGGACCATCACCAGCGGGATGAATTGCACGGCCTGAAACTCGGTGCGCGCGAAGGCGCTACACAGCAGGCCCAGCCCGACGCCCAGTACGGCGTTGACGATGGCGATCACGAACACCCATACCGGGCTGCCCGCGGTGTCGAAGCCCAGCAGCCAGAACGACACGATGCAGGCCAGGATCGCTTGCGCCGCAGCGGCTATGGAGAATGCGGTGCCGTAGGCGATGAGCAGATCCAGCCGGCGCAGCGGCGTGGTCAGGATGCGCTCCAGCGTCCCGGAGGCCCGTTCGCGCTGCATGGTGATCGACGTGATGATGAACATCACGAAGAGTGGGAACAGCCCCAGCAGGATCAGGCAGGCGTTGTTGAACGGGGTCGGCGTGCCGGGTCGGTGTGGGGCGTTCTCGAACATGAAGTACATCAGCGTGATCACCAGGATCGGCACGAGCAGGATCAGCGCGACGCTGCGGTGGTCGGCGGCCAGCTGGCGCAGGATGCGCGTCGTGGTGGCCGCGTAGGCCTTCAGCCCTAACCGGCCTGGAGCTTCGTGCTGCGCTTGATGATGGACAGAAACGCGTCCTCCAGTGACGGACATCCGGTGTCCTCTCGTAGTCGGGTTGGGGTGGTGTGGGCGACGAGGTGGCCCTCGCGCATCAGCAACAGGTCGCCGCAGTGGTCGGCCTCGTCCATCACGTGGCTGGAGACCAGCAGGGTGGTGCCGCCACGGGCGAGCTCGGTGAACTGCTCCCACAGGTCGACCCGCAGCACAGGGTCCAGGCCCACGGTCGGCTCGTCGAGCACGAGCAGCTCGGGCCGGCAGACCAGCGCGCACGCCAACGACGCTCTGGTGCGCTGACCGCCGGACAGGTTGCCGCAGAAGGCGGTTCGATGGTCGGTCAATCCGACCCGCTCGATGGCCTCGTCGGCGGCGCGGTTGTCGAAGCCGTAGAGCGAGGCGAAGTAGCGGACGTTGTCCACGATCCGCAGGTCGTTGTAGATCGTCGGGTCCTGCGGCATGTATCCGACGCGGCGGCGCAGCGCCGGGCTTCCGGCCGGCCGGCCCAGCACGGTGACGGTGCCCGACTTCACGATCTGCGTCCCGACGATGCACCGCATCAGGGTGGTCTTGCCGCAGCCGGACGGGCCCAGCAGCCCGGTGATCGTGCCCTTGGCGATAGTTACCGAAAAGTCGTGCAGCGCAGGGCGTTTACCGCGGAGGACGCGCAGATTCTCGATGTTGACGGCGGGGGCGTGGCCCCGCGCCAATAATTCATCACTCGATGAACTCATCATATGATGAATACTCCACTCGCGACCGGGCGATGTCAAGGGCGGCTGCGCCGCGAACGTGAAATCCACGACGCGACACGCCGTCACGGCGTCGTGGATTTCACGCTGGGCGGCGCCCGTCCCCACTTCCTCCCGGCGCTTAACTTCGCGGGCCCTCGATGGGACGCTTTGAAGCTGGGATCGGTAGCGAAGAGAGGCACAAGAATTTCGCAAATGGCGGGCGCTAACGTCCCGCCGCGAGGCCATCGGAAAGCCGTGAAGGGAACCGCCATGGACAAGTTGCTGACGGATCACGGCGACCCGGAGAAACGCATCGCCGATCTCGAGCAACGGCTTGCCGAGCGGACGCGGGGCGCCGAACCGCCAGCGGCGCCCCCGCACGACGCGCTTCCGTCGCGCCGTTTTGTGGCAGCCGCCGCGCCGCCCAGCACCAAGCAGATGATGAAGTACACCTACCTGATCATGTTCGGCGGAATGGCGTCGCTCGGTCTGATCTATATGACGCTCTTCCTGGTTGGCGCCCTCGTGGGTGCGGAAAACGTGATGAAGGTCGGCGGCTTCCTGGTCTTCATCGCGTTCCTGGTGCTCGCCATGCCGGCTTTCGGGGTGTTCCAGCGGCGGATGAATCGCAAAAAGACGGTGTTCGTCGACGTCGGGAACGGCAGCCTGACCGTCAGCTCGCGGCCGGGCGAGGTCTTCTCCTTCGGTGATGCGCGGCTGGGCAACTGGACCCTCGCGGGGTATGGCGGCACCACGAAAGGCACGGCGCTGCACCTGCGTAGCGGTCGGCAGCGTTTCGTCCTCGGCGGGCAGGATCATCGCCTTGTCGCCGAAACACCGCTCGACGCACCACCGGTCGACAGCGTGGACGCGACGATGTGGGCATCGGAGTTTGATGAGCTTCTCGCCGCGCTCGGCCGCCCCCGTGTCCCCGGCGTACGCGGGCCGCTCCCGGGGCAACCGACTCGCTGCCTGCTCACTCCGAATCCGGCGCGGATGTTCTCGTCCTCGTTTTTTGGGATGTTCAAGAACACCGCAACGGCGATGCGGCTGAACTCCAACCCGCCGCGACCGAGCCTGGCCATTGACGTTGGCGACGAAGAGATCTCGCTGATCGACGTGAACAGCAACGCACGCCTCGCCGCGGGTTCGCTTGGGCAGGTCACCGCGACGCCCGCCGCAAGCACCCGCTCGGCACCTTACGTGGGTACCCTCACGACGGCCGTTCTCGTTGTGCGCGTGGCCGACTCGCAACCACTGACCATCGGGTGTCCCGATGTCGCGGGCCCGCCGCAGCCCAGCTGGAGTGGCACCCGCACGAAGTACGACTACCGGTTTGCGTGGCGCGGGGGTGTGCCTCCGGGGGATGAACCGGAGTTCGTGGTCTCGGACGCGGATTGGCTCGCCCTCGTCGAAAAATTCGGCCTGGTTTCGCAATTGGAGGACAGGGCCCGAGAAGCGAGCGCGGCCGCACCCGGCCCGGGCGGGGCGCCACTGGCCCGGCCCAGACGCAAGCTCTGGATCTACGGCGTCATCATCGCGGCGATCATGTTCGTCGTGGGCCCGGCGATGATGTTCGTCGCGAGCAGCATCTGGAACGACCATCAGAGCAAAGAAGATCAGCTCAAGGCGGACCGCGAGCGGCAGTACGCGCTGCCCTTTACCGGCCTGCGCAGTCCGCACGGTGTGGCCGTCGACGGCGCCGGCAACGTCTATGTCAGCGACACCCACCTCAATCGCGTGCTGAAGCTGGCGGCCGGGTCGAGCGCCCAGACGGTGCTGCCCTTCACCGGGCTCGATCTGTGTTCCAATACCATCGACGCTTCCCTCGGCGGGGTGGCGGTCGACTCCGCCGGCTCCGTGTACGTCAGCGACACCTGTCACAACCGGGTATTGAAACTGCCGGCCGGGTCGAGCACCCAAACGGAGCTGCCCCTCCGGCGCCTGCGTGATCCCCACGGTCTGGCGGTAGACGCCGCGGGCGCGGTGTACGTCGTCAACATCAGCGACAGTGAGGTGCTGAAGCTGGCGCCCGGGTCGAGCACGCCGACCGTGCTGCCGTCGAGCGGCAGAGGTGGGAGCCCCAATGGCGATGTGGCCGTGGACAAGGCCGGCAACGTCTACATCAGCGTCTCGCACAGCGTCGGACGCCATTCCGTCGAGCGCTACCTGGTGAAGCTGGCGCCTGGGTCCGACACCTGGACCCGAATGCCGCCGGCCCCCGACAACTCCTATAAGGGGCTGAGCACGGGCGAGCAGGACGCGACGATCGACAACGCCGGCAACGTCTACATCTTCACCGGGCTCGCCGGAGGCGTGATGAAGTTGGCGCCGGGGTCGAGCACCTGGACCGAGCTGCCCGGGTCGCCTCGCTTCGTCGACCCCCTGGGGTTGGCCGTGGACCCCGGCGGCAACTACGTGTACGTCACCGATCACACGGGTTCCCGGGCAACGGGCGGCGGCCTTCCCTGGGAGCACGATGACGCTCAGGGCCTCGTGCTCAAGCTGCCCGCGGGCTAGCCGAGTGCCGGCCTTCGCTGGCGGTGAACACCCTTATCTCACAACGCACTTCGTGATACACAGTCGACTATGACGAGCGTGACTGACATCGAGTACCAGGCCGACGGCAGAACGATGATCGGTCGGCTCGCCGTGCCAGACGGCGACGGCCCGTGTCCGGCGGTCCTGATCGCGCACGAGGGCCCGGGACTTGATGACCACCAACGCCGCCGCGCGGATCAACTCGCCGAGCTGGGCTATGTGGCGTTCGCGCTCGACTACCAGGGCGGTGGCGTGTCGATGACCGACCGAGAAGCGATGATGGCCCGTCTCGACGATCTCTGGCACGACCCGGAGCGCACCCGGGGGCTGGCCCGCGCGGGCCTGACCGTGCTACTCGACCAGGCTCGCACCGACCCCACCAAGGTCGCCGCAATCGGCTATTGCTTCGGCGGACACCTCGTCCTGGAACTTGCGCGCGCCGGCACCGACCTCGCTGTCGTGGTCGGCTTCCACCCCCGGTTGGCCACTCCGCGCCCGTCGGACGCCGCCAACATCACCGCCAAGGTGCTCGTGTGCATCGGCACCGAGGACCCATTGATCCCCGTCGGCGAGCGGCTCGTGTTCGAAGAGCAGATGCGCGCGGCCGGGGTCGACTGGCGCATGAACCTCTACGGCGGCGCGCAACACAGTTTCACCCACCCGGAGGTCGACCGCATCGAGGTCCCCGGTCTGCGTTTCGACGAACTCTCAGCGGAGCGATCGTGGCGGGCCATGCTCGACTTGTTCGACGAGGCGTTCCACGCCCGGCGCAGCCCGTAGGTTGGCCGCAGCCGATAAACTCACCACGCCGAGCCGCACATCGACTGGACCGCCCGACGGTTCCAAGGAAGGCAACATGTCATGGCTGAGGAGCTGACACCGCATTTCGAGGATGTGCAGGCGCACTACGACCTATCCGACGACTTCTTCCGCCTGTTTCTCGACCGCACCCAGATGTATACGTGCGCCTACTGGCTCGGCGGCGACGACATGACTCTGGAACAGGCGCAGATCGCCAAGATCGACCTGTCGCTGAGCAAGCTGGGCTTGCAGCCGGGCATGACGATGCTGGACCTGGGCTGCGGCTGGGGCGCCGCCATGATGCGCGCCATCGAGAAATACGACGTCAACGTCGTCGGCATCACGCTGTCCAAGAACCAGGTCGCCCACGTCGAGCAGTTGTTCGCCGAGTCGGACAGCCCGCGCTCCAAGCGGGTGCTGCTCGAGGGCTGGGAGCGGTTTCACGATCCGGTGGACCGGATCTTGGCGATCGGACCGTTCGAACACGTCGGCTACGACCGCTACGACGCTTTCTTCAAAAGAACTTACGAGCTGTTGCCGCGCGGCGGCACGATGCTGTTGCACACCATCACCGTCCTCTCGGAGAAGGAGATCATCGAGTCCGGCTTGCCGCTCACCCCGGCGATCGTCGAATTCAGCGACTTCATGAAGACCGAGATCTTCCCGGGCGGCTTCCTGCCGACCATCGACATGGTCAAGGAGTTCTCGGCGAAGGCCGGCTTCAAGCTGAAGCGCCGCCAATCCCTGCAGCGGCATTACGCAAAGACCCTGGACGTCTGGGCCGCGGGCCTGGAGGCGCACAAAGAAGAGGCCATCGCGATCCAGTCCGAAGAGGTCTACGAGATGTACATGAAGTACCTCACCGGCTGCGCGAACCTCTTCCGCAAGGGCTACACCGACCTCAACCAATTCACGCTACGCAAGTAGCGATCGGCTCATCGTTCGCCCGGGCGGCGTAGCGGCTGATGTCCGTGCACGCCTTCGGCGTAAGCGGTTTCGGCGTGCTGGGTGAGGTCGACACCGGTGGTCTCGTCGTCGGCGCTGAGCCGGAAGCCCATCACCCGATCGATCACCTTGGCGAGGACGAACGACGCCGTGAACGCGTAGAGCGCGACGACGGCGATCGCCAGCACCTGCTTGCCCAGCTGGGCGAAGCCGCCCCCGTAGAGGAGGCCCCGTGGGCCCGCCGTCATGACCGCCGTCGCGAGCAGCCCGATCAACGACACACCGACGACGCCGCCGACGAAGTGCACACCCACCACGTCGAGCGAATCGTCATAGTTGAAGCGGAATTTCGCCGCCACCGCGAACGAGCACACGATGCCCGCCGCCAGGCCGACGACCGCCGCGCCGAGCGTGTTGACGGTTCCGCACGACGGGGTGATGGCGACCAGGCCCGCCACCACACCGGATGCCGCCCCGAACGTCGTGGGCCTGCCGTCCCGGATGCGTTCCACCGTCAGCCACCCGAGCATGCCGAGGCACCCCGCGACGAGCGTGTTGAGGAAGATCGCCGCGGCGGTTCCATTGGCGGCCAACGCGGATCCGGCGTTGAACCCGAACCAGCCGAACCACAGCAGCCCGACACCGAGCAGGACGAACGGCAGGTTGTGCGGCCGCATGGCGTCCTTCTTGAAGCCGATGCGGGGCCCCAGCACCAGCGCCAGGGCCAGGGCGGAGGATCCGGACACGATCTCGACGACGAGGCCGCCCGCGTAGTCGAGCACCCCCAGCTTGGCCAGCCAGCCGCCGGGCCCCCACACCCAATGTGCGACAACCGAATACACGACGATCGTCCACACGGTGGCGAACGCCATCCAGGCCGCGAACCTCGCGCGGTCCGCGATCGCGCCGCTGACCAGGGCGGCCGTGATGATCGCGAACGCCAACTGGAACGTGGCGTACAACAGTTCGGGCACCGCGCCGTGGACGGTGTCGGGCCCGATGCCGAGCATCCCGAGATGTCCGAGGTTTCCGACGAGCCCGTACCCACCGTCTTGGGAGAACGCGATGGTGTAGCCGATCAACAGCCACGCCACCGTGACCAGCGGGATGGCGATGAAGCTCATCATGATCATGTTGAGCACCCCGGTGGTGCGGACCATGCCGCCGTAGAAGATCGCCAGGCCGGGGGTCATCAGCAGCACCAAGGCGGTGCTGGCCAGCAGCCACGCCGTGGCGGCGGGGTCGATGTGCATTCTCGGGCTCCTTCGACACAATTTCGGCCGGGATATTGCCACGTCGGCCTTGTCGGTAGGTTCGGTGGGTGGTTGCAGGGGAGCTGGTGGTGGATCCGGTCGCCGCCGCGCACCGGCTGCTCGGCGCCACCCTCAACGGGAGGGGCGTGCAGGCCGTCGTCGTCGAAGTCGAGGCCTACGGCGGGGTTCCCGACGGTCCTTGGCCCGACGCCGCGGCCCACTCGTACCGCGGCCGGTCCGGCCGCAATGCCGTGATGTTCGGCCCGCCCGGGCGGCTCTACACCTACCGCAGCCACGGGATCCACGTCTGCGCCAACGTCTCGTGCGGGCCCGACGGGACCGCGGCGGCCGTCCTGCTGCGCGCCGCGGCCGTCGAGGACGGCACCGACGTCGCGCGCGCCCGGCGCGGCGAGCTGGTCCGCACTGCCGCGCTGGCGCGTGGCCCGGGCAACCTGTGCTCGGCGTTGGGAATCACCATGGACGACAACGGGATTGACCTGTTCGATCCCGACGGCCCGGTGACCCTGGAGCTGAACGCCCCGCTGACCGCCACCTCGGGCCCCCGCGTCGGCGTCAGCCAGGCGGCCGACCGGCCGTGGCGACTGTGGCTCGCCGGCCGCCCGGAGGTGTCGGCCTATCGGCGCAGCCCGCGGGCACCCACCCCCGGGACGAGCGACTAGACGGCGGCAGGGGCCACCCGAAACGCCGGGTCCACGCGGCGCGCGATCAAGACGAACGTCACGGCCAGCAGCGGCGCGATGGCGCTGTAGACCGCGGCGGGCGTGGCCATCACGGCGCTGTTTAGCAGCTGCGGGCTCAGGGCGATGCCCATCGCCACGACGGCATTGTGCATCCCGACCTCCAGGCTGACCGCGACGGCCTGCCGCGGGGCGAGGCGCATCAGGCGTGGCGCCAGGTAGCCGACCATCAGGCTGACGGCGCAGAAAACCACGACGGCACCGGTCAGCAGGCCGATGTTGTGCCAGAGCGTCGTTCGTCCGCCGGCGATGGCCGCAACGATGGCCAGCACCAGCAGCGTGAGCGCCGCGATCCGGACCGGCTTCTGCATTCGCCGGGCCAGCTCGGGGAAGCGGTGGCGGATGGCAACCCCGATCGCGATCGGAACCAGCACCAGGCCGATCACCGCAAGGAACTTGTCCAGCTGCAGCGGCAGAAACCGCCCTTCACCGAGAAACCACGTCATCGCCACCGCCAGAATCGTGGGCAGGGCAACGATCGACAGCACCGCGTTGATTGCGGTCAGGGTGAGGTTTAGCGCGAGATCGCCGTTGAACAAGTGGCTCAGGATGTTCGACATCGTCCCGCCGGGGGTCGCCGACATCAGCATGAGCCCGACCGCCAGGTGCGGTTCGAGATGGAAGACCTCGGCAATCACCAGGCACAGCGTCGGCAGCAGCAGCGCCTGGCAGATGAGCGCCACCGCGAGCGGTTTGCGCAGGCCCGCGGCCCGCTTGAAGTCGTCGACGGTGAGGGTCAGCCCGAGCGCGAGCATGATGATCGCGACGACCAACGGCCAGTATCGGTTGTCCATGACGCTCCGCGTTGTTGGTGCGCGTACGGGGGAAGACGACGGCGCCACGATGCGCCACGTAGTTAGCTTGCCTTATATCACGGCGCGTGGGCGAATCGACGCCGTCACAGCGACTAAAGTCGTGCGCGATGAATTCCGGGATCATTGACGAGCTGCGGTGGCGCGGGCTGATCGCGCAGTCCACCGACCTCGACGCGCTGGCCGCCGAGGCGGCGCGCGGCCCGATGACCGTCTACGCCGGGTTCGACCCGACCGCGCCGAGCCTGCACGCCGGACACTTGGTGCCGCTGCTGGCGCTGCGCCGCTTCCAACGCGCCGGCCACCGGCCGATCGTGCTCGCCGGCGGCGCCACCGGAATGATCGGCGACCCCCGCGACGTCGGCGAGCGCAGCCTCAACGAGGCGGACACCGTCGCCGCGTGGACCGAGCGCATTCGCGGCCAGCTGGAGCGCTTCGTCGACTTCGACAACTCACCCACGGGAGCCGTCGTCGTCAACAACCTGGACTGGACGGGCCCGCTGTCGGCCATCGAGTTCCTGCGCGACATCGGCAAGCACTTCTCGGTGAACGTGATGCTGGACCGCGACACCATCCGGCGGCGCCTCGACGGCGATGGCATCTCCTACACGGAGTTCAGCTACATGCTCCTTCAGGCCAACGACTACGTCGAGCTGCACCAGCGCCTCGGCTGCACGCTGCAGATCGGCGGCTCGGATCAGTGGGGCAACATCATCGCCGGGGTGCGCCTCGTCCGCCAGAAGCTCGGCGCGACGGTGCACGCGTTGACGGTCCCGCTGGTGACCGCCGCCGACGGCACCAAGTTCGGCAAATCCACCGGCGGCGGCAGTCTGTGGCTGGACCCCGAGATGACCAGCCCGTACGCCTGGTACCAGTACTTCATCAACACCGCCGACGCCGACGTGATCCGCTACCTGCGCTGGTTCACCTTCCTGTCCGCCGACGAGCTGGCCGAGCTGGAGCGGGCCACCGCCGAGCGCCCGCAGCAGCGCGCCGCGCAGCGGCGGCTGGCCCGCGAGCTGACCGTGCTGGTGCACGGCGAGGCGGCCACCGAGGCCGTCGAGCACGCCAGCCGGGCGCTGTTCGGGCAGGGCGAACTGGACCGGTTGGACGAGGCGACGCTGGCCGCGGCGCTGCGCGAGACGTCGGTCGCCGAGCTCAAGCCCGGCAGCCCCGACGGGATCGTCGACCTGCTGGTGGCCAGCGGCCTGTCGGCCAGCAAGGGCGCCGCGCGCCGCACGATCGGCGAGGGCGGCGTCTCGGTCAACAACGTGCGCGTCGACAGCGAGGAGTGGGCGCCCCAGCCCTCGGACTTCCTGCACGGCCGTTGGCTGGTGCTGCGGCGCGGCAAGCGCAACGTCGCCGGCATCGAACGCGTCGCCTAGTCGTTACCGTGTCGTATCGCCGTCGTGACCTCGGCTGACCAGGGTGGTCACGGTGACTGGCGCGACTCGGATGCTGCGGGTGATGGTGGTGAGCGCGGGCCTGGCCGGCCTGACCGCCGTACTGGCCGCACCCGTGCACGCCGACTGGATGGGCAACGCGTTCCTGCGGGCACTCACGAACGCCGGCGTCCCCGTGTCGCAGCCCGACAGCGCGACGGCGCTGGGGAGGTCGGTGTGCCCGATGCTCGTGGAACCCGGCGGGTCGTTCGACTCGGTGATCAGCACGGTCGCCGACGGCCACGGAATGTCGCACGACGCGGCGGGCGTGTTCACCATCGTCGCGATCGCGACCTACTGCCCGGCGGTGCTGGCGCCGCTGCTGACCGACCGACCGCCCGCGTAGTCGGCCTCGCGCCGCTCGCCGTGTGCATTGACGGCTTTCGGGGTGTACACCGTCACGATCAAAGCCGTCGCCGCACACTCAACAAAGGCGCCGCCGCTGCGCCCGTATCCTTTGCAGAGTGGTCGACGACAGGCAGGGGCACAGCGGTAGGCGGGGACCGCGCCAGGCATCCGGCTCCTGGTCGGGTCCCGGCCGCGCCCGGCCGGCGCAGCCGCGCACCGCTGACAAGGACCATCGCGCGCCGAACGACGGGCCCCCGATACCGCCCGGCGTGGAAGCCAAACAGCTGGCGCCCGAAATCCGCCGCGAGCTGAGCACGCTGGACCGTGCGACGGCTGACGCGGTGGCGCGGCACCTCGTCGCCGCCGGCGAGCTGATCGACGAGGATCCCGAGGCTGCGCTGAAACACGCCCGCGCGGCGCGGGCCCGGTCCAGCCGGATCGCCGCGGTCCGCGAGGCTGTCGGAATCGCCGCCTATCACTGCGGCGACTGGGCCCAGGCGCTCGCCGAACTGCGCGCCGCCCGCAGGATGGGCAGCAAGTCGGCGCTGCTCGCGCTGATCGCCGATTGCGAACGCGGCCTTGGCCGTCCGGAGCGGGCGATCGAATTGGCGCGCGGCGAGGAGGCGGCTCAGCTGGCCGGCGACGACGCCGACGAGTTGCGCATCGTCGCCGCGGGCGCCCGCGCGGATCTCGGGCAGCTCGAACAGGCGCTCACCGTCCTGTCCACCCCGCAGCTCGACACGAGCCGCAGCGGCTCGACGGCGGCCCGGCTGTTCTACGCCTACGCCGACACGCTGCTGGCGCTCGGCCGCAATGACGAGGCGCTGGAATGGTTCCTGCGCTCGGCGGCCGCCGATATCGACGGCGTCACCGACGCCGAAGAACGTGTCGGCGAGCTCGCCTGAGATGAAAACCATTGCGCAGCAATACGATTGCCTGCTCGTCGACCTGGACGGCACCGTCTTCCGCGGCGCCCAGCCCACCGAGGGCGCCGTGCGGTCGCTCGATGAGGTCGAAAGCCGCAAGCTCTTTGTGACCAACAACGCCTCGCGCAGCGCCGACGAGGTGGCGCTGCACCTGCGCGAGCTCGGCTTCACCGCGACCGCGACCGACGTCGTCACCAGCGCCCAGAGCGCGGCCCGGCTGCTGGCCGACGAGCTACCGCCGGAATCGCGCGTGTTGATCGTCGGCACCGACGCGCTGGCCAACGAGATCGCCGCCGTCGGGCTGCGCCCGGTGCGCCGCTACGACGACGACCCCGTCGCCGTCGTGCAGGGCCTGTCCACCGCCATCGGCTGGCCGGACCTCGCCGAGGCCGCGCTGGCCATCCGGGCGGGCGCGCTGTGGGTGGCCGCCAACGTCGACCCGACCCTGCCGACCGAGCGCGGCCTGCTGCCCGGAAACGGATCGTTCGTGGCCGCGTTGCGGGCCGCCACCGGCGCCGAACCGCGGGTCGCGGGCAAGCCAGCGCCGCGGCTGCTGCAGGACGCGGTCGCCCGCGGCGACTTCCGCGCGCCCCTGGTGGTCGGCGACCGGCTGGACACCGACATCGAGGGCGCCACTGCCGCCGACCTGCCCAGCCTGATGGTGCTCACCGGGGTCAGCACCGCCCGCGACGCGGTGTTCGCCGACCCTGTGCGCCGGCCCACCTACATCGCCCACGACCTGCGTTCGCTGCACTCCGAGGGCGAGCGGCTCGCGGTGAAGCCGCAGCCCGGCTGGCACGTCGAGGTCGGCAACCAGGCGGTGACGGTCAGCGCCAACGGCGCCGACGAGGGCGACGGGCTCTCGGTCGTCCGGGCCGTCGCACACGCGGTGTGGCGCGCCGCGGCGGCCGGGCCGGTGCGCATCGAGGCGGCCGACGCGCGCGCCCGGGACGCGCTGCAGCGCTGGTCTCTGGACTAGCGTGGTTACCCGATGAATATCGATCCCGATCAGCTTCGCGCTGAAATAGATGCCCTGGTCGCCCAGCTATCGGATATCGGGGATCCGGAAAACCCCGAACACGAGCCGTCCCTCGCCGAGCTCGAAGAGATAGCGCGCCGCCTCTCCGAGGCGCACGACGTGCTGCTGGCCGCGCTGGAGTCGGCGGAGAAGGGCTGAGTACCGCCGTGGCACGACGTGCCCGCGTCGACGCCGAGCTCGTCCGCCGCGGGCTCGCCCGATCCCGCCAGCAGGCCGCGGAGTTGATCGGCGCCGGCAAGGTGAGCATCGACGGCATGCCGGCCCGCAAGCCTGGCACCGCCGTCGACGTCACCGCCGCCCTGACCGTCACCGACGAGGACGAGCGCGGCTGGGTGTCGCGCGGGGCGCACAAGCTCATCGGCGCGCTGGACGCCTTCGGCATTCCGGTCGCGGGCCGCCGCTGCCTGGACGCGGGCGCGTCGACGGGCGGGTTCACCGAGGTGCTGCTGGACCGCGGGGCGGCCGAGGTGGTGGCGGCCGACGTCGGCTACGGCCAGCTGGCCTGGTCGCTGCGGTCCGACCCCCGGGTGATCGTCGTCGAACGCACCAACGCCCGCGCACTGACGCCGGAGGCCATCGGTGGCCCCGTCGACCTGGTGGTGGCCGACCTGTCCTTCATCTCGCTGGCCACCGTGTTGCCCGCGCTGATTGGATGCGCTTGGCCCAGCGCGGATATCGTTCCCATGGTGAAGCCGCAGTTTGAGGTGGGCAAGGGCCAGGTCGGCGCCGGCGGGGTCGTCCAGGATCCCGGCCTGCGCGCCGACGCGGTACTGCGGGTCGCGCGGCGCGCGGGGGAGCTGGGCTGGCAGGCCGTCGACGTCACCGCCAGCCCGCTGCCTGGCCCGTCGGGCAATGTCGAATACTTCTTGTGGCTGCGCGCCGAGACCGATCGGGGGCTATCTGCTGATGGGCTGGTGGACGCGGTGCGGCGCGCGGTGGAAGAGGGCCCGCAATGACTTTTGAGCGCACCGTGCTGCTGGTGGTGCACACCGGCCGCGAGGAGGCGACCGAGACCGCGCGCCGGGTTCAGAAAGTGTTGGGCGACAACGGGATTGGGCTGCGGTTGCTGTCCGCCGAGGCGGTCGACCGCGGACCGCTGAACCTGGCCCCCGACGACATGCGGGCCATGGGCGTCGAAATCGAGGTGGTCGATGCCGAGCCGTCGGCGGCCGAGGGCTGCGAACTGGTGCTGGTGCTCGGCGGCGACGGCACCTTCCTGCGCGCGGCCGAATTGGCCCGCAACGCCGGGATTCCGGTGCTCGGCGTCAACCTGGGCCGGATCGGCTTCCTCGCCGAGGCCGAAGCCGAGGCGATCGACCGGGTGCTCGATCACGTGGTGGCCCGCGACTACCGGGTGGAGAACCGCCTCACGCTGGACGTCGCGGTGCTGCACAAGGGCCACGTCGAACACGGCTGGGCCCTCAACGAGGTCAGCCTGGAAAAGGGTCCCAGGCTGGGCGTGCTCGGCGTGGTCGTCGAGGTCGACGGCCGCCCGGTGTCCGCGTTCGGCTGCGACGGGGTGCTGGTGTCGACGCCGACCGGCTCCACCGCTTATGCGTTCTCGGCCGGCGGCCCGGTGCTGTGGCCCGACCTGGAGGCAATCCTGGTGGTGCCCAACAACGCTCACGCGCTGTTCGGCCGGCCCATGGTCACCAGCCCCGAGGCCACCATCGCGATCGAGACCGAGGCGGACGGGCACGACGCCCTGGTGTTCTGCGACGGCCGCCGCGAAATGAGGATCCCGGCCGGCAGCCGGATCGAGGTGACCCGCTGCGATACCCCGGTCAAGTGGGCGCGGCTGGACAGCGCGCCGTTCACCGACCGCTTGGTGCGCAAGTTCCGGTTGCCGGTGACCGGTTGGCGCGGAAAGTAATGGCCGGGTGCTTACCGAGATACGCATCGAGTCGCTGGGTGCCATCAGCGCAGCGGTCGGGGAGTTCGGCCGCGGCCTGACGGTGCTGACAGGCGAGACCGGCACCGGCAAGACGATGGTGGTGACCGGGCTGCACCTGCTCGGCGGGGGCCGCGCCGACCCGAACCGGGTCCGCTCGGGAGCCGACCGTGCCGTCGTCGAAGGCCGTTTCACCACAACCGATCTCGACGACGAGACGGCGGCGCAGCTGGACGCGATCCTGGACGACCTCGGCGCCGAGCGCGACGAGGACGGCAGCGTGATCGCGCTGCGCTCGGTCAGCCGCGACGGGCCGTCGCGCGCCTCCCTGGGCGGGCGCAGCGTGCCCGCCAAGTCGCTGGGCGACTTCACCACCGAACTGCTCACCCTGCACGGGCAGAACGACCAGCTGCGCCTGATGCGGCCCGAGGAGCAACGCGGCGCGCTGGACCGCTTTGCCGAGGCCGGCCCGGCCCTGGAGCGCTACCGAAAGCTGCGTGACGCCTGGCTGACCGCGCGGCGCGACCTGATCGACCGCCGCGAGCGGGCCCGCGAGCTCGCCCAGGAGGCCGACCGGTTGCAGTTCGCGCTGAACGAGATCGACACCGTCGACCCGCAACCCGGCGAAGACGACGCGCTCGTCGCCGACATCGTGCGCCTGTCCGAACTGGACATGCTGCGCGAGGCCGCCGCCACCGCGCGCGCCGCGTTGTCGGCCGACGACGGGGACGGCCTTGGCCACGGCGCGATCGACAGCCTCGGAAAGGCAAGGGCCGCACTCGAATCGACCGACGACGCGACGCTGCGGGCGTTGGCCGG
Organism: Mycobacterium sp. UM_CSW; assembly: GCF_000455205.1. Taxonomy (GTDB): domain Bacteria; phylum Actinomycetota; class Actinomycetes; order Mycobacteriales; family Mycobacteriaceae; genus Mycobacterium. Next base: position 1,124 of record NZ_AUWQ01000056.1, on the reverse strand, counting down.
CCAGATCGCCGAGGCGCTGACGGTAGTCGACGACGCGGCCCACGAACTCGGCGGCTTCCTCGACGAGCTCCCCGTCGACGCGAGCGCGCTGGAATCCAAGCTGGCCCGCCAGGCCCAGCTGCGCACGCTGACCCGCAAATACGCCGCCGACATCGACGGGGTGCTGCGATGGGCGGCCGAATCGCGCGAGCGGCTGGCGCAACTCGACGTGTCCGAAGAGGCGATCACCGCGCTGGAACGCCGCGTTGCCGAGCTGGCGCGCGAATTGGGCCACGCCGCAGTCGAACTCGGCAAGGTTCGGCGCAAGGCCGCCAAACGGCTGGCCAAGGCGGTGACCGCGGAGCTGTCCGGGCTGGCGATGGCCGACGCCGAGTTCACCATCGACGTGGCCACCGATGTGGCGACCGACCCGGACGATCCCGCCACCCTGACGCTGCCCTCGGGCGAGACGGTTCGCGCCGGCGGCGACGGCATCGACCAGGTCGAGTTCGGCTTCGCGGCTCATCGCGGCATGACCGTGCTGCCGCTGGCCAAGAGCGCCTCCGGCGGCGAGCTGTCCCGGGTGATGCTGGCCCTCGAGGTCGTCCTTGCCGCCTCCGCGGCCGGCACCACGATGGTGTTCGACGAGGTGGACGCCGGCGTCGGCGGCCGCGCCGCGGTGCAGATCGGGCGGCGGCTGGCACGGCTGGCCCGCACCCATCAGGTCATCGTGGTCACCCACCTGCCGCAGGTCGCCGCGTACGCCGACGTGCACCTGGTGGTTCACAGCGCCGGACCCAAGGGCACCAGCATGGTCCGCCGGGCGAGCGGCGACGACCGGGTCGCCGAGCTGGCGCGGATGCTCGCGGGTCTGGGCGATTCCGACAGCGCCCGCGCGCACGCCCGCGAACTCCTCGAGACCGCCCAGGGCGAGCAGGACTAGGGGCGGCCTCCCTGCGAGCGTCCGCGTTTGTACGCCGACACGCCGCAAAGTCCGTACATCTGCGGCCGTTCGCGCGCCAAAGCTAGCCGCCGTTGCCGCCCGTGCCGCCGACGGCGTGGCCGCCGAAGTCACCGCCGACGTCGGCTCCGCCGCCGCCACCTCCACTGCCACCCGCGGTTCCGCCGATGCCGCCGCCGCCCGC